>NZ_CP100350.1:1652500-1988750 GCF_024204685.1 Gilvimarinus sp. DA14
TGAGCCGCGTTGTTACGACGCGCCGCAGTCATTGAAGGATAGTTGTGTGCACCTTCGGCAATGAACATTTTGGCGTACTCGCCGTTTTGGATACGCTTAAGGGCGTCACGCATGGCTTCGCGAGATTCATCGTTGATCACCTCGGGGCCAGTAACATACTCACCATACTCGGCATTGTTAGAGATGGAGTAGTTCATGTTAGCGATGCCGCCTTCGTACATCAGGTCAACGATCAGCTTCAGCTCGTGCAAGCACTCAAAGTAAGCCATTTCTGGAGCGTAACCCGCTTCGGTCAGGGTTTCGAAACCGGCTTTTACCAGCTCCACCGCACCACCACACAGAACAGCCTGCTCGCCGAACAAGTCGGTTTCGGTCTCGTCTTTAAAGGTCGTCTCGATAATACCGGTACGACCGCCGCCTACGCCACTGGCATAAGACAGGGCAACGTCTTTGGCCTTACCTGATGCGTCCTGGAAGATCGCGATCAGATCAGGAATGCCACCACCTTTGGTGAACTCGGTGCGCACTGTGTGGCCCGGAGCCTTAGGGGCAACCATAATCACGTCCAAATCTTTGCGCGGCACGATCTGGTTGTAGTGGATCGCAAAACCGTGGGCAAACGCCAGGGTAGCGCCTTCTTTCAGGTTAGGCTCAATCTCTTCTTTATACAGCTGGGCCTGGAACTCGTCTGGAGTGAGAATCATAACCACTTCAGCACCGGCAACCGCTTCAGCAACTTCCGCTACCTTAAGGCCGTGGGCTTCAGCTTTCGCTACAGAAGATGAGCCCTTACGCAGACCAACAGTAACGTCAACGCCCGAGTCGTTCAGGTTGCACGCATGGGCATGGCCCTGAGAACCGTAACCGATAATGGCAACTTTCTTGCCCTGGATAATAGAAAGATCACAATCTTTATCGTAATAAACCTGCATAGCAGACTCCTGTAATTAGGGTGAATAGAAAAATCCCGTGCAGTGTAGTGAATACATCGCGTTACGTAAAATGATATATTCGCAACTTAATGTTGCAAAAACTAAAACACACTATGGACATTTATAAGCTCAAACTGTTTACCGCCCTGGCCTCAGCGGGCCACTTTGGCCGCGCCGCCAGCGCCTGCCACGTCAGCCCCTCGACAATTAGTCGCAACTTAAAACAACTGGAAGAGGAGTTGGGCACCGAACTGGTACTGCGCGACAACCGCTCGGTGGCGCTAACTGACCAGGGGCACCAGTTTTTGCAGTTTGCCCGCGAGACATTACAACAATGGGAAACTTTTCAGGAATCGCTGCTGGCAGGCAGCCAGGAGTTACGTGGCCAGCTCAGCATTTATTGCTCCGTGACCGCAAGCTACAGCTTCCTGTATGACATTCTCACCGAATTTCGCCGTCATCACCCGGGCATTCATATAAAGCTACACACGGGCGACCCCGCCCAGGCCATTGAACGAGTCACGGCAGGATTTGAAGATATCGCCATTGCCGCACGCCCCGACCGCCTACCCGCCGGGCTGGACTTTAAGCCCATCGCCCGCTCTCCGCTGGTCTTTATCGCGCCGCAGCAACAGACAGTGGACGAGCATTGGTATCTGCAGCCGGTGATTGTCTCGGAGGAAGGACTGGCTCGCGAAAGGTTTAACAGCTGGTGCAAAACCCAAGACCTGACCCCGAATATCTATGCAGAGGTAAAAGGTAATGAGGCGATCGTCAGCATGGTGAGCTTGGGGTTTGGCGTAGGGCTGGTACCACTCATTGTACTGGAGAATAGTCCACTTAAAGACAAAGTGCAGCGGATAAAAAACCAGCCGGATCTAGGCCCGTTTGAGACCGGCATTTGTGTACTGGAAAAGCGACTAAAAAGCCCGATTGTATCGGCGCTTTGGCAGCAGATTGCCGACAAAGCGCCTTGACGAGAGGGCGCAGCATGACTGCGCCCAGTGAAGTTACTCAAACATTACGGGAAAGGACGTCTCAGCGATACCATTTGCACCGTTCACGATTTCCTCACCGCGCTCGGTCAATACCTCGCCCTGCACGTCATCGGCAATGGTTAACGCACTCGTATCGAACCAAGTACTGGCGGTCCAGCCAAATGGCACTACATGGTAGCCTGGTTTTTTCGCTGCCAGCATTGAGCCCGAGTCCAGCGCACCCTGAGTAAAATCTACAGCCAAGTCATCTATCGAACCCATGGTACTGAAACCCTGCTCGTAGATAGGCTGCAAATCATCCACCACGCTATCACCGATGATTTCAATATCATCCAGCTTGAACTGACCTGCAAGAGTACCGCCGTACTGGAAGCCAAACATTTGTGGCGACAGAGTGCGTGAGAATCCCTCTGGGTAATCCTCATCCGTAATTTCGAATTGCAGATCATTCCACTCACCATAAGTGATGCCAGACATATCCACTTCCCCGAAGGGGAAATGTTGCCAACTACCGCTTTGGAAGAAGAACGTCATCCAGAATTCGGAGCCGGAGTACTCTTCTGGCAAAAACAAACGAGCTTTCACCGTCAAGTTGCCGGCAAAGTTAATCTCTTGCACCGAGTTCACGTCAGCTTTGTTCACCGCTCCGCCGTCACCAGCCGGCACAGTCGCCACCAGTTCGCCGTCCACGTTCGATACCTCAACCTGACCGCCATCCCAGCCGGCATTAACAAAGCCTTCAGTGCCGCCGGTAAAAGTGGCTTTGTACTGAGTATCAGTAACAATTTTAGTTGGTCGTGCCGAGGGGTCTTCGATCACGATAGAGTCGATGAGGACTGACTGTGATTTAGGCAAGCTGATACCGCCCAATTGCAAACCAAACGATTGTTTCGTATTAATGCAATTTGTGCCGCTAAAATCTACGTTAAATTTCAGCTCAGACCACTGGCCGGGAACTAGTTGTGCGACGGGCATTGACACCTGATTCCAAGCTGACCAATCGTCGCAGAACTGCGCAAATGCCTGCCCCCACAACCCGTCACCCGAATACTCCTCAGGCAAAAACATCCGCACAGTGACGTTTAAGACGCTGCTAAAGTCAATCAGCCCTAAGGTGCTTCCCCCAAGCTGGTAGTTTATCTGCTCACCTGTTGGCAATGCTTGCAAGCTACCATCCGCTGTCGTGAAATCGGCACCGTTGCCTCCCCAACCCTCAGAGTCGCCATCAGTATTGAACTCAGCGGTATACATGGGCGGAACACCCGGGAATAAATTCAAATTGTCGAACTTAATCTCGCCTTCAGCCAAATCAGATTTACCATTGGCAAGAATTTCTATTCCCACATGGGTGACGGCCGCCTGATCAAACTCAGTAGCACCATCCAATAAATTAGCCGGATCAATCTCAGCCGGAACATCAAAGCGCAATTTATTCCAGACGTTTTCACGCAGCTCGCGTGCTAATGACATGCCCAAACGCAGGCGATTGCCGTTCTCGTCCATCAAATACATCGCAATGCCCGTGGTGCCGTTGGGCGCATAGTTAGAGCTACCGGGAGAGACTCGCATAAACTCCAGGTAACGACGATCCATAAATACATCCAGCGACGTGGCACCGCTGGTTAAATCCAAAGTTTCGCCAAAGGCGTTTAAATAACCCACGCCATCGTCACTGCCAACCCAGGGGGTATCCACCACCAGTGCGGTATCGCCCACAGCCTGGGCCATAAACTCAGTTTCATCCACAGGGAAATCGCCAGTTTCAGAACCGCCAAATGCATTCATAACAAAAGGCACATCTTGCTGCGCAAGCAACGTGTTAGCGGCAATGATTTTGTCCGCGCTGTCCCAACGCTGGCCGTCACCATCGGCGGCGAAAATTAGATTCTTTTCCGCGTCCGCCGCCAACAGTTCGTCACCACGCCCCACTAAGAAGGCGTTAAAGTCCTGACCGCAGTTAGCGCCATCAATCATCAATGGCAGTTTAAAACCCGCTTCACGGAAACGACGAATCAACGCTTTATAAGTATCGATGTACTCTTTGTAGCCAAGACTTGAGGCGTTAAAGACACCCATGGGGCCCCAACCGTCGGCAATATTAATAATCACCCGGCCTTGATAACGATCTTGTGCCAGCACCGAAATCCACTGATCCAACCAAAGTGTGTTTACCGCATCGACAATTGCGTCTGAACTTTCCTGACAGTGCAGCGCCGAGCCGTCATCGGTCAGGCTCACAACCGCCACCATATTGTTGTTGGCGATAGTGCTCAGCGCGCCGTCCAGCTGGTCTTCCGTCACGCTGCTATCAATCATCAAACGCACCGCGTTAGCGCCAGTTGCTGCGATGGGTTCAATAGCCTGAATCATTTGCGCCGTGTCTTTGTAATACTCAAGCGTTACCCCGCGCAGAAAAACAGGATTGCCCGCGACATCCAACAAAAACTCATCGGTTGTTGTCATGGTGGGTTCACCTTCGGGGGGGCGCGGACGATCGGTCGGATCTTCTGTTCCCGCTTCGGGGTACATCATATCCACGTCATTGTCTTCACCCAGCAGGCCATCGCTGCCACCGCAGGCGGTTAGAGTTAACGCACCGGTCATAACGACCCATGGTAGTAATTTCATCTTCATATCAAAACTCCGTCATTATTCTTTTGACCTGCGCACTCAGTGCGCAGGCGAGTACATGATTAGTCAGCCTTAAAAGGTCAGAGTAAAGCCCGCCGCGTACCGGCGCTCTTGCACATTGATGCTTTGCAACTGATCTTCGTACTGGGCGTAGTTTGTGCGATCGGTAGCGGTCAGGTTGGTACCGTTCAAGTACACACTGATATGCTCGTTAATCCAGTAGCTCATAGACACATCCAAATAGCCTGCTGGCTCGGCCCACGTCGCTAGATTAAGAGGTTCGCCGTTGGCGCTTCTGCCAACTGATTGCACATACTCATCACTACGCCAGTTGTAAGCGGCGCGAAGATTGAACCCGGCGTTGTCGTACCAGAGAATCAAGTTAGTTTGATGCTCGGAGTTTGAAGGAAGGGGTAAGGTATTACCTTCAAGATCTTTTTCGTCAGACTCACTCTGCGAATAGGTGTAGTTAAACTCGATACCCGTCGAACTTAAAAAGCTCGGCAAGAACGTGAACGGCTGGCGGTAACCAAACTCAACACCATAAAGCGACGAGCCGCTGGCGTTTTCCGTGGTCCACACATTGGCGGTGTTGCCGCGGTCTACGTCATCGCCATCAACAAACGAGCGCTGCTCTTGAAAGCTTCTAACCGAAGTATCGACATCCATGTAGAAAAGGCCCACACCAAGAATGGCGTTATCGTCGAAATACCATTCGGCGGAGGTGTTATACACATCGGCAATCCACGGATCGATATTAATATCGCCGTTATCACTACCGCCACCTACACAGGTCACTTCTTCTCCCACCAAGTTACCCGAACTGTCGACGATCAGAACACGATCACCATTCTCGTCGGTTTTTTCACACTGGCTGTACCACAGACTCAAGCCCGAGCCGACGTTTTGCAAATCGTTGCGCGAGGTTGTACGCGCCGCCGCAAAACGCACCACGACATCTTCAGCGGGGAACATGTTCATATTGAACGACGGCAGGTACTGCGTGAACGAGCGCTCTTTGGTTTCAATATCGTACACAAACGCTAACTGCTGATAGTCAACCGAACCGATAGAGTTAAAAATGTCCAGTACTTCAGGGACGGTATTACGCTCTACCGTGCGGTCCGTTTGCATAACTTTCAAACCAACGTTACCGCTGTAGGGTATGCCAAACAAACCCTCTTCTGAGCCGAAGTTAAGTTGAGCAAACACCTCAGCCGAAGCTTCTTCAACGTTATAAGCGTAAGCCGGGTCTTCTACCGTGCGTGTGCCTGGATAGAGCTGGTTCATGAAATCCAGCGGCGAATCCCACGCGGAAGGATCAAGCGAAGACACCCCGCCAGCAAACCCGGTAAAAGGACCAAAATCGGTAAACACGGACGTATCGGCAGCCGTAAAGCCATTGTTGTACAAGCCGGCGTCAATCAATGCCTGCGGCTCATCATCGTAGTTAAACAAACGCCAGTCCGGGTAACGCTGCCACACGCGGTTACCTTCATACAGCTGGTTTCGCTTATCAATGGGAATACGTTGATCGTCAGCGTAGCGCTGTGTAGGCGTTACATAGTAGTACTGCGCATAGTCAGCCTCGCGCACGCCGTAGCGAACACCAAAATCTACAGACTCAAAAAAACCGCCATTATCGAACTCAAAATTCGCATCCACTCGGGCAACGTTCAGAACACCCTCGGTGTTATCGCCGGTGGCAATGGATTGATAGCGGCCCAGCAGGTTTGCATCGGAAACATCTTTGTCGAACTGGAAAGACGGATAATCACCGGTGTAATCAACCGTGACAGCGTAGGGATCGATCGGGTCTTTACCGGGAATGCCATCAACATCTACCCACTCCCAAGCCGGAGTACCCTGCTGCAACGAGGCATTACGATGACGCTTTTCCGCCTCAGCGTAAATATACCGCGCCGTTACCGTTAAGTTATCGTGGTTGGTGTAATCCAGCTGAATATTGGTGTTTAACGCAGCGGTTCTGTTGATGTCATTGGACGAAGTGGTGGTAAAGTCCGGCGCCAAGACATCGGCAACGCGCAAACTGTGAATGGTCGCGGTTTGCGACTGACCATTTTCATCGACATAAGAGTACTGCCCGCTTTCACTAAACACCGACCCTTCTTCCAGAGCGTTGAACAAATCCGACTCTGTACCCGGTGTGCCATTGACCTCGTAAGAGCTAACAGCGCTCCTGGCATTAAAGGCGACGCGCACACCGCGATCATACTGCTCCATCTCAGTGTAAAAGGCGTCACCGCGAAGGCTGAAGTTGTCATTGATTTGCCATTCGATACTGGCCGAACCGCCCTGACGCTCACGGGTGACAAAACTGCTAGAAGCACCAAAGGTTTCAGGCACTAAGTACCAGTCGTTGACCAAGTCGCCATCGCCATCCAAATCCAATGGGTCGGTGGGCGTTCCGTTTTGACGATCCAGAAAGCCGAAGTTGGCATCCTGAGTCATAGAATAGTTAGCGTTGTAAGACTCTGAGCTAAACAAGCCCATATTGAACGCCAGGTTGTCGTTAAACTTGTAACCGAAAAAGCCACTCACGTTGTAATCAGGGTCGCGAGTGCCGGTACTGCCGTCTGCTTTCACCTCGTCTTTCGAGCGGTCACCCATGGAGCCTTCGGCGCGCAGGTTGGCGGTAACGCCATCTTCCATTGCCAGCGGTGACAGGGTTTTCAAGTCAACCACGCCGGAAATACCGCCGGCCACCATTGAGGCAGACTGCGATTTATAAACATCTACACCACTAATCATACCGGCGGGAATGTCCGAGTAGTTAGCCCCGATGCCCGTAATACTCCAGGGGCTTAGGAACTGTTCGCCATTAAGGGTAGTAAGCACCTGGGGCATACCGCGAATGTTCAGAGAGGTACCCTCGTTCGCCTCGCGGTTAATCTGCACCCCGGTTACCCGCTGCAGAGAGTCAGTAATGGTTAAATCCGGCAGCTTGCCAATGTCTTCGGCGACGATTGAATCCACGATGCGGTCCGAGTCGCGTTTGATATCAATGGCTTTTGCCTGAGACTGACGCACCCCTCGAACAATCACTTCCTCTAAAAGCAGATCTTCTTCCGCCGTGGCGGCGCTGGAGTCTTGGGCATAACTGAACTGGCCTGTCGCGGCAACGCCTATGGCTAACGCCAGGGCACTCTTGCGCGCGAAAAGCATATGGCTTTTTCTCATCTGGAACATCCTCGTGCGATTTTATTGTTAGTTATCGTCTACAGGGGTACAGCGCAGCGTGTACCGCTACTGCTATCACCAGCGCCTTAGAAACGCCTGTGCAAATTGTTATTTTCTGCCAAGCGGACACTACCCCTAAAAATCCGCCACCAAACTGTAATCGATTACAATATGAGCAAGCAAGCACTATCTTCGTTTTATATAAAAACTTATTTTTTCATACAAAAAAACAAGAGCAACAAAGAGAGAAGAGAGAATGGAAAAAAGTACTTAAAAATCAATCGGTCATAGAGAAGAGCTGCTTGGTATCGCTTTCACCAAGCAGCCTTACGGAAGGGATACCAGCGCTTACAGAAAGTAATCGTTTTCAATGCCCAGCACTTCGAGTACATCAACACCCGTCATCCCGGCGCGCTCAGCGGCCTCCAGGCCGAGCTTTGAGTCTTCAAATACCACACAGTTTTGCGGCTGTACGCCCATCAGCTCGGCGCAGCGCAAAAAGGTATCCGGGGCCGGCTTGGGGTTAGCGACCAAGTCTGCGCCCACAATATGATCCAGCAAGTGACTGATACCACAGTGCTCGATAATTCCACGCGCCTCTTCGGTATAGGCGCCGGTGCCAACGCTCATGGGCTTGCTGCCTGCGTACTTCTCGGCCACCTGCAAAAGAGCGGTAGGTTTTACATACTGCTGCGCCACCCTGGCGACCACAGCCTCTTTATAGTCATTCATCTCATCCAGACTGGCGGGAGCCTGAAGGGAAAACTTATCCAGCAGAATTTCGATGGTTTTCTTGGTAGGCACTCCGGCCAGAGATCGCATTAAGGGGCGGTCAATGGGAATAGCATACTGGTTCAGGGTTTCGGTCCACGCCACCTCATGCAGCTGACCGCTGTCCACCAAGGTGCCATCCATATCAAAAATAATCGCTTCGTATTGATCGAACAAAAGAATATACCTACTACAACAAAGGAAGGGAGGCCTACTTTACCGCGCCCACCCTAAGGTTGGAACCATAGGTCGCTGTGTTCCAGAGGGGTTGAATCACTCAAATCGGGGTTATACAGCTGGTAAATACGCCGTTCACTCAAGCGCGAGCGCTCAATCACCTCGCCGTAATAACGCAAGAACAGCTGATCAAAAGAACCATCCTCTAGCGCAGAATGGAGCCCCTGCCTCAATAAGTCAGCTAGCGCCTCATTGTCGCGAGCCGTAAACATATAAAAGGCACTGGGGTAGTGAATAGCCACACAGCAGGCTACCGCAAGGGGCATTTGCCGATAATGCTCCAATTCGTCCCACACTTCGATGACTGAACGCGACACATAGTCGATCCGATCCCCGATCAACATATTGATAAGACTATCGCGATTGACCGAGGTAACCACCTCATAGCCATTGGCTTTCATGTAACGCACATCAGGCCAATCATGACCCAACCCTGCGCGCAGGCGTTTAAACTCGCCTGGCGTCAACTTGCGATCGAACCGACTGGCATCGGTTTCGCGCACCAGCAACAAACGCCAACCCGCAAGGCCTTTAAACATAGGAAAATAAATAGGCCGCAAGGTTGTTTCACGATCCGGACTGGTATGCATAAAATTGACGTCATAAACGCCGCTATCCAGGTTCCGCATAGCGCGTCTGTCAGTAACGGCCTGCCCCGGCACAGGAACCAAATGGTAAGTTCGCCCGCTTTTGGCCAGGGCCAAATCCAGCAGGTCGGCGAAATAATCCGTCAGACGAGAAAAAACTGGGTCATCACCCACATATTCTGGGTACCTCACCTGCAGGGACTCCTTCGCGGAGGGCTCGGCGCCACAGAAGCCGGTGGCGGCAACCATAAACAAGGCAACGCCCGCCACGACAGACCGTAAATACAACATAGGTGGCCCTCCAAATTATTATTCTGGGCTCAGTATAGACCGCAGGCAGAAATTCCCCAACCGTCGAAATCCCCCGCTAAACGCTGGCATCACTGGCAAAAATGCTCACAAAATCATCAAGTTGTACGTTTTAATCGTTTTTTTACAGTTTTCTTAATTTAGCCGTTGACAAGCAATTTCTCTCCCCCTATTATGCGCGTCCTCAGTTCGAGGTCACCCCGAACTGATCCGCCCAGGTGGTGAAATTGGTAGACACGCTAGCTTCAGGTGCTAGTGGCCTCACGGCCGTGGAGGTTCAAGTCCTCTCCTGGGCACCATCTTCGAAAAAGGCTGAATCCTCAGGGTTCGGCCTTTTTTATTGGCTGGACATACTTGTTACACAACGTCGAGGACTTTCGTCCTTCGTCGCTCCCGGCATCCTGCCTCCCGCGACACTTGCGCATCCCTGCGCATCGTCCTGGGCACCATATTCGGAAAAAGGCTGAATCCTCTGGGTTCAGCCTTTTTTATTGCCTGGAGTTGCGCGTTACACGACGTCGAGGACTTTCGTCCTTCGTCGCTCCCGGCATCCTGTCTCCCCGCGAGGTTTGTAGGTCCTGTTCGGTCGCTTTCAGCATCCTGCTTGTCGCGACACTTGTACATCCTTGTACATCGGTCGCTTTCAGCATCCTGCTTATCGCGACACTTGTACATCCTTGTACATCGCCCAGGTGCATATAGGCTTCTCGAAAGCTCCTGCCAGGGCACGTATTCAATTTTGAATCAGGATATGACGCTTATATGTGAGCGTTGATTTGCATTTGGTACTGATTTAGAACTTGACCTGCGAGATTTCGAAAATGCCTGCTAACGTCTTGATGGCAGGCCGCTCTCGATTTCTTGAACAATTGACTTTGCCGCCCAATGCGTTAATTTACTCAAATCACGACACAGGTATCAGTATGCTTATTATTCAGATCAACCGCTTTTTAATGTGGAGACTTGCTCCGATCTTCCCCGCCTAACCGGGCCGCCGTCAGGCGTCCCGTAGTCTCTATTACTTTTCATTTCGTGATTTTCGTTGCTACCCCGGCAAATGACTTGGCTGGGATTTCTTTATTGGAGTACGTATGGCCGTTAAAAAACCAAAAATCGTGGTGTCTCAGGATGTGTACGAGACCTTGTGTCGCATGATCGATGCCCGCGACGGTGACCCCGCTGCCGAACTGTTGTTGGATGAACTCGAGCGGGCTAAACGCGTTAAACCGGGCAAGCTGCCCCGTGATGTCGTTACGGTAAATTCCAAGGTCACATTTGTGGTGCAAAGCACCTCAAAAAGTTACACCTATCAACTGGTGTACCCACAGCATGTGAGCGGCAATGCTCAGGCGTTGTCGGTTTTCAGCCCGGCAGGCAGTGCGCTTTTGGGTCTGAGCCCTGGGCAAAGCATCGACTGGCCGGTAAAATCGGGCCAGTCGAGCGTGATAGAGGTGACTACGGTTGAGCCACCCGAGAAGGGATGATTATTCGACGGTGACCGTGCCTTTCATTAAGGCATAGTGGCCAGCAAAAGAACAAAAGAAACTGTAATCACCGCCCACTTCAAGCACAGAGGGATCAAAAGTTACCGATGTGCTTTCACCACCACCAATAACGTCGGTGTGAGCTATCACACGCTCGTCGCCGGGCTTGATGTAGTTGTTGTCCAGACCTGCACTCATACCGTCCATGGCAATACCTTGCAGGTCGGATGTTTTAGACAACACCCAGTTATGGCCCATAACATTTTTGGCCATACTGCCCGAGTGCGTGAGGTTGACGGTAAACTCTTCGCAAGATGAGGGAATTGTCATCGAGCCTGTATCAAAGCGCATCTGGTCGGTGCTATCGATGGTAACAGAACACTCTTGCGCCTGAGCAGTAAAGCAGAGCGTGGCCAAGGCTGCGCCGGCAACAATGTTAGAGACAAGTTTCATAGCGAACTCCTTTGAAGAAAGAAATCATTTTCGATTAAATACGGCCAACGGATGAGTTGTGATCACTTCTAACTGTACTCTGGCGCCGATGGCGGCGTGCACTTCGTGACTGACGCGTACTTTTACTTCAGTGTTATCGTCTAAAGTTACCGCGAAAAGACGGCTGCCGCCCTCGTAGCGAACCCAAGTAACGACGCCATGACCGCCTTCCGCGGCAGGTGTCAGAGCTATATCGTCGGGCCGCAGGAGCAGGTCCACCTCCCCTGCTGCGCCATCCACAGGTGTTCCTGGGGCATTACCTATTGCAGTAACGACCCGCCCCTGCTCCAGCTTACCCGGAATAAAACTCGCCTCGCCTAAAAAGCGGGCCACAAAACGACTGGAAGGCTCGCAAAAACAGGTTTCGGGCGTGTCCAATTGTTCCAGTTTGCCGCCGTTTAAAATACCGACTCTGTCACCCACCGACAAAGCCTCTTCCTGATCATGGGTTACCCAAATGGCGGGTACGCCGGCTTTTTTTAAAGCGTTGCGAATCTCCCAGCGCAAGCTGTCCTTGAGGGCGGCATCTAGGTTGGAAAGTGGCTCATCCAGTAGAATAAACACGGGCTGGTGCGCCAGGGTTCGCGCCAGAGCGACCCTCTGTTTTTGACCACCAGATAGAGTAGCAGGTTTGGCATTGCGCAGTGCAGAGAGCCCCAAAAGGTCAATCCAATGATCGCCCAGCGCAGGGTCCTTGAGACGAAAACAAACGTTTTGCTGCACCGTCAAATGAGGGAAGAGCGCAAAGTCCTGAAACACCATGCCAACGCTGCGTTTCTCAGGCGGTACGGGATTTTTTGCCGTGGCACTCCAGGCCCCCAGAGTGATCTCCCCTTCGGCAATGGGGATAAGCCCGGCAAGCGCCTGTAATATAGTGGTCTTACCGCAGCCGGTGGGCCCCACCAGCATCAGGATTTCATCGTCCGCCAGCGCCAGGTTCAGCTTATCCACTACTCGAGTGGGGCCGTAATCGACCGACAGATTGTTCACGCTCAGCATTAGCGGTTGGAATCCTCTGTTACATCAAATTCGCCTCGGCGCTCACCGGTAAGCATTAACGCCAGCCCCAGGCCGGACATTAACACCAGCAGCAAACCGGGCACTGCAGCACGGCCAAAGTAGCCGGCCTCATAAACCCGCCACAAATAAGTGGCCAGAGTTTCAAAGCCGGTCGGCCCGAGCAATAAAGTGGCGGGCAGCTCGCGCATCGCCTCTAAAAATACCAAAGCGGCGCCGGCTATCATACCGCGCAACGTCAGCGGCAGGGTAATACGGGTAAACGCCTCTTTGGGGCTGGCACCCAACAGGCGTGCCGCTTTCACCAGACTCGGGTCCAAACTCTCGGCGGACGAGCGCACCGAGCCTACCGCCAGAGGCAAAAAGCGCAACACGTAAGCAAGCACCAACAAACCCAACGTTTGATACAAAAACGGCAGTTTAAGCCCCACGTAGACCAGCGCCGTACCCATTACAATACCGGGCACACCAAACCCAAAGTACGTAACCCGCTCCATGATGCGGCCCGCCTTACCACTGATAGCGGCGTGGGCCACAGGCACGGCCAACACCACCGCAACGACAGCGGCCAAAAAAGAGGCATAGGTCGAATTCCAGGCGTAACTAAACTGGAAGCCAGCGGTTCCTTCGCGCACCAGCCAAAGCCCAAAAATCGCCAAAGGCAAAACAATAGACAACAAAGACACAGGCAATGCTGCCGCTAATAGAGCATTCACTTGCCAGCGCGAGGGCCAGAGCATTAGGCGGCGGCCAGGACGCTCACGGGTGGCTTTTACCCGCGACTCCAAAAACAGCACCAGCCCTACAATAACCAACAATTGTAACGACAACATGGCAGCCTGGCTGAGGCCAAAAGCGTTGTACTCGACGTAAATCACCCGGGTAAAAGTATCCAGCCGCATGATCGCCGGCGTACCAAAATCCGACAAAGTGTAAAGCGCTGCGAGCAACGCACCGGCGGCAATGCCGTTAAACACGCGCGGCAGGACAACCCTCCACAAACTCATCCCCAAAGACATACCCAGGGTGCGCGCAGCGTTGACCAGGCTGGCGTCCAGGCTCAACAAAGAGGCGCGGGTGGTGAGCAACACAAAAGGGTAGGTGTACAACGTCATCACCAGCGCGGCGCCGGGTAAGCCGTAAAACGCCGGGGTGGGCAATCCGGTGAGGTTATTAATTTCACCGCCCGGACCAAAGGCAGCATAGAGGGTAAAGGCGCCGATATAACTGGGCATTGCGAGAGGCGCGGCGAACAAAATCAACCACAGACGACGCCAGGGCAGATACACATAGGCCGTCAACAACGCCAGCGGAACCCCAATAAGCACTGAGCCCAGCACGGTTAACCCCATCAGCGCGAGGGTGTTACCTAACACTTTCAGGTTATGCGCATCGAACAGCTGGGCCGTGTCACTGGCCAGAGACACCAGCACCCCCACTGGCACCAGCGCAAACAGCGCTATCAGTAGCGCCAGGGGGTAAGAACCGGGCAGTCGGGTCATAGCACTCCGACGCGACGCATCAAATCCAAGGTGGGGCGTAAATCTGCCAAGCGAGTCAAATCCATTTTAGGCGGCGAGACAGTACTCAGTGCCGGCAATCCCTCAGGCGGCGCAACGCCATCTACCAGCGGAATTTCGTAGGCCTCGCTGGCGAGATACGACTGCACCTCGCGGGTGAGCAGGTAGCGAATAAAATTAACCGGCAGCTCGCCTTCGCTTAACGCCAAAATACCCGATGCGTTTACCAGGCAGCCAGCATCGTTGTTGGTAAAGGCCAAATCCACAGCGGCGTCTGGCTTACCCGCTTTCAGGCGTAAGGTGTAATAGTGATTGGCAAAACCCACATCCACCTCGCCACGCTCTACCGCCATAACCACGCCCAGCTCACCGGCGTAGTTTTTACCGCGTTTATTCATGGCCTTGAGCCATTCACCTGTGGCTTTTTCGCCCTCCAGTAAACGCATGGCGGTAATAAACGATTGAAACGAAGCGTAAGCTGGCGCCCAACCGATGGACAAACCGCTGTCCGGCAATGCCATGACACTGTCGGGTATTTTATCGGCGCTGAGCTTATCGCTGTTAAAAGGCAGGGTGCGAATCCGGCCGGTAACCGGAGACCAGTTATCGTAGCGAAAGCCTTCCTTTAACTGGCCGGTTAAATCCGCCGGCAACGGGCGCGCAAGGCCTTCACCATTAACCAAGCCAATCGCCCCCGAATCCACCGCCCAAAACACATCGGCGCGACGCACTCCCGCTTTGGCCTCGGCAACAATGGTATTGGCCAAGGCCGCGGTAACGCCGCGGCGAATGTTCAAGGTAAAGTCAGGATTGCGCTTTTGAATCGCCTGCAACACATTTTCGTACAGGCCCCCTTCGCCGCGGCCCAGATAGAGCGTCAACTCGCCTTTGAGGGCGGGCAAGTCCTCGACCGATACGGCGCCGGCAGTAGCGGCCAATGCGCGTGCGGCCGACAGTGGCAGGCTGCCGAGCAAGCCGGCGCCCGCCAGGGCTTGTACAAAAGTTCTGCGTTGCACTTAGAAAACGTCCTTACGTTCAGATTCGGCTTTTTCCAGCAGGTCTTTGGCGCTGTCGAGTTTGGTTTGCATATCCGTCACCACACCGCGCACCTCGTCTACACTGCCGCCGCCAGAGATGGCCTTGGGCAGAGTAACGTTAAAATCTTTTTCCAGACTCTCCACCAGCGCCGCGTCCTGCTCAATCAGCGCCCCCTCTACCCCTTCAAACAGGTTCAGGTAGGTGTCGTGCACAATGCCTGTGGCCTCATCGGGCAGCTGCTCGGCGTACTTGGCAACCACGCGATCCAGGCGGTGTTTTACCTCATCCAGGGTTGCTGTGGGAGTCGTCGGCGCGCTCGCGGTGGTTTTTACCTGATCCAGCAAACCGCGCTGCTGATACAGGGCCGCCAGTTTAACCGCACCCAGCGCCTGCCACAATGACTCTTCCAGGGCGGCTTGCTCGGCTCGAACTTCAGCCACGGGCTTTTCCGCATCAATCGCCTCTTTAACACCGTACAGCCCCTGCCAGATGCTGGCGTAAATAGGTACATAGTTCACTTCAATGGCAGAGTGAAAAAGTACCGACTCCCAGATATCCACAACCTTATCCGACTCGGCCGCCTCAGCGCCTTTTGCCTCATAGGTATCCACCATGGCGTCGATTCTCTCGTTAATCCAGTTCACCTCCTTGGTGTATTTGTCCAGATTATCCTGCAGGTGATTCACATGCTCGCCAATTTCGCCATTGGCCGATACCTGCACGGCGGCGAACAATAAAGAGGCCGCTACCAGGGCTTTGTGACAGTATCGCAATAAAACTTTCATAAAAATTTCCATTATTAAGACTTGACCACCTAAATGATACTTATTATCAGAAACCAGGTAAAGAAAAGCCGCGGTAAAGAAACGAAATCTGGCCAGCCCCCACCACTTGCCTCCATGGGTGAACACAGTAGACTGAGGCCTCAATGAAAGGATCCACAGCCCCATGGACAGTCACTCTACACAGTTTCTGATTATTTCCGACCACCCCAACGGCAACTTAATGCCACTGACCGATTCGCGCCTTAAACCCGATGAAGTCGTCTTACTGACTCCCCCCGGTGAACACCTGGCCGATTACCAGCACTGGCTGATACAAGTGTGCCAGCCCATGGGCATACGCTGCACCACCATAGAGCTGGCCCAACCATGGGATATTGAACAGTTGCGGCAAACTCTGGAAGAGCTAGTGGTCGCCAGACTGGCTCAAGGCGAAAACTTGATATTGAACAACAGCGGCACTAAAGGCCCCATCGGGATTATCGCGCACGAAGTGTTCTTCTATCGCAACCTACCCGCGTTTTATGTCCGCAACGATCAGGTGTACTGGCTTTGTAACCCCGATAACCGTTCCAGCTTTAACCTTGAAGACAAAATAAAGCTGCCCGCTTTTTTGCAAAGCCACGGCCTCAAGGTGACTCATTACTCTCGCGAGGGCATCGCCAGAGCGCAGCGCGATATTGCCGAACGCTGGTTGCTCGGTGCCACCAGCTACAGCAAAGCCATGGGCATTCTTAACTACTACGCCTCCAGAGCCGAATCCGGCCTAAGCACCCGGGTGGACCACAACCATTTGCGCGGCAATACACCGTTTAACCAACTGCTGGACGACCTGGCGCAACACCAACTTGTGCAACTAAAGGGCAACGAGTTGAGCTTCAGCAGCGAAGAGGCCCGCTTTTTTGCCAACGGCGGCTGGATGGAAGAGCTGGTGTTCAGCGAGCTACTCAAATTGCGCGGCGAATTTCCCCAGCTGCAAGACCTGGCGCGCAGCGTCCAGCTCAACTGGCTGGAAAGCCGCCGCCAACGCCCAGTGCGCAACGAACTGGATGTGCTCGCCCTCTACAACAACCGCCTGATTGCCATCGAATGCAAAACCAGCCGTTTTGAACAGGGCAACGGCAAGAAAGTTGTCTACAAGCTGGGCGCCATGCTAAAGCACCTAGGCGGCCCCAGCGCCCGCGGCTTGATCGTTAGCTTTCACCCCATTAAACAAATACACTGCGAGCGCGCCGAACTGTTCGATGTGCACGTATGCGAACGCAGCCAACTGGGCAACCTGACTCACCTTTTACGTACACTTCTTAAGGAGCTGCAATGAACACCGCCCTCGCTCTCTACCATATTGATTTTGAGAAACTCGGTACGCTTGAGCCCGTACTGACCGAGCAGAATTACCGGTTGCAATACCTCAATGCCTGCACAAATGATTTGCAAGCGGTGGATGCCAATGAGGTAGACCTGCTGGTTGTGCTAGGAGGGCCGGTGGGGGCTGAAGATGGACACTTGTACCCGTTTATTAGCGACGAACTGGAGTTAATTAAACGGCGTATCGCCAGCGGCAAGCCGTTGCTGGGTATTTGTCTGGGAGCGCAGTTTATTGCCAAGGCTCTGAACGCAGACGTATCGCCCACTGGCGGCAAAGAAATTGGCTTTGCTCCGCTCAACTTTACCCCTGAAGGACAAGACTCTGTTCTGGCGTTGCTGCAAGATACTCCTGTACTGCACTGGCACGGCGATGCATTTGCCATACCCGAGGGTGCACAGCACTTGGCCAGCACAAACGTTTGCGCCACCCAGGCTTTTAGCCTGGGCAACAATATTCTGGCGCTGCAGTTTCACTTAGAGGCAGACCCGGATGAGATTGAGCGCTGGCTGGTGGGCCACAACTGCGAGATAAGCGCGGCCGGGATAGACCCGCGCGAGATTCGCACCCAGGCCCAGCAGGCCGGAGCTCTGGCCGACAAGGCTCGCCAAGTTTTTAGCGCTTGGTTGCGTCAGTTGAACCATTTTCCCGGCAATTAACATTGCCGGACCAGGGCCTGTTAACACTAATTAGAACCGCCTGCTGGAAGCCAGCGCGAGCCCTTGACCTACCAGCACGCCCGCGTGCGCCAGAATTTTAAGGGCGGCAATCAAATAGATCAGGACGATTTATTTGATTGCCAGGTTAATAGCGGCGCCTTCGCGCTGTAGCAGTTCGCGTTTGCGCTCGACGCCCCAGCGGTAGCCGGACAATCCACCGTCGCGGCGCACGACGCGGTGGCAGGGCACAGCCACTGCCAAAGGGTTGGCCGCACAAGCATTGGCCACGGCGCGCGCCGCGCCGGGCAGGTTCATGGCCTTGGCAAGCTCACTGTAGCTAAGAGTTTTTCCGGGCTGAATACGCCCTAAAGCGTCCCATACTTTGCACTGAAACGCCGTACCGCGCATATCTAATGGCAGAGCATGCCCCTGGGCGGGCGACTCAATTAACCCAAGCACCTGGGACACCGTCTGCTCAAACGACGCATCGGCACCTTTCAACTCGGCCCGGGGAAAACGGCTCTGCAAGTCATCCAGTAGCTCTTGAGGATCGTCGCCCAGCAAAATAGCGCACACGCCCTTAGCCGTTTGCGCCACCAATACCTGGCCCAAGGAGCAGTTTGCCAGGGCAAAATAAATAGTCACGGTGTCTCCTTGCGCCCGGTATTGGCGCGGTGTCATACCCAATATGTGTTCTGCCTCGGCGTAAAAACGGCTGCTGTCCGAATAACCCGCGCCATAGACAGCAGCGGTGACACTCGCCCCGTGCTGAAGTTGCTCGCGCAAGCGGGCGGCACGCAATTGCCGCGCATACTGTGCGGGACTAACCCCCACCACCTGACAAAACTGGCGCTGTAAATACGACGCGCTAATTCCCTCGGCCGCGGCGAGCTGAGCCAACGAGGGGATGGAGTCTGCATTTTGCAGGTGGCGGCATACTCGCACGGCCCGCGCCAGCGAGCCATTCAATGATGTTAGCGCATGGGGCTGGCAGCGCCGGCACGGTCGCAGACCGTCTGCTTCTGCCTGTACAGAGTCTGCGTAAAAGCGGACGTTTTTAGCCAGCGGTTTACGCGCGGGGCACGAGGGGCGACAGTAGATCCCGGTCGTGACCACGCCGTACAAAAACTGGCCATCGGCCGCCGGATCGCGCTGGCAAAGGGCTCGCCAGCGCAAGTCTTGCTCATTAACCGGTGCGGTGAGCGGGGCTCGGGTGCAGACTGATATACTCATGGTGCTATGGTGCCGAGAAAACTTGGCGACGTCATCCCGAATCTTGCACTCAAATTTCCGCCCGCGACGCACTAAAAAAGGGCTTTTCAAGCCGCTGGCGCCAGCGACTGGTGCAAGCTTGCACTTTTTTACTTGAACGCCTGTTCATTCTGCCATACCCTTCTGTAACCGTTTACAAAATAGCCTCTGACTAATCTGATTATGCTCAGATTGTTTACTCGCTAAACTCACAATAACTCCAATAAAAAGCCTCGTTGAATGTTCGAATCATCTCGAACAAGGGCATGGTTTTATCTGTGAGACTGTAACCGGTTACTAAACTGGCCATTATTGCACTACAAAACTCCAAATAGCAGTAACGGCCATGCCTATAAAAATGGAGACCCTGATCGATGAAAGTTAGCCATGTACTCAGCAAAAAACGTCTTGCAGCCTGCGTATCTGCCATTGCGGTAGGGGGTACTGCCCTGCCCGCACTGGCCCAACTGGACAGCCCTGCGCTTGAAGAAGTAGTGGTAACCGGTGTGCGCGCCGCCCAGGAAAATTCGGTAAACATTAAACGCGACGCCGACTCGGTGGTGGATGCGATTTCCGCCGAAGATATCGGCAAATTACCCGATGTCACCATCACCGACTCACTGCAGCGCATCAGCGGTGTGCAAATCCGCCGCAGCGCCGGTGAAGGCACCGCCCTGAACATTCGCGGTCTGCCCCAAGTGTTGACCACTTTAAACGGTGAGTCTTACCTGGGCGCGAACTCGCTGACCACCGTACAGCCCAACTACAGCGACATTCCCTCGCAGTTATTCTCCGGTGCCGAAGTGGCCAAATCGCAAACGGCTAGCATGAACGCCGGCGGCATTACCGGTATTGTCGATCTGAACACCTATCGTCCGTTTGATTTCGATGAGGGCTTTACCATTTCCGGCGCCGTTAACGGCACCTATGGCTTAGAAACCGAAGAGACAGATCCCTCGGCCAACCTGCTGCTGAACTGGAACAGCGAGCGCATTGGCGTAATGGCAGCCGTGAGCCACCAAGAAGCGACTCTCGCCAACTATTACTCGGGTGTTATGGGAGACGGCGGCTGGACCGGTTTTACCAACGAGACCGACTACGGCTGGGTAAGCCCTGATAACGCTCAGTTTGCCGACCGCTACAGCGACGGCGGTGTCGACATTAACAATGACGGAGATCTTGACGATCGCTACTGGGCTTACGTAGGCCACACCGCCTACAACCGTCAAACCGAACGCGAGCGCACCGGTGCCAACCTGGCGGTTCAGGTAGACCTCGGCGCGGGCTTTGAGCTGATCGCCGAAGCACTGGTGACCGACCTGGAAGACAATGACTTTCAGGCAGGTATCGCCAACTCTGACAAGTGGCAGAGCTGGAGCTGGTACGACGCCACCCAATCTACCGACCATGGCAGCGTCAATACCGTGCAGGAATACACCACCTCTGGCCGCCGCATTAAGTCTTATTCTTCTGTCCAGGCGCAAACCGCCGAGTCGCAGAATTACAACCTGGAACTGAACTACGACAACGGCGGCGAATTTACCGGCTCATTCCGCTACATTCACGGCGAAGCCGAGCAAGAGCGCCTTAACAGCTACACCGATGTGGATCTGGCCAACGGCAGCCAGTGGGGTGTTGAGTGTCAGTACTACCCCGACGGCACCGCCGGTGAGCAGGGTGACTGCGCCGACGGCCAACTGCAAACCAACCCTGGGGGCTACCTGGGCTACCCGCAGCTGACTATTGATTACACCGGTGACGACCCGCGCTGGAGCGGCTTTGATAACAACGCCAACCTCAGCATTAACGGTGAATCACTGGGCGAGGCGCGCACTATTGCCGACTACCTGGGCGATGTAAACAGCTACGCGCTTGGTGCTTTTGCCAGTGAGAATAACTTCTCTCGTGAAGGCGAGCTGGACGTAGGGCGTTTTGACGGCGAGTATCGCTTTGACACCAACTTCCTTACCTCGGTGGAGTTTGGCGTGCGCCTGAGCGAACGCAGCGTAGACAATTTCGAATTTGATTTACTGTCTCCGGTAAACGGCTGCGACGTTAAATGGAAAGCCACAGACGTAGTGCTCGATGGCGGCGGCGTTGAGGGTGCCTGTGTTGCGGGCGATGGAGAAAACTTCTACACCGCAGGCATACCTACGCCTCTGGCCGATCTGAATCCGATTCAAATCAGCGACTTTGGCAGTGCATCTGGCATTCCCGCAATTTGGGGCGTAGACCCTCGCGCAATGGCTGATGTAGAGGCCTATCACGAAGCCTTGTACCCAGGCACCTATCGCTCTATTTTCCCGGGCCGCTCCTACGAGGTTGAGCTGGAAGAGCTGAGCTACTACGCCAAAGCCAATTTTGAAACCGGCATTATGAGCGGTAACTTTGGCCTGCGCGCGGTAGATTCGGACCTGACCGTGGTCCAAAACCAAGTGGGCGCTGCCCAGGCTTACGGGGCCGCCGCGGTAGATGCTGGCGATATCACCACCGAGCGTTCACTGGATTACCTGCTGCCTTCTTTGAACCTGCGCTTTGACTTAAGCGAAGACTTGATTCTGCGAGCCTCTTACGCACAAACCATGGCGCCGCTGGATCTGGCGCAGTGGGGCGGCGGCTTAGCCCCCAACTATGTAATCGACAGCAACCCAGAAAGCGACACCTACAACCAGTTTATCGTCAGCGGCGGTAACGCCAACGGCAACCCCGAGCTGGACCCCTGGGAGGCCACCAACTACGACTTGTCGGTGGAGTACTACATGGGTGGTGCCAGCAGTGTATCTGTGGGTTGGTTCTACATTGATGTCGAGAGCTTTATCGAAAGCGGTAGCGTACAAATGGAGCTGCCCGATCAGGATGGCGTTGTGCGCCGTAGCGTACCCATTTCTACCAGCATTCAAGGCGAAGGCGGCGTGTTGAAGGGTGTTGAGCTGGCAGCCAAGCTGGCTTTTGACGACTTCCTCGACTTACCCATGCTAAGCGGCTTTGGTATGGACGCCAACTACACCTACTCGCCCAGTGAGTCGGGCAACCAGGGTATGGACGGTCAGGAGCTGCCTTTCCAGGACAACTCAGAAGACGTTGTTAACCTGGTCGGTTGGTATGAAAACGGCCCGCTGCAGGCGCGTATCGCCTACAACTATCGCAGCGAGCGCGTGGTTGGCTTTAACCAAACCTGGGGCGAAGGCACCTTGTGGCAAGAGCCCACCGCGTATGTGGATGCGTCAGTCAGCTACGACATCAACGACTATGTCAGCGTGTTCTTGAACGCCTCTAACATTACCGAAGAGAAAGAGACTTACTACCTGGAGTACGAAGACCAGTTCGCCTGGCAGAACGAGTACGAAGCTCGCTACACCATGGGCGTAAGAGCTACTTTCTAAGCTCCATTCGGGGCACCTTGTGCCCCTCCTTACTGTCGTGGAGTTAGGGGTTCAACCCTAAGCTCTCCTGTTTGGCGCTCGGGCAACCGAGCGCCTTTTTTATATCCCTCTTAGGCCTGCCCTCACTGCAACCACAGACAATCCTGAAAATCTTTCCGCGCAGGATTTTTCTCGCCTCATGCATCAGGTAAGATGCCGGTATCGATCAAGGAGATACAAGTGCCGGTGACCGCATACGACTGGATTAACATTGGCGCAGCCATATGGCTGTTTGCAGCCTGGACTGGTTACGCTCGCTTTGCCCGCCATCGGGCACGTACCGATCACTGCTTGGCATCGGTACTGCACATCTATCGCAAAAGCTGGATGATCGAAATGCTCGGACGGCAGAACCGCATTGCCGACACCGCGCTCATTGCCAGCCTGGAGCGCAACGTTTCTTTTCTAGCCTCTACCGCCATTCTTATTATTGCCGGTTTAATCACGATAATGGCGTCCATTGACAAAGTGTATCTGACCATCAGTGCCCTGCCCTTTGCCAACGAATCCATGTCGCCGCGGCAATTGCAGCTCAAAGTGATTTTGCTGTTGCTTATTTATGTATACGCCTTTTTTACCCTGACCTGGGCTATGCGACAGTACGGCTTTTGCGCCATTTTATTTGGCGCTGCACCGGCTCACGACGCGCAAATAGACGATGAAGACCGTCGTCGCTACGCCATCAGCACGGCAAAAATTATTGACCAGGCGGGCCACAGCTATAACTACGGCCTGCGTGCCTACTATTTTTCGCTGGCGGTATTGCCGTGGTTTTTTAACACCTGGCTGTTTATTTCGGCAGTCGCGATTGTGGTTGGCGTGTTGTATCGGCGGGAATTTCGCAGCTCAACTCTGCAGGCGTTGCTGCGGGAGATTAAACAGCGCGAGACCACAGAAACTCACGCTGATTCTTAACCATCAATGCTTAAAATATTGATGGACTTTGTTGGGAAACAAGGTCTCAGCCAATCCCTTTAAGCGGCGGTTAGAGGAAGACACCCTGCAATGCAGTGCAATGCTGTCGTAAGCAAACTCACTAGCCGCAGCTATGTCTTCTTGCAGATTTCGATTATACAGTTTTGAGTGCAAATAAAACTCGGCAATGGCCGCGTTCCACTGCTCTTTATTGCCCCAGTAGTGCCCGATCCAAGTATCCGCAGGTTGCAAGGCTACGGCATGATTTAGCGCTAGAGAAAAAGCAAACTGTTCCAATAATTTCCGGGGCGCCTTAGTCGCACACAGGCTGTCGCAAACGGCCACGGTATGCTCTGCCACCGCGCTGGCGATTGGGCCGGGCAGCGCAACCACACCGGCGTTCCACATGGCAGAACCCTTGTCGATCGTTATGCCCTCGTGGCAGCTCCCCGCCAGCACTTGCCACATGTTACGTGTGGTTTTCGTATCCAGCTGCGCCAATTTTCCCTCGTTCAGGTGCATTAATGTCTGCCCCTGATCAAGGTGCTGGATCACGTCTTGTAGCCCTCCGCCTAAAAAGGTATCGGAGTCCACATACATAATGTGCTGGCCCGGGTGGCGCAGCACCATGTCCTCTACCGCTTTACATTTGATCCTCCAGAAAAAATCAGCCTCACCCCGCCACGCCTGCAACTGCACCTGATCAACTACCACAAGATCGACTTGGCCTTCAAAGCATCGGTAAAACTCGGGGCGATCGGTATAAACCGTCACCGCAGGTTTAAGAGGATCTTTTAAAAATGAAAGAATGCAAAAACAGGCTTGGTAGTGGTTTTTAATATTCGGCCCAAAGGTGAGCAACATTAGTTGTAATGATTGATTCTGGTTCATCTGTGACCCTGTGGACAATGTTAATCAATATCTAGCGCTGAAGTTTAAACAGCTTCTACTAACTGAGCCAAACGGGCAATACGCTCATTACTTAACTGACGATAATCCAGGTAAGGTGAGACAACCAGCCTGTCTGCTCGATTGATGGCAAAGTGTGCATCCAGCCAGTCCAGCCCCTGTAAACCCAGCTCGGTGGCGTGGGTTTTACCTGCCACAATGTGGATGCGCGTTTTAGCAATCGGCGGGGGACTGAACAACAAAGCCGTTTGGCTGTTGGCTTGTAACAAATAGTTATCGCGGTAATCCTGCCAGCGCACTGGCCACCCGGCGCGGGGGCCAAGCTGGTATAAAAACTTGGCATAAACACTGAACAGCTTGCGCCAGTGATTGCTGGTGTTGGCGACAATGTGCGTGAGCTCGCCCGGTGCCAGCGCCTGTAGAGTGTCCAACGCAGGATAGTGATCGAGCGCCGGCCTGTTAGCGACACAAAAGGCGATGCAATAATCCGCATCGCCCAAGCCCACAGGCCCTACCAAGGCAGCTGCTGGCCGTTGGAGTGCCAGAAGGTGCCACTGTTACCCAGATTGAGCTCGTCAATACGCGCCACCAAGCGCTCGGCCGCCTCATCTGGCGTGATATCTCCATGGCCGCCAATCATCTCGGTACCCACCAAGCCCGGGTGCAAAATCGCCACAGCAATACCACGGTCTTTTAAATCACAGGCCAGCGACCTACCCGCCGCATTTAAAGCCGCCTTAGACATACGGTAACCATAGCGACCGCCACTGGTGTTATCGGCAATAGAACCCATACGACTGGTGATTAAGCCGATTTTAGCATCGTCGCTTAACTGCGCCATTAACGCTTCGGTTACCCGCAAAGGCGCCAGGGCGTTTACTTCAAACTGCTCGCGAATGGTTTTTATATCCAGCTGACCTAAACGCTCATCGCGCAGAATTCCGGCGTTATTAATCAGCAAATCAATTGTCACGCCATCAAGCGCTTTTACCAAGGTTTTCAGACCTTCATCTGTACCCACATCAACACCGTCAACGATGCGCGCACCTGAGCCTTCCAGCTCGGGTGAGGCGCTGCGACAGGCGGCATAAACGGTGTAGCCGCGCTGTAAATAAAGCTTGGTAAACGACAACCCAATTCCGCGATTGGCTCCGGTAATTACGACAGTCTTAGACATATTCACCTCTTAAATGCGTTACAGTGGCGCTACTTTAACACAGCCTATAGGAGCGATTATGACCACATTAGTAATCGGCGCAGGCGGGCAAATCGGCCGCATGATTGTGCGCAAATTGCATGAAAGCGGAAAACCGGTGATCGCCATGCTAAGAAAACCCGATGCCGAGCTGGAATCACTGGGAATCGATATTCGTTTTGCCGATTTAGAAGAGGATTTTAGCCACGCGTTAACAGGCTGCGACCAAGTAATCTTTACCGCCGGATCTGGCGCTAAAACCGGCGCCGATAAGACCATTCTGGTGGATATGTGGGGCGCTATAAAAGCAATAGATGCCGCAAATAAGGCGGGAATAAAACACTTTGTTATGGTCAGCTCGCGCGGAGCAGAAGATCCGGACAATGGCCCTGCCGCTATTAAACACTATTCGGTGTGCAAAAAAATGGCCGATGACCATTTGCTGGCTAGCGGCTTAAACTACACTATTTTGCGCCCGGGGCGCCTGTTGAACGAACCAGCTACCGGTGGCTTTAGCAGCGCCATGCCCGAAGCAAAAGAAGCGCAGATAATCACCCGTGAAGACGTCGCCGACGCCTGCATTTATTGTCTGCAAACGTCGGGCACTGTGAATAAAATCTACCCACTGGTAAACGGCAACCAGCCCTTAGCCAACGCCCTGAATTAATCCAACCCCAGCGACGGGCACCACCACGTTGCCCGTATCCCGTCCAACATGCTCCGCTGTGCGTACCGGCCCCTAGCATCAGACTTCAGACATCCGGCGTCGGACGTTAAAACCTAAATCAACGGACTAAACAGATGCGTGATGTTCTCAAAAAAGCGCGACATCACACTGCGCTGGCGCCAACTTTCGGCACTGACACGATCGGCCTCGGCGCGGTAGGCGTCTAACAGCTTGGAGAGCTCGCAGGCGGTTGGCTGGTCATAGATAATCATGGTCATTTCAAAGTTCAGCCATAGGGAGCGCAAGTCCAGATTCACCGTACCAAAAAACGCCAGGCTCTGATCTACCACTATGGCCTTGGTATGCAGCAGACCGGCACGATAAGTGTAAATTTCCACTCCGGCGGCCAGTAAACCATCAAAATACGAATGGCTGGCATGGCGCACCAAGAACGAATCTACTTTTTCTGGCACCAATAGCCGCACCACCACACCGCGCCGTGCAGCGATGCGCAAAGCCTGCTCTAAGGCTTCCCCGGGCACGAAATAAGGGGTGACAATATCCACCGAGGTCTCGGCAGAAAAAATTGCCTGCAGCAGTGCACTGAGAATACTCTCCTTGGCGGCATCTGGGCCCGACGGTGCCAACTGCAAGAGCGCGGGACTGGGATCGGCAGCGAGCTTTTCCTGCAACAGAGGTAAGTCCTCACCCGTTTCGATATTCCAATACCAGCGAAACACCGAGTCGAATACCGTTACTGCCGGACCTTCAATGCGCGCCATCATGTCCACCCACTGGCCCACACCGGCATCCACTTTAAAGTGGGCCGGATCCACCAGATTAAAACTGCCCATATAAGCCACACGATTGTCCACCACTACCGTTTTACGGTGGTTGCGCAGGTCGTATCTGGCCAATTGCCAGGGCGTCATGTTTATGGGGCAGGCCTTTACCATCTGTACACCGGCCGTTTTTAAGCGGTGATACTCGGAGGTGGAGAAAAATGGCGAGCTACCGACAGCATCGAGCATTAGGCGACACTCGACGCCTCGTGTCGCAGCGTCCAGCAGCTCTGCCACCACCCGGTCAACCTGTCCACCCGCCTGGCAAATGTAAAACTCCAGATGACAGAATTCCCGCGCCTGGCGAATGTCGGCAACCAAGGCATCGATGATGTCATGGGTGTGACCGAGAAATGCCAAGCGATTCCCACCCACGGGCGGGATGCCCGAGGTGCGATACTCCAAGCGCGACAACGCCCTGCCGGCGGTGTGGTATTCGCGCCAATCAATTACCGACTCGTTTTGCTGGCGTGTGTGCAGGTAAGCCTGGCGCAAACGCACACTGCGCTGGGAGCGTTTAACGCCTAAAAAGCGCTCGCCAAACAACAGATATAGGCCCACCCCTACGTAGGGCAAAAGCACCAGTACCAGCAGCCACGCCAGCGACACCCCTACCGGCAAACGCTTCATAATCACCCGCACGGCGAATGTAATCACCAGTAGCAAGTGCCCCCAGATTAACAATTGCTGCAATACACTGAGCACTAAGGACAAGCAAAACCTCCATGGCGCCGCGCGAGCGCGGCAAAACCTACTAGATAAGGTATTATACGGTCATATCCCGTCATGGATGCAATCAACCACTTATGCGCGTAAATGCGATAGGAGATCAGATGTTAAACCGTACCGCCTGTGGCTTACTGCTAACAGCCCTACTTGCCAGCCCTGTATGCCAGGCTGCGAATTTACAGTTTATGGGTCGCAGTGTGGCCAGTGAAATGACGCCCTCTGAAGTAACCGACTTTAAGCGCAGCATAGCCCAAGCCCTGAACGAGGCGCCCGATTTACGCACTATTAACTGGCAGTCTGAAACCTCTTCGCGCCACGGTAGGGTAAAGATTAAATACAGCTACAAAAATAACGACCAGGAGTGTCGCAAAGCAATTTTCGATTTGCGCAACGAAGAACAGAGGCGCGATTTTTTCCATTTTGATGCGTGTAAACAAGATAGTGGCAAATGGGCCGTGAGCGAAACCGCGGCGACAGAATTTAGCAAAGAAGAGTGGAGCCAACTTAAGGCAATCTTTGTTGATGCCATTGAGCACAACCGCGACGGCGAAACAGCCGAATGGGCCAACAATGGTAACAGCGCCAGCATTACTCCACGCAGCACGCTTAAAAACGCCGACAGCCACTGCCGGGTTATGGACATATCCCTGGAGGACCAATCAGGGGACACCGCCGTTGGGATTTACACCTTTTGCAAAGATGAGTACCAGTGGCGCCGCCAGGCACCTTAACCCCCCGTCTAACTACAACTGAGACTCCACCGGCATTATTTTTAAGACATTAGCCATTGCCCGACGCCACCAGCTGGCGTTGGGCTCTGTGTTGTAGACTTCGCCGCTGTAAGTATCCAGCCAAGCAATATCTTCGTCCTGCCACTGCACTTCATAGGCTATATTTTGCAATAGCGCGTCTACGCCCTCGAGCAGTTTGCGAGCCAGATCGGGGGAGTCGATCAACACACCCATTTCAGAATTCAGCCAAGCCGAGCGCGGGTCCAGGTTAAACGAACCGACAAATACCCAGCGCTGATCAACGACAAAAGTTTTGGCGTGTAAGCTCGATGATGATGAAATGCTCCAGGCTTTCGGATCTACATTCGGCCTGGCTTTTACCTCGTAGAGCTTTACCCCCGCCCGCAGCAAATCATCGCGCTTTTTCGCATAACCACTGTGCACGGCTACTACATCGGTGGCGGCCAGAGCGTTGGTGATAACCGTCACCGACAATCCCTCGCTGGCTTTGCGTGTGAGAAGTTCGGTGCCGCTATCGCGGGGTACAAAATAAGGTGAAACTAAAAACAGCTCTTGCTCGGCCGAGCTAAACATTTGCATCAGCCGATTAATCACTAATGCGTCGCCCGAGTCTTTAGCATCCATCAGCGCCAAATCCGGAGTATCAGCCCAAATTTGCACTGGGGCCCAAATCATGGGCAAGCTGCCATCTTTAATTTTCTCGCCAACTGCCGTTTCCACCAGGGCGTCGCTGTAGCTGCTATTTTCCAGGTGCTCAAGCGCAGTCTCAACCGATGCATCGGCGCGGCGTTTATCACCAGAGCTTTGACTATCCTCGTGTAACAATGCCAGTGGATAAACTAGCTCACTGTTCCAGTAGGCATCAAACTGATTTGACACTTTAACCACCGCCGGGCCAAACAGGAGCGCATCCATATCGCCAAAATTCACTACCTGATTCGCTGCAAAATATTCATCCCCCACATTGCGCCCCCCAACTATGGTGGCAATATTATCTGCAGTGAGAGACTTGTTGTGCATGCGGTGATTCAGGCGGCCAAAATCAGTCATCAATTGCCAACCCCGCCCGCCGCGCCAATAAAACGGGTTGTACATTCGCACGGTAATATTCGGATGCGCATCCAGATAAGTCAGCGGAAAGTCGTGCGGGCGTTTTTCCATATCGTCTAATAACAAACGAACTCTCACACCGCGCTCTGCCGCCTGCCACAGAGCCCAGGATAAAATATTCCCCGTATCATCCTGATGAAACAGATAATACTGTACATCCAGAGTCTGGGTAGCGTTGGCAACCAATGCCAAGCGCGCAGCAAACGCCTGAGTCCCCTCGCTAAGAAGATGTACCCCAGAGTGCTCGGCCGCCGCTTGTGCATGCTGGCGCAACTTTCGCTCTGCCTCAACCAAGGGCGCTTGCTCGGGCGCGGGCTGACTTAACTGTACCTCCACTTCGGACCTATCCGGCGCCGAGGCACAGCCCCACAGCCCGGAACCCAAACACATAAGACTGGCAAGGCGAAGAAATTTTTTACGAAAGCCGATGAGCTGCATGAAAAGGTCCGTTTATTCTGTGCAAATTATTACTGTCAGTGTAGCAACAACCCCGAGAACACTGTAGTCAGCGTGCCCTTGTATGCCGATGCTGGTAAATGAATCAGGGGCAGGGCCAGTAAAGAGCCGCATTTTAATATCAGCGCAGGGCAAGCCAATATTTCGGCTTCTTCTTACTTTTCCACTCATCGACGGCAGACCGCTATGCAGTGAATATATGGTCAAGCGCTGGCTTAGGCAAACACCCCCTTAGCGATCGGGTGAAATTTTGCTGTGTAAAACCACCAGTACCATAATGCGACAGCTAAAAAAAACGCCACATCAATGTGGCGTTTTAATACAACACACCTTCGCGTTACATTATTCCGAGAACGGATGGCGCAAGACTATCGTCTCTACACGGTCGGGACCGGTCGAGATAATGTCCACCGGTGTGCCAAGAATTTCTTCCAGACGCTTGATGTAATTAATGGCATTCTGCGGCAGTTCGTCCATAGTGTGAACACCAAAGGTAGACTCGCTCCAGCCGGGCATCTCTTCGTAGATAGGTTGCACACGATCCCAGCCATCGGCGTCGAAAGGAATGGGCATAGCGTTGCCGTCTTTATCCTGATAACCGATACAGATTTTTACGGTCTCCAAACCATCCAGCACATCCAGCTTGGTCAGACACATACCCGATACCGAGTTGATTCGATTGGCGTGGCGCACGGCGACGGCGTCAAACCAACCGCAGCGACGCTGGCGACCTGTAGTAGCACCAAACTCGTGACCCTTTTCGCCCAGATGCTGACCCACTTCGCAACCCAATTCCGTGGGGAAGGGTCCGGAGCCAACCCGTGTGGTATAAGCTTTGGTAATACCCAACACGTAATCAAGGTACAAAGGACCAAACCCTGAACCCGTGGCGGTGCCGCCGGCGGTGGTGTTAGAGCTGGTCACGAATGGGTAGGTGCCGTGGTCGATATCCAGCAGCGAGCCCTGCGCACCTTCGAACAAAATGCTTTGCCCCTGCTCGCGAGCGGTGTGCAGAATTTCTGTCACGTCGGCAATCATGGGCTTAAGCTCTACCGCCCAGGCTTTTACTTGCTCCAAAACTTGCTCGTAGCTCACCGGGTCGGTTTTGTAGTATTCGGTCAGAGCAAAGTTATGGTATTCCATCACGTCTTTGAGCTTGCCGGCAAAGCTGTTCATATCCAGCAAATCACCCAAACGCAAACCGCGTCGAGCCACTTTGTCTTCGTAGGCGGGGCCGATGCCACGGCCGGTGGTGCCAATTTTAGCCGCGCCACGCTTGAGCTCGCGGGCCTGATCCAAAGCAATATGATAAGGCAAGATCAGCGGGCAAGCGGGCGATAAGCGCAGGCGCTCGCGCACAGGTACGCCACTTTCTTCCAGCTCGGCAAGCTCGGTGAACAGTGCCTCGGGAGACAGCACCACACCATTGCCAATCAGGCAGGTCACGCCCTCGCGCAGCACACCCGACGGGATCAGGTGAAGTACGGTTTTCTTGCCATCGATCACCAGGGTGTGCCCGGCGTTGTGTCCGCCCTGAAAGCGCGACACCAGCGATACCTGATCGGTCAGCAGGTCGACGATTTTACCTTTACCTTCGTCACCCCACTGGGTGCCCAATACCACAACATTCTTGCCCATGGTTGGCCTTACTCTCTTTGCAATAATTAAATGAATGAAATTTCTTACAGCGCTGCCAGGGTGTAGCCGTCGCCGTCTTTTACCAGTGTTTGATCGCAACCCAGCGCTTGCATCTCTTCTCGGCTGGCGGCCGCCACCAGGCATTTACCCTGGCCGCGCAATTCGGCCACAGCCTGCCACTGGGCAGCCGTGCCGTCGTCGCTGTAGCCGATCAGGGTGCTGGGTTCGGCGCTCAACACACCCAATTTCGAAAGGGCGGTAATATCCACCGCAAACCCGGTAGCCGGACGGCGGCGGCCAAACACTTCACCGATATGATCGTAGCGACCACCACTGGCAATCGGGTTACCGTAACCGGGAGCGAAGGCGGCGAAGACCATGCCGGTCAAATAGTGATAGCCCCGCAGCTCACCCAGATCAAAGTAAAGCTCGGCCTCGGGGTAGCGTGCCGCGACCACATCGGCCACAGCGGCCAGCTCATCCACGGCGTTAACTGCATCACTCGCCACCGCGGCGAAGAGCGCGCGGGCGTCGGTCAGAATTTCGCGGCTGCCGGCAAGATTGGGCAACGCCAACAAAACCTTGGCAATTGTTTTGTCTTTGATATTGGCGGCGACCCAAGCCTGCATTTCGGCTACGGCCTTGCGCTGTAGCATGGCAAAAAACATTTCTTTTTGCGGCGTGGGCACATCCACCTTGGCCATCAAAGCGCGGTAGATGCCTACATGTCCCAGGTCTATATGTAGTTTGGGCAGTCCCGCAGCGCGCAGTGATTCGAGCAATAACGACACGACTTCAGTGTCTGCCGCATTACTGGCATCACCATAAAATTCCAGCCCCGCCTGAATTGGCGTGCGGGTAGCGAGCGGATTTTTAGGTTTGGTATGCACCACGTGGCCGGCGTAACACAAACGGCTGGCGCCTTCACGTTTGTAACTGTGAGCATCCATGCGCGCGGTTTGCGGGGTAATATCGGCGCGTATGCCAAGAGTGCGGCCGGTCAATTGATCGGTCACTTTAAAGGTAAGCAGGTCAACGTCGCGACCCATACCTATCAGTAGCGAGTCGGTGTATTCCAGCAGCGGCGGAATCACCATTTCGTAGCCCCAGCTGCGATACAGTTCAAGCAGCTTGCGGCGTAATAATTCGATGGGCCGGGCCTCGTCGGGAAGAATTTCTTCAATTCCGTCGGGCAATAGCCAGCGGTCGGCATAAGTCATAGCAGACTCTATCGGTTTGAATCTTGGTTGAAACTGTGCGGCAGCGCCAAGCGGTACCTATCGATGCGACACAAAAAAGCCGGGCTTTAGTTCGCCCGTCACGGTATTGGTGACGGGCGAGCTCACCCGGCTGGGGGATTCTACCACCTTTGAGCGGCAAATGTTGAGCGAAAAATCGCCTATTTTTGCCCGTTTGCGTCCTTCAAGAAGCGGAAGAAATCGCTTTCGGGGTCCACTACCATCAGGTCTTCCTTGCTGGCGAACGACTTTCTGTAAGCCGTCAGCGAGCGCACGAAAGCGTAGAAATCCCGGTTCTGATTGTAGGCCTCGGCGAAAGTGGCCGCCGCAGTGGCATCGCCCTCACCGCGAATCTTTTCCGCATCGCGATAGGCGTTAGCTTCCAACACTGCCACCTGACGGTCAGCATCTGCACGAATCACTTCAGCCTGCTCGGCACCCTTGGAGCGATACTCGCGAGCTTCTTTTTCCCGGTCGGCCGACATACGGTCAAATACGGATTCACTCACGTCTTCAGGCAAGTCGATACGCTTAACACGAATATCCAGCACATCGATACCCAACAGCTCATTGGCTGACTCGTTCAGGCTCAGCGTCAGCTCGTGCATCAATTCATCGCGTTTACCGGAGACCACTTCGTGCAAGGTACGGCTACCAATCTGGTTACGAAGCTCATCGGCAACACGGCTGGCCAAACGACTGGCCGCCACCGCTTCATCGCCACCGGTAGCTTTGTAATACTCATCGACATTTTCGATGCGCCACTTCGCGTAGGAATCCACGATCAAACGCTTATTCTCGATGGTATAAAAACTTTCCGGGCGCGCGTCGGTAGTCATAATGCGACCGTCGAACTTGCGCAGTTTATCGGCAAACGGAATTTTAACGTGCAGGCCGGGCTCGACATCGGGATTGATCAGGCGGCCAAAGCGCAACACCACCGCACGCTCATACTCGGAAACGATATAGAGACTGTTAGCTGCCACCAGCACCACGAGGGCAATGGCTGCCAAACCAAAAAAGGATTTGTTAGACATTAGCGGCCCTCCCGATAGTTGCTGGTGCTATTGGTACGACCCAGCTGGCGTGCCACATAATCGCTGATTTGACGCAGCTGATCCTGAGTCAGGGTGGCACTGCGATTCTGACTTTCGCTCGCCGCCATCAGTTTATCCAGAGGCAGATACATCATGTTATTGCCCCCTTCTACGTCCACCAGTACTTTGGAAGCTGCGCCCATTACTTCCTCAACAGTTTCAATGTACAAACGCTCGCGGGTAACTTCCGGCGCTTTTTCGTACTCGGCCAGCAAATTCAAAAAGCGTTCGGTTTCACCTTCGGCGCGGCTGGTCACCTCGGCCTTGTAGGCCTCAGCTTCTTCCAGCATACGCTGAGCGCGACCACGGGCTGCGGGCACTACCGCATTGGCGTAGGCCTGGGCTTCGTTCTTCAGGCGCTCTTCGTCTTCTTTCGCTTTAATTACATCATCGAAAGCGGCGCGAACTTCTTCCGGCGGACGACCTTCCTGAATATTCACATCGCGCACCAAAATACCTGTGCCGTAGCTGTCCAGGTACTGCTGCAAACGCACTTCAACTTCGTCGGCTATTTTGCCGCGGCCTTCTGACAGCACCTGTTCCAGCTCGGTGGAGCCCACTACGTGGCGCAAAGCAGAGTCGGCGGCATGGCGCAGGCTGACTTCCGGCTCACGCACATTCAGCACATAAGCTTTTACGTCGTTAACATTGTACTGCACGGTAATGGGCAACTCGACGATGCTCTCGTCTTCGGTCAGCATCAATCCGCGGCTGGGGTACTGGCGCTCCTCGGTGACGTTTTCCACGAACACTTCGGTAACCAGAGGCGCATTCCAGCGCAAACCTGGCTGCTTGATCTCTTTAAACGCACCCAGCTGCAAAACGACCGCACGCTCTTTTTCATCTACCTGATAAAAGCCGGTAAACGCGTACAACAACGCTGCAACAATACCAGCGCCGACCAGCAGCGAGCCGAAGCCTTTGCCGCCACTACCACTGCCGTCGCCTCCGCCGGATTTACCGCCAAAGATACCGCCCAGCTTTTCCTGCAGTTTTTTCAGCGCTTCATCCAGATCTGGCGGGCCGTCGTTGTTGCGATTGCCCCAGGGGTCCTTACCCCCGCCTCCCGGTTCATTCCAGGCCATAGGTTAACTCCGTTGCATGTTAAGTGTGGCGAGCACCGGACGGTACTCGCCTGTTATTTTTGCTGGCGCAATTCTAGCATTGGGTGGAAGAGGTTAACACCAAGGCCGGACTTAAAAATTGCCCGCTGCCTGATGGTCTACAGGTGCCTCACCGTGCCAATGCAACTGATCAAACCGCAGCCCCAGACTACTGAGAATACGCATAAGATCGCTATGGGGAATACGCAGAGCCACGGTGCTGCAGCCATCTTCGCGATAGGTTTCAGCGCCTATAGCGTGCTGCTCAAATAAGCGCGCACGCAAACGGCCGTCGGTAGGGGCCAGGATCAGATCGCCCTCGATCATCTCTTCGCCCACCAGCTCGGTAACCGCCTGGTAAAGCAATTCGACGCCTGCACCGGTTTGCGCCGATAGCCACACGGCCACAGGGCTGCCGTCGTCATCGCGATCGATACGCGGCTCCATATTCAGCAGATCAATTTTATTAAATACCCGCAGCTGCGGCAGCTCGCCCGCGCCGATTTCCACCAGCACTTCGTCTACCTGCTCAATATAGTGCAGCCGCTCGTCCGCCGCCGCGTCTATCACGTGCAACAGCAAACTTGCATTTGCGGCCTCTTCCAAGGTCGCGCGAAAGGCCTCCACCAGCTTATGCGGCAAATGACTGATAAAACCTACGGTATCGGCCAGAATTACCGCGCCAATATCGTCGAGCTCGACACGGCGCATGGTCGGGTCGAGAGTCGCAAACAGCTGGTCCTCGGCGTAAACGTCCTCACCAGTAATCTGATTGAACAAGGTAGACTTACCGGCGTTGGTGTAACCCACCAGCGACACCGTGGGGATAGAGGCACGCTGACGCGACCGCCTGCCCTGTTCGCGCTGGGTGCGGACCTTGGACAAGCGCTTCTCGATACTGGAAATACGCCCGCGCAGCAGACGGCGGTCCGTTTCAAGCTGGGTTTCACCCGGCCCGCGTAAACCAATACCGCCTTTTTGCCGCTCCAAGTGGGTCCAGCCCCGCACCAGGCGGGTGGACATATGACGCAGCTGCGCCAGCTCTACCTGGAGCTTACCCTCGAAGGTACGAGCGCGCTGGGCAAAAATATCCAGAATCAAACCGGTGCGATCGAGCACCCGGCACTTGAGCGCTTTTTCAAGGTTGCGTTCCTGAGACGGACTGAGGTTGTGATTAAAAATAACCAGTTCTGCCCGGTGCTCTTCCACCAAGGCCTGCAGCTCTTGCAGCTTGCCTGTACCGACAAAGTATTTGGCGTGAGGCGCGTCGCGATGACCACCCACAAACGCCACCGGGTCGCCACCGGCAGACAAAACGAGTTCTTCAAATTCTCGGGGGTCTTCGGGCTCTTGCCCGCTGGAGAGGTCCAGATGAACCAGCACCGCTAGCTCACCTGAATCAGGTCGATCAAAAAACAATGATTTACCTCGTGGAATTACTCGCCCTGAGCATCGCCACCGTCTTCACCCTCAGCAGCAGGGTTCAACAGCGGAACGCGAACAGCGCGCGAAGGTACCACAGTAGAAATGGCGTGTTTATAAACCATTTGACTGACAGTGTTTTTCAGCAGCACCACAAACTGGTCGAAGGACTCGACCTGGCCCTGCAGCTTAATACCATTTACCAGGTAAATGGATACCGGAACGCGCTCTTTACGCAGCACATTCAAGTAAGGGTCTTGTAAGCTGTGCCCTTTTGACATCTTTTTTCTCCTTTTGATAATAAAAATACGCCTAAGTCTTTCAAAAACCGGAAGCATTTCGGCCCGAAAGGGGGCGATGACAAGCATGAAAAACTGACTAGGATTTTCACAGTTGTATTATATGGCCCCCTATGGCAGATAATTCAAGCTATATCGCACAATTTCTTTGATTTTTAATGCCTCACCGGCCTCATTTTCGGTATAAACCCAATTTAAGTCCGGCCAACCGCGCAACCAGGTAAATTGTCGCTTGGCTAATTGACGTGTCGCTATGATACCGCGCTCCACAGCTTCATTAAGGTTTGTGCGCCCGGCCAGGTAATCCCATATCTGCCGATACCCCACCGCGCGAATGGCCGGCAGGTTCTCGTCAAGATCGCCACGCTGATAGAGCGCTTCCACCTCCGCTACCAGGCCCGATTCGACCATAGCGTGAAACCTCTGTTCTATACGCCGGTGTAATATTTTTCGATCACGGGGCGCAATTGCGAGCTGAGTCACGTTAAAACGCTCGCTAAAGGCCGGGCCCTCCTCGCGCTTTTGCCGCGCGCGCAGCTCGGTCATGGTTTCGCCCGAACTCAAATAAACCTCCAGCGCCCGCGACAGGCGCTGAGAATGGTTGGGGTGAATTTCGGCGGCGCACTGAGGGTCGACTTTCTGCAACTGTGCATGAATATACGGCCAGCCATGCTCGAGGGCATCGCGCTCAATGCGCTCGCGCACCGCCGGGTCGGCCGCAGGCATGGGCGCCAGGCCGTCCAGCAGAGCTTTAAAGTAAAGCATGGTGCCGCCTACCAGCAGGGGGGTGCGCCCGGCCGCATGAATATCGGCAATTTCTCGCTCGGCATCGGCGACAAAGTCGGCCGCCGAATAGGGCTCTGCCGGATCGCGAATATCCAGTAGGCGATGCGGCGCTCGCGCAAGCTCGGCGGCCGAGGGCTTGGCGGTGCCGATATCCATGCCGCGATACACTAAAGTGGAATCTACACTGATCAAATCCACCGGCAACTGCTGATACAGTTCGCAGGCAAGATTGGTTTTGCCCGAGGCCGTGGGCCCCAGCAAAAAGATAACCCGGGGCTTGGTATCCAGCGCCGCTGAACTCAATTTACTGGCCACGCATAAAGAGCTTGTCCAACTCATCCAGCGACTGCAAAGTCCAGGTTGGGCGGCCGTGATTGCACTGACCACTGCGTTCGGTGGCCTCCATATCACGCAACAGAGCGTTCATTTCGGCGATCGTCAGCTTGCGATTGGCCCGCACCGAACCGTGGCAAGCCATGGTAGAGAGGATTTCATTGACATGATGCGCCAAGCGCTCACTACTGCCGTGCTCGATAATATCTGACAACACATCGCGCACCAGTTGGTCCACCTTGGCGCCGTGCAAAATTGAAGGAATCTGACGAATCAGCAGCGATTCGGGCCCCGCGCGCTGAAGCTCAAAGCCCAGGGCCGCAAAGGTCTCCGGGTGCTCTTCAGCGCAATAGGCTTCTTTTTCGCTCACCGCCAGAGTCACCGGCACCAAAAGCGGCTGCGCCTGGATGCGGCCTCCGGCAAAGGCGGTTTTCATGCGCTCGTAAGTAATGCGCTCGTGGGCCGCATGCATATCTACAATAATGAGTCCCTGAGCATTTTCAGCAAGTATATAAATACCCTTCAGCTGCGCTATGGCAAACCCCAGCGGTGGAATTTCTCCTTCGGCAGAAGACAACTCATCCATCACCGGATGCGCTGATGCCGTGGCCGAAGGGTAGCTAGGTGTCGGGGCCTCGGCAATAGCGGTATCAGCCTGCTCACCACCGGCCGCCTGCATTGCGGCGGGAAAATAGTTTTGCCGCCAGTCCCCCACGGGACGCGCCGAACCCGCCAGCGGCATGGGGGCTTGCTGCGACATCTGCCCCGGGTCATCGGCGCGCGGGCGCTGATACTGCTGCGCCTGATGATCCAAGCGCTCGCCGGGCGATACCTCTGCCAGGGCGTGATGCAGAGAGCTGAAAATAAAATTGTGCACCGTGCGGCCATCACGAAAGCGCACTTCGTGCTTGGTGGGGTGCACATTGACATCCACAGTGGCTGGGTCCACCTCCAGGTACAAGACAAATGCCGGATGGCGACCGTGGTAGAGCACATCTTGATAAGCCTGACGCACCGCATGGCTCACCAGCTTGTCGCGAATTGAGCGGCCATTGACGTAAAAGTGCTGCAAATCCGCCTGCGAGCGGGAGAAGGTTGGCAGTGCCACCCACCCCCACAAACGCAACCCAGCGCGTTCGATATCCAGATGCACCGCATTATCCATAAATGCCGGGCCGCACACCTGGGCCACGCGGCGTTCACGCTCGGGCTGGCTGGCACCGCCGCGCCAGTTGTGAATTGCGCGGCCGTTATGGCGCAAAGTAAAAGAGACATCATAGCGCGACAGCGCTAAACGCTTTACCACATCCTCAAGATGATTGAATTCGGTTTTTTCGGTGCGCAAAAATTTACGTCGCGCCGGGGTATTAAAAAATAAATCCCGCACCTCTACCGTGGCACCCTGCGGGTGCGGGGCGGGCGCCAGTTCGGTTTCCATGTCGCGGCCCGCAGCGGTCACCTGCCAACCGGCCCCCGATTCATCGGTGGCACTGGTGAGCGCTAAACGCGCCACCGAACTGATACTGGCCAGCGCCTCGCCGCGAAACCCCAGGGTAGCGACCGCCTCCAGGTCTTCCAAGTCGGTAATCTTACTGGTGGCGTGACGCGATAACGCCAAGGCAAGATCTTCGCGATCAATACCCGAGCCATTATCGCGCACCCGCATCAGCTTCACACCGCCGTCTTCGACCTCGACATCCAGGCGCGTGGCTCCGGCGTCCAGACTGTTTTCCAACAACTCTTTGATCACCGACGAGGGGCGCTCGACCACCTCACCGGCAGCAATCTGGTTGGCAAGGCGAGGGCTTAACAGCTTGATTTTTGACATGAAAACTTCTTTAGGAGGTTGGTATTCGCAGCACCTGACCGACTTGAATCACGTGATTATCCAAACCATTGTGCTGCTGCAAGCGACTGACGCTGATGTTAAAACGCTTGGCGATCTCGCTCAAGGTATCACCACTGCCGATGGTGTATTCCGTCTCACCGCCGCCATTTTGCTTTTGCCAGGCGATATAACTGCCCGCGGGCGGGTACTGATAAAAATACTGTTTGACCCCGGCCACCAACTGATTGGCGAGCTTATTGCGATAGTTACGACTGCCGAGGTTTTTCGCCTCGGTGGGGTTAGAGATAAACCCGGTCTCCACCAAAATGGACGGTACATCCGGCGATTTTAAAACCGCAAAACCCGCCTGTTCTACCTGATGCTTGTGAAGGTGTGCCATCTGCCCCATGGATTTGAGCACATAGTCGCCTACCTGCAAGCTGGCGCCTAAGGTGGCTGTCATGGACAAGTCCACTAACACGCCGGCGAGCACTTCGTCTTTATCTTCCAGGCTGACACTGCCCACTCCGCCGATTAAATCAGACTCATTTTCCCGCTGCGCGAGAAAGCGGGCCATCTCACTGGTAGCGCCGGAGCGTGACAGTGCAAATACCGAAGCGCCGCGTGCGGAGGGTTTAGTAAACGCATCGGCGTGAATGGACATAAACAAATCCGCCTGCATTCGCCGCGCGATGTTGCGCCGCTCGCGCAGAGGCACATAGTAGTCGCCGGTGCGCACCAGTTTGGCGGTATAGCCGGGCTCGGCATTGAGTTTATCCACCAGCGCTTTAGAAATTGCCATAACCACGTCTTTTTCGCGCAACCCGTTGGGGCCCAACGCACCCGGATCCTCACCACCGTGACCGGCGTCTATTGCGATAATAATATCCCGCTTACTAGTCTCCACTTCGGGTACGCTAACCGGTGGCGGCCCCTTCTTGCTGGGCACCAGGTCTTTTAAATCCACCACCAGGCGGTCACCGGCGCCGGCCTGACGCTCGAGAAAAAAGCTATTGGGCTTTACCTTGACGGACAAATCCAATACCACGCGCAAATCAGAACCATTGCGTGGGGCATGGCGAATCGATTTGATCGGTGTCTCGTTTAAATTAAGTGATGCAAAGTCGGCCTTGAAGCGGGTATTGCTGACATCAATAACAACCCGATCCGGGCCATCGAGCGTGAACAGGTCGTGTGAAACCGGAGCGGATAAATCGAACACCAGGCGGGTGTGATCTGGGGCGCGCCACAGCCTAACCCCTTCGACTTCGGTGGCAGCGCGAGCCAGGCCAGCCAGCATTAACACGCCGAACAACATAAAGGTAATGCAGGCTTTTACTCTGACTGGGGCCATACAAGTCATGGGCTCTTCGTAAGGGTGTTATTATCCGGCGCAGGACGACTGGCTTAAGCCCTCGCTATGGATGCTCGGGCAAGCGCGCAATCAGCGCCGCGCCTCGATCAGAACTGGCCTCTAGCTTAACAATTCGCCCGCCATCTTGCACCTTAAGGGTGGCAATCACATCGGGCGCGGGCAACACACCTTCACCTCGGCTGGGCCACTCAATCAAGCTAATGCTGTCTGTAGCGAAGTAATCGCGAATCCCCATGTATTCCAACTCTTCCGGCTCACCCAAGCGATACAGATCAAAATGGTAGAGATCGCGCTCGGGCAGCTGATACACCTCTACTAGCGTATAAGTGGGGCTCTTAACCGCGCCTGAATGTCCAAAATGCCGCAACACACCGCGAGTTAAAGTGGTTTTACCGGCTCCCAGGTCGCCCTGCAAATGCACCGTAATCAGCCCTTTCACTTGCGCCATGGCGCCACCAATAAGCTCACCCGCCGCAACGGTGGCGGCTTCATCGGGAAGAAACTCTGACCACTCAGTCACCCAGCAAGGCCCCCAGATAATCGAACAAATCGGTCGCGAGAAGACTGATTTGACCGCGATCTTCCGCGGCCAAATCGGCGCAGTGCGCGTGCAAACTCACGCCCAGGGCCGCGGCATCGGCAACCTCCATACCCTGCGCTAGCAGCGCCCCGAGAATACCGCTGAGCACATCGCCCATACCGCCACTGGCCATCCCAGGGTTACCGGCGGTGATAAGCTGCACCGGAGCGTCAGCCGCCGCAATCAACGAGCCAGCACCTTTGAGAACCACCGCACCACCGTAGTTTTGTTGCAGCGCCTCAACTGCGGCGAAACGATCCGATTGAACCGCGGCGGTATCTGATTGCAATAAGCGCGAGGCCTCACCTGGATGAGGCGTTAAAATCCAGTTTGTGCGAGTTTTTCCAGCGGGCCAGAGGTTACCCCCAGCAATCAAATTTAAGGCATCGGCATCCAGCACCAAAGGTAAATCCGTCGCCAACGCCTGTTGCAGCATTTGCTCGGACCAGGGCGAATCCCCCAAACCGGGCCCAACCACTAAAACGCTGGGGCGATCCAGCCAGGGCTCTAACTCCTGCCCCGAAATAACACCGCAGGTCATCACCTCGGGGCGGCGTGCCAGAGCCGCAGAGACATGCTCAGGCCGGGTTGCCAGGCTCACCAGCCCAGCACCCGAGCGCGCCGCCGCCTCGGCCGCCATTAAAGCTGCACCGCCACGACCAGTATCACCCCCAATCACCATCACATGGCCGAAACTTCCCTTGTGGGCATCGGCCTCGCGCTCACCCAACAGGGCCCGCAGCTCAGAGTACTCGGGCACCAACACCTGAGATTCAGCCTGCTGGTAGATCGCCTCCGGCGCGCCCAAACTTTCAAACAAAAGCTCGCCAATCAGGGCCGGACCGCGGCCGGTAAGCAGGCCGCGCTTCAGACCGATAAAGCTCACCGTCAACTGCGCCTTAACCGCCACGCCGCATTCGGCGCCGGTATCAGCGCTGAGGCCGGAGGGGATATCCAGAGCCACAACAGGCAGGTTACTGGCATTAATCTGCTCTATCACCTGGCGGTACTCGGGTCGCACCTCACCGCTGATGCCTGTACCCAGCAGCGCATCGACAATCACACCGGTGCTGGGCGCTGGGCCGGGCGGCATCATAATTACGCCCTCCTGCCGAGCATACTCGTAGGCGGCGCGGGCTGCATCGCTAAGCTTTTCTACGTCCCCCACCAACACTACATTCACTGGTATGCGCTGCGCCGCGGCTAAGGCTGCCACCACAAAACCGTCACCACCGTTGTTACCGCTGCCGCAGTAAATAGTCAGCTCCTCGGGCTCGGGCCAGCGCGCCAGAATTGCCTCAAAGGCGGCGCGACCGGCGCGCTTCATCAGCTGCGTAGCGGGCACCCCGGTGGCGATAAAAGCATTGTCGAGGGCACGCACCTGCGCGGCGGTGTACAAACGGGTGGCAGTCATAAAGTTTTCCGCTGTCTCTTCGGGTTAGAATGGCCGGTATTATAAGGATTTTCTCCCATCACACCCAACCGGAGTTACGCTTGAGCAGCTTTGATTTTCATCAACTGGCCCGCGATATTAAACGCTGGGGCCGAGAGCTGGGTTTTCAGCAGGTGGGAATAACCGACGTAGAGCTATCTGAACAAGAACAAAAGCTTAAGCAATGGCTGGCAAAAGGCTATCACGGAGAGATGCTGTGGCTAGGCGAACACGGCAACAAGCGCTCGCGCCCCACAGAACTAGTGCCCGGCACCGCGCGAGTGATTTCGGTGCGAATGGATTATTTGCCCGGCGACACAGCGCAAATTAAAGTGCTCAAAGACGCCGACAAAGCTTATGTGTCACGCTACGCCCTGGGGCGCGATTACCACAAACTTATCCGCAAACGCCTGGCGGCACTTGCCAAACAGATCGAGGCAGTCCTGCCAGAGGAGTTCAAACCCAAAGGCGAGCGACAAATGCGCCCCTTTGTGGACAGCGCCCCGGTAATGGAGCGCCCGCTGGCGGACAAGGCAGGCCTGGGCTGGACTGGCAAGCATACGTTGATTCTTAACGACAGCGCTGGCAGCTGGTTTTTTTTGGGCGAGCTGTTCACCTACTTACCTCTGCCGATCGATAAAAGCGAGCAACCCAACCGCTGCGGTGAATGTACGGCCTGTTTAAAGGTGTGCCCCACTGACGCATTCCCAGAACCCTACACCCTGGATGCGCGGCGCTGCATCTCCTACCTGACCATTGAACTCAAAGGCGCCATCCCCGAGGAGTTTCGCGAGCCCATAGGCAATCGGGTGTTCGGCTGCGACGACTGCCAGGCGATCTGTCCCTGGAATAAATACGCCAAACCCACCTGCGAGACAGATTTTTTACCTCGCCACGGGCTGGACAACAGCGACTTGCTAACCCTTTTTAAGTGGAGCGAGGCGGAATTTCTCAAGAACACCGAGGGCTCGGCCATCCGGCGGGTTGGTTATGAGCGCTGGCTGCGCAACCTGGCAATAGGCCTAGGCAATGCCCCCAGCCGACCGGATATTATCGATGCCCTGCAACAGCGCCTGGGCCAACACGGCGAGCTGGTGGACGAACATATTGAGTGGGCCCTGGCGCAGCAGGCGCACCCCAACAGACGCCGCAAGCGCAAGATTAAGCACCGCGAAGCTAACACTCGTTAGCAGCGCTATCGGCCCAATTGAGAATAAAAATCACCTTATCGCGCGCAAAAAAGGCCAGTTTCGGGTACAATGCCCGCCCGCTGAAGCCGGACACCGCCAATGCCCAGAAAGAATGAAGCGGTGATTATCGGTTACACGAGCTCCAAAAACAGCTTCCTCTCAAATCACTGACAAAAAGTACGGTTTGCTATGAAAACACTGTCTGATATCGGTTTGGTCGGTCTCGCCGTTATGGGTGAGAACCTTATCCTCAACATGGAAAGCAAAGGCTTCACAGTAACGGCGTATAACCGCTCTGTGGAAAAGGTCACCAACTTTATTGAGGGCCGCGCGAAAGGTAAAAACATTCGCGGCGCCGAGTCGATTGAAGAGCTGGTGAACTCGCTGGAAAAACCTCGCAAAATTATGCTGATGGTTAAAGCCGGTGCCCCGGTTGATGCTTTTATCGAGCAGCTGATTCCGCACCTGGACAAAGGCGACATCATCATCGACGGTGGTAACACCCACTTCCCCGACACCAACCGCCGCGTAGAGTACCTGCGCGAGAAAGGCATTCACTTTATCGGTGCCGGTGTATCCGGTGGTGAAGAAGGCGCCCTGATCGGCCCATCTATTATGCCCGGCGGCGCCCCCGAAGCCTGGGAATACGTTAAGCCTATTTTCCAAGGCATTGCGGCAAAAGTTGAAGACGGCTCGCCCTGCTGTGACTGGGTAGGCGAAAACGGCGCCGGCCACTTTGTAAAAATGGTGCACAACGGCATCGAGTACGGCGACATGCAGCTTTTGTGTGAAGCCTACCAGATCATGAAAGAACTGCTGGGCATGAGCGCCGACGAAATCCACAAGGTCTTCGCCGACTGGAACAACACCGAGCTGGACTCCTACCTGGTAGAAATCAGCCGCGACATCATGGCGTTTAAAGACGAAGACGGCGAGCCGCTGGTTGAGAAAATCCTGGATACCGCCGGACAAAAAGGTACCGGCAAGTGGACCGGCGTAGTCGCCCTGGACTTTGGCGTACCCCTGACGCTGATCGCTGAATCGGTATTTGCGCGCTGCATCTCGGCGCTGAAAGACGAGCGTGTAGAGGCCTCCAAAGTGCTGAGCGGCCCGGCGAAAAGCTTCACCGGCGACAAAGAAGCCTTTATTGAAGATCTGCGTCAAGCGGTACTGGCCGCCAAAATCGTTTCTTACGCCCAGGGCTATACCCTAATGCGCGAAGCGGCAAAAGAGTTTGGCTGGAACCTGAACTACGGCGGCATCGCCCTGATGTGGCGCGGCGGCTGCATTATCCGCTCAGCCTTCTTGGGTGACATTAAAGCGGCCTTCGATAAAAACCCAGACCTGAACAACCTGCTGCTGGACGACTACTTCAAAGAAGTTGTGGTTAATTCACAGCAAGGCTGGCGCAATGTTGCAGCCACTGCCATCACCAACGGTGTACCAGTGCCCTGCTTAACCGCCGCCCTTAACTACTTTGACGGCTACCGCACCGAGCGTTTGCCCGCCAACCTGCTGCAGGCGCAGCGCGACTACTTCGGCGCCCACACTTACGAGCGCTTAGACAAACCACGCGGTGAGTTCTTCCACACCAACTGGACCGGTCGGGGTGGGGATACGGCGTCTACGACCTACGATGTCTGAGGACTGATGCTGAACGCTGAACAGCGAACATAAAAAACGGGGAGCAGCTTGCTCCCCGTTTTTTATTGCCTTAAAGAAACATTTGGGGCATTTTATTCTGGCTTGAACTTAAGCGTTGTGCTTCACCAACAATAAGCTTACAGCTCAATAACACAATCAAGGAAAGATCATTTGAAAACACGACTGCTATCGCTGCCCTTACTTCTTCTTGGACTCTTTACGGGACATTTGGCCAGCGTCGCCCAAGCCAAGGGCTTTATTATCCCAGACTCGTCGACGCACACAATTACCTCGGACACCCTGGGAAGAACCTACGACATTTACGTTAAAGTGCCGAAGGAGTATCACTCCGTCTACGCAGCCCAAAAGCGCTATCCCGTTATCTACTTAAACGATGGTCCCTATACGTTTCAAGTCGCATCGGGGGTGACGCACCTACCGATGAATATTGGCAAGCTGGAAAAAGCCATTGTGGTCGGCCTGTCTTTTGCGGAGGGAGAAAACGGCATGGATAGCCGAGTGCGCGACTTAACGCCGACGGAGGATAAAGGCTGGACTCGCTACCAGACAGGGGGTGCACCCGAGTATTTAACGTTTCTGGAAAAAGAAGTAATCCCCTATGTGGAAAAACATTATCGAGCCGATAGCAGCAACCGAACCTTAGCGGGGCAATCATTGGGCGGATCTTTTGGCGCCTGGGTTCTGTTAACGCGCCCCGATTTATTTAATAACTACATCCTGACCAGTGGTTCTTACTGGTATCACGACCGCGTTATATTTGCCATGGAAGAGCGCTATGCCGAGCAGCACAACGACCTAAAAGCGCGTGTTTATTTTGCAGTCGGCGAACATGAAGATTTGGAACACCGCAACACGCGCAACGATATGGTCGGCGACCAGCAAGCGCTGGTGGCCAAGCTTCGCTCTCGCGGCTACCCAAGCCTTGTGATCAAGGATGACATTATTAGCGAGGGGCTGCACGAAACCACCTTCCCGATTGGCTTTACTCGGGGTGTACGTTGGCTTTTCGATAAACCACAGGAGTCGCACAAGCCTTAACCCGCCGATACAGTAAAGTCCAGACTAGGCTTTCTTCACAAACTCACTTTTAAGCATCATATCGCCGCCTTTGGCGAGCTTGCAGTCGATGTTGTGGTCGCCATCGACAATGCGCTTAATGGTAATTTTGGTTCCGACTTTTAGCACGTCCGACGTACCTTTCACTTTCAGGTCTTTTGCCAGAGTGGCATTGTCGCCCTCTAATAATTTATTGCCGTTAGCGTCGCGCACAAAGTTTTCTTCTTCAGATTCACTTTCGGCATTGGCGGACCACTCGTGGCCGCATTCGGGGCAAACCAATAGGGCTTGATCTTGGTAGACAAATTCGGAGTTGCACTGAGGACAGGGCGGGAAAGACATAGCATTATCTCGGCGTAAATTCGGCGCCATTATCCGCGGTGAACCTGATGTTGGCAAACGCCTCTGCGGAATACCAGCCGGAGATCAGGCCACATTTAACGCCGCAACGGCAACACAGGCAGTTTTTCCATAGCCGATCAATTACTCAACCATAGATTCCACGATATCCGCCAGCAGGGTAACATCCATAAAAAGTGGATCAATCAGATCAAAATGATCCGCACCAGTTATCAGCAAATGCTCACTGGTATCGCCAGCTTTTGTTGCGGCTTCTACGTACGCCTCAGAAATAGACGAGACCACAATGCCGTCACGTGTGCCACTAAACAACACCGTGGGAATGCCTGTCGGCAACATCTTTATGGGCGATGTGTTGCTCAATCGGTACTGCAAGGTAGTGGGAGTAAGCGCTTGCGCATCTATTAATCGCTGGGCATTGTCGCCACAGGCGTTCGCCTCCAGATCGGCCACACCCGCGAGGCTGATTGCTCCCGCTAAAAGCTGAGGATTTGAACGGAAAAGGGGACTGCCGGCATCGATATTTCGGCGGCTGGCGAGCCAAAGGGCCAAGTGCCCACCGGCGCTATGCCCCATACTCACCACCTTGGAGGTATCTAACGGATACTTGAGAGCAAGCTGCGGTACATAGTCTATGGCATTGGCGACATCATCAAACAGCGCGGGCCATTCGCCACCGCCGCCCAACCGGCGATACTCGATATTCCACACGGCTAAACCACGCGCCGCTAAAGCGCGGGATAATGCATCCTGTAACACCAGTCCATAGGGCTCACTCCAGCAACCGCCATGAATCATCACTACGACCGGCAAGAATGTACGCTCAGTTTTTTGCGGTAAATACAGATTGCCAAACTGGGAGTTTCCATCCCCCCAAGAGATTTGCTCAACCGTCAGATCAGGCTCCTCTGGCGGGGTGACTGGCAACGACGAGACCGACGACGAGGACATTGACGTAAGGCTGAAGCTCGAGCTTGTTACAGGCTCAGAACTGGACGATTGACCACCGCATCCACTCAATAAAACCGCACCACAAATACCCCATAAACACGCTTTTAACATAAGCCGCTCCCAACCTCTGAACACCTATGGGCTACGACAGAGACCGTGATTTGGATGCAGCGAGGAGGCTTAGCGGTCCAACTGAGACAACGGCAGCATTGTATCTGGGCGCCATGAGTGCATAATGCGCGCACCCGGCGCAAAGCCCAAGCGCCTCCGTTCACCACGCCCCAAGCGTTATCAGAGATTTTCACTATGGCAACAGGCAAAAAGTTTGACTACCGCGTCAGCGAGTCCAATGGTAACTGGAGCGCGGAGATTACCCGCCGCGCCAGCGCCCGCAACACCGTCACCACCAAAGCCCAAGATGGGTTTGCCAGCGAAGCCGAGGCCGTGCAATGGGCCGAGAATGAACTGAAAACCATCATAGAGAATGTGCGCGCCCGCCAGGACGCTAAGCGGTGACAAGATAACCGCCCGTTAATCCGCCAGCGGCAGACATCGATTGATAAACGCGCTGATATCCACAATCTGCTCGCGACACACCTCGTGGGCCATGGGATAGCGATGGGCATCGAAGCGATAACCCTGCTCTGACAGCACCGATTCAGCGCGATCGGCCAACTCGGGCGGCACCACATTATCCTGAGTGCCATGCTGAATCGAAACGGGGATATCTTTATTCTCTGCCGTAAAGTTGCAGCTATCGCTTGTGGCAAAATACGTGGATAAAGCCATCAGCCCCGCCAGGGGCTTGGTATTATTCAAAGCGACATCATAGGCGACCGCCCCGCCCTGGGAAAAACCCGCGATTAAAATTCGCTGGCTCTCGATACCCGACTCGATTTGCTCATTAATAATCTCATCAATCGCAGCACTCGCCTGCTTTAAATGCTCAGCGTTAAATTTGCGGTCCACATCCAAACTTAACAAATCGTACCAAGCGGGCATTTGGTAGCCATTATTCACGCTGACCGGCATGGTAGGCGCTTGGGGAAACACAAACCGAATCCGCGCCCCCGGCGTCAGGTTAAGCTCGGGCAGTAGATTGGCAAAATCGTTACAACTGGCCCCCAAACCGTGCAGCCAAATTACGCAGGCATCGCTCTCGCCGGCATTGGGATTCTCCAAGGTTAAGCATTCTAGATTTTCAAATGGGTTGGGCATTGTTGCTCGCCTTTTGGGTTAAAAAGTTTTGACCGCCAGTGGCGGACTCGTTTTAAGCTCGTATCATCCACGCTGCGATTTACTTTTTCGGGGCATAGTAACGCAGTGGTTCATCTGCACTTGGTATAAATGATTTGCTTCACGTCAATAACCTCGCCCTTGGGTTATGCATGCACTGCAACCGATTTGAGGGCGCCGTTCAGCATTCACCGCTCTCCCTCTCTACTCACCCAGATCAATAAACGTCTCGCGATAATGCACCAACTCGGCAATTGAGTCCTTGATATCATCCAAAGCCAAATGCGCACCGGATTTTTTAAAACCTTCCAGCGCCTCTGGCTTCCAGCGGCGGGCGAGTTCTTTTAAGGTGCTTACATCCAGGTTGCGGTAGTGAAAATAGCGCTCCAGCGCGGGCATGCCGCGCGCGAGGAAGCGACGATCCTGGCAGATGGAGTTGCCGCAAATGGGGGATTTTCCGGCGGGCACCCACTGTTCTAAAAAGGCGATAGTCTCCGCCTCAGCCTGGGCCAAGGTGACGTTGGATTCTTTAACCCGCTGGGTAAGACCGGATTTGCCGTGCTGGTTGGTATTCCATTCGTCCATACCGTCTAGTATCGAGTCTGGCTGATGAATCGCCATAACCGGCCCCTCGGCAAGAATATTGAGGTGTGCATCGGTGACGATGGTGGCAATCTCAATAATCACGTCATTGTCCGGATCGAGACCTGTCATTTCCAAATCAATCCAGATTAAATTATCGGCATTTACACTAGGGCTCATGGGGCGTTTTTCCTTTACAATGCGGGTTGAGTTTCTAACCCACATGTTAACACCGCAGACCGGGGCCTGCCTTTGAGCAAACGCAAGCTGACGCGCCGCCAGGCGTGGCGCATTGAAAAAATCCAGAAGGAGCGCGAAGAGCGTGCAGCCAAGCGCGACCAGCGAGCCGACGACAAGTTGGGCGAGAGCAATCTGGGCCCGGAGCAGTCGGGCCTGATTGTGACCCACTATGGCACCCAGGTGATGGTGGAAGATACCGCCACCGGAGAGGCCAAGCGGTGCCACTTTCGCAGTAACCTGGGCGGCCTTGTCACCGGAGATAGAGTCGCCTGGCGCGACGGCAACCCCTATGGGGTGGTGGTCGCCAGAAGTGAGCGCGAGACCGCGCTGATGCGCCCCGATCCTTATGGGGCAATGAAAACCGTGGCGGCTAATATAGACCGGATTGTGATCGTGATTGCTCCCTACCCCGAGCCTCATTTCAACCTGATTGATCGCTATCTCGTTGCTGCCGAGGCCATTGGCATTGAACCGGCGCTGGTGATCAACAAGATTGATCTTATCGATGACAACCAGCGCGCCAAGGTAGAGTCCATCCACACTTTGTACCAAGAACTGGGCTACCAAGTGATTCTCGCTGCCGCCAAAGAGGACCAGGGGCTGAAACCTCTGCGCGAGTATTTGGCCCACTTTACCAGCGTATTTGTGGGGCAATCCGGGGTGGGTAAATCGTCACTGGTCAATGCCCTGCTGCCCGAGGTGAACTCGCGCGTGGGCGACCTGAGTGAGAGATTAACCGGCACCCACACCACCACCAGTGCCCAGTTGTACCACATCCTTACAGGCGGAGAGTTGATCGACTCCCCCGGTATTCGCGAATTTGGTCTGTGGCATATAGAGCCCGACGACGTGCTGGCGGGATTTAAAGAGTTTCGCCCTTTTATCGGCGCGTGCAAATTTCGCGATTGCTCACATACCGTAGAGCCCGGCTGTGCTATTTTACAGGCGCTCGAAGACGGAAAAATCAGCCCGGGACGGCTTGCGAGCTACCGCCATATTCTGGCAGATTTGCACCCCGGCCGAGCCTGATAGAATTTTTAACGAAAGGATTGCTGTATGTCCGATTTGCCCCTAATCCTCGAACCCGCTGAGCTTTTACCCCTATTGGGTAGCCCAGATGCGCCGTTAATTGTGGATTTGTCCAGCGAAGACAATTACCGCCGGGGGCACATTCCCGGGGCCGCCCATGTACCGCCGCAAATGCTGCTGTGCAATCGACCGCCAGCACCGGGGCGTATTGCCCCGGTAGAACAACTGAACCGGCTGTTTACCTATTTAGGTCTTACACCTGAGACTCACGTGGTGGTCTACGACGACGAAGGCGGCGGTTGGGCGGGCCGTTTTATCTGGACGCTGGATACCATTGGCCATAAAAACTACAGCTACCTGAACGGTGGCCTGCACGCCTGGCTGGGAGAAGAGCTGCCCGTGACGCAGGATGTGGAGGACCCGAATACCCGCGAAGTGGAGGTGGAAATTAACCCCCAACACCTGGTGGAAATTCCGGACATTCTGCAGGGCCTGGAAACCGACAGCCTGCAAATATGGGATGCTCGCGGCCCGCAGGAATACCGCGGCGAAAAAATACTCGCACAAAAAGCCGGACATATTCCCGGTGCCATCAACGCCGAGTGGACCGAACTGATGGACAGACACAATGGCCTGCGCATTCGCAAAGATGCGCGTGAATATTTGGCAGCCAAAGGCATCACTGGCGATAAGCCAATTGTCACCCACTGTCAGAGCCATCATCGTTCGGGCTTTACCTATTTAGTCGGCAAGTCGCTGGGGTTCGACATCAAGGGTTACCATGGCTCCTGGTCTGAATGGGGCAATCACCCCGACACCCCGGTGGAGGTGTGAGTCTTGCTGGCCTGGCTGGATATTACGCTTGTAAAAGTAGGTGAATATACGCTAACCACAGGTGCACTGTGCGCGGCTATTTTGGTGGTGGTTGCCACTTTTATTATTGCCGGGCTTATCAGCCGCGCCATCAATCGCCTGGCGCTTTATCGTCACCCCACGGTTAGCCATCAAATTTATACCGTCAACAAAATTGTCTATTACTTTTTAATTGTATTAGGGTTTATCGGGGCTTTATCGGTACTTGGGTTTCAGCTCGATAAGCTGGTAATCGTCGGCGGCGCCCTGGGTATCGGTATCGGCCTGGGGCTGCAATCCATTGTTAACAACTTTGTTTCTGGCATTATTATTTTGCTGGAAAAATCCATCAAGGTGGGAGACTTTCTAGAGTTGGACTCGGGGTTAATGGGCGAGGTCAAAGCCATTCGCCTACGCTCAACGCTTATTCGTACCAACGACAATATTGATATTCTGGTACCCAGCTCCGAGTTTATCAGCGGCCGAGTGATTAACTGGACGCTGGAAGAAAATGTACGTCGCTTTCGCATTCCTTTTGGCGTGGCCTACGGCTCAGACAAACAAAAAGTGAAAGACGCAGTACTCGCAGCGGCGAAAAAAATCAGTTACACCCTGGATGATGACAAACACAAACCCCTGGTATGGATGACCGGCTTTGGCGACAGTAGCCTTAATTTTACCCTGGGTGTTTGGGTCGCTCCGGATGCGGTCAAGCGTCCCAGCCAAGTTACCTCAGACTACGTGTGGGCCATTGATGATGCTCTGCGCGAAGCAGGCGTAGAAATACCCTTTCCACAGCGTGATCTACATTTGCGCTCTAGCAGTATTGAGTTGGCTAACAGAACGCCAGACGCTGAACGCTGAACGCTGAACGCTGAACGCTGAACGCTGAACGCTGAACGCTGAACGCTGAACGCTGAACGCTGAACGCTGAACGCTGAACGCTGAACGCTGAACGCTGAACGCTGAACGCTGAACGCTGAACGCTGAACGCTGAACGCTGAACGCTGAACGCTGAACGCTGAACGCTGAACGCTGAACGCTGAACGCTGAACGCTGAACGCTGAACGCTGAACGCTGAACGCTGAACGCTGAACGCTGAACGCTGAACGCTGAACGCTGAACGCTGAACGCTGAACGCTGAACGCTGAACGCTGAACGCTGAACAGAAATATTTTGGTTTTGGCACAGCCGCTGTCAAGTTTATTGTTCGCATCTAAGGCATAATTCTCAGAGTAAAAAAGGGCAAGCCGCTAGGTCTTTCTCTTTTTTTGCGTTCCGCGTATCGCGTTCTGCGTTCCAGCTAAAGCTCTCTGGGCAACAAAGCGCTTCGCCCCCGTAAACCTTTCCCCGCACTCCCACTATCAAACTCCCTTCATTACCTCGGCAACTATTTCCAAGGACCGCAATCGGTCACTCTGCTCATAAAAGCTACTGGCGAAAATAAACTCATCGGCGCCTGTTTCAGCTTTAAGTTCGATTAAGTGGTCCTTAATTGTCTCGGGGCTTCCTACCGCGGCAATACCATTAAATTCATTAATGTGCATTTGCTCTTGGGGTGTCCACAAGTTATCCATACTTTCAACTGGAGGGCGCAAACGCAAGTGCTCGCCCCGCAGCAGGGCCAAGACACTTTGTTGCGCGGTGGTATGTAGGTAACGGGCGCGGGCGTCTGTGTCGGCGGCGCACACAGGCACGCCGATAGCGGCGTAGGGCTTATCCAGTACAGCTGAAGGCTGAAAGCCCGAGCGGTACACGTGCAGCGCCTCCATCAACAAACGCGGCGCAAAATGGGAGGCAAAAGCAAACGGCAGACCACGCTTTGCCGCCAGCTGAGCGCTGTATAGACTGGAGCCCAGCAGCCAAATGGGAATGTCAGAATTCATCCCTGGGGCCGCGAACACTTTCTGCCCCGGTTGTTTGTCGCCTAAAAAGTACTGCAGCTCGGCCAGCTGCTCGGGAAAGTCATCCACCCCGCTGTTAAAATCGCGGCGCAGTGCGCGCATGGTGGCGCCATCGCTACCGGGCGCTCGCCCCAAACCCAAATCAATGCGTTGCGGGTACAGCTCCGCTAGCGTACCAAAGTGTTCGGCAATAATAATAGGTGCATGGTTGGGCAGCATAATACCGCCGGCGCCCACGCGGATTGACTCTGTCGCCCCAGCAATGTGACCGATCAGTACACTGGTTGCCGAGCTGCCAATCCCTTCCATGCTGTGATGTTCGGCGAGCCAGAAACGGGTATACCCAAGTCGTTCGGCGTACTGCGCCGCCTCAACCACGCGCTGATAGGCGTCGCGATAACTAGCATCCAATTTGGCATGGGCGAGATCGAGAATGGAGTAGGCAGTAGACATAGCAAATACCTCGGGAGCAAAACACGGCTTATGCTAACGCGTCCTTTGCTCCCGGGGTGACAAGAATGGTTAATTTTCCCTCAGCGCCACCCTAACGCCTTATTGATTGTGTTGAGCAGCTCATTATTGTAATCGGAGGTATATTGCCAAAACATAACCCCACCCAAGTCCTGCTGACGGATGTACTTTACCTTGGCGGCGATGGACTGCGGATCATCGTAACTGACAAAAGTTTGTTCTTTTTCGCTCCACAACCAAGGGGCTTGGGCTACCTCGTCCCAATAGCGCCGATAACCCTTTTTACCGATGACATTGGGGCGTAAATTATCGTAACGGGCACTGCCAAAACTGGCCTCGCCAGCATCCGCTGATTGATTTAAACCAGAGTTTTTCGGGCTAACATTCACCCAAGTGCGACCGTAAAATGCCACCCCTACCACCAATTTGTGTGCGGGCACCCCAGCGGCCATATGGTTTTTAACTGCAGCATCGGCGGATTGGCCAGAAGCATCATCTGGGTGTGAATAGAGCGCGGTATGATGGCCAGTGACACCATCCTCGCGAGGGAAGTTATAGTCGTAAGCCATGATATTGATGTAGTCCAAATACTTCTGCCAATTACCTATATCACTCTTTGCCAGGTAATCTGGAAAACCGCCGCTGGCGATTGTAATTAATAAGGGGCGCTCTAACTCCTGCGCCAAAGAATCAAAGGCGGTGCGCAAACCCTTTAACACCAACGTAAAGTTGCGACCATCTTCCGGCCTGTGAGTATTGCCCGCGCCGACCAGGCCCGGGTACTCCCAGTCGATATCAATGCCGTCCAGCTGATGGCGGCGTACAAACTCTACCGCGCTATCAATAAATACCTGACGCGACTGCTCCGTTAGAGCCATATCCGAAAAACCGCCGGACCAGGTCCAGCCGCCTACCGATGAGAGTATTTTTAACTTAGGGTTACGCTCTTTTAAAGTCTGCAATAAGCGGTAGTTTTGATCGTCAAAATCAAACCCATTTACAATTCGCCCGCTCTCAATATTGGAAAAAGCGTAGTTAATATGGGTGAGTTTTTCCGCGGCAATGCTGTCGGGCTTGAGTGGTTTATCCGGACTAAACACATAGCCAATAATCGCGGGCTCTGTCGTGTGCGGGTGATGCTCAGCATGAGCATTACAAACAATGGCTTGAGCGGCAAACACTAGGCCGCTGAACCAGGCAAATAGGACTTTCATTGGATGTCTCCACAATTATGTGGCCCCCGGCTTAGCTCCGGGGGCGTGAGATCATCTATTGGCTCAATCGTTTTTTATCGGTAAGACTCTATCGCCCTTCCATACCATTCGGTACAAGTCGTGACGGCGGTCTTTTAGGTTCTGCACTGTACCACTGTTGCGCGCCATAATCAGCGATTCGGGGCGTAAGTCGGCAAAGGCCACGGTTTCAACATTTGGGTCGGTATCGGCGGCAATGCCATCGCGGGCAAAGGCAAAGTCGCAGGGCGTGAGAATACAGCTTTGCGCGTACTGAATATCCATATTGGCAACGTTGGGCAAGTTGCCCACATTGCCCGACATAATAACGTAAAACTGGTTTTCCACCGCACGGGCCTGGCACGAGTAACGCACCCGCAAATAACTTTGGCGCTCATCCGTACAGAAGGGAACAAATAAAAAGTGGATGCCCTGATCGGCCAAATGTCGGGCCAGCTCTGGGAATTCCGAATCGTAACAAATTAATACCCCAATAGGGCCGCAGTCGGTATCGATGGCTTGTAAACTGCTGCCGCCCTCTATATCCCACCAGTAAACCTCGTTGGGCGTAGGGTGAATTTTGGGCTGCTCGAACATTCGGCCATCGCGCAGAAAAATATAGGCAATGTTTTCGATACGGCCATTTTCCATCCGAGTTGGATGAGAGCCTGCAATAATATTGACGTTATATTGCAGCGCCATATTGCGAAACGCCTCTTTGAGGCGCGGAGTGTATTTGGTGAGTGCTTCAATGGATTCGTAGGGCGTTAACTCTTGGTCTTCAATCGATAAAAGCTGCAAAGTAAACAACTCGGGGAAGACCACAAAATCGCTTTTATAGTCGGCCACTACATCGACAAAATATTCGATGTATTTTAAAAACTCACTAAACGAATTAATTTTACGCTGCATGTACTGTACAGTTGCCACGCGTACCACCTCAGGGGTGCGCACCCCATAAGTTTTGCGCGGCTTGTCATCTTTTTTAATGACCTTGGGGTTTTCCCACTTCATGTGTGCGGCATAGCCTAAAGACTGTTTGTCTTCATCCAAATAGTCTTTGAGAATGCCGATAATTTCAAAACCGTTGCGCAACTGAAAAGACAGCACCGGGTCTTTAGCTTTTTTGTGGATCACCTGGTCCACGTAATTTTCCACGGTTTTAAATTTCTTGATCCGGCGGGCCAGGTTAGGCATTCGCCCGGCAAACACCACGCCTTTTAAGCTTAAAGATTCACACAGCTTTTTGCGTTCGTTGTACAAGCGCTGCCCGATTCGGTAACCGCGATAGGCGTCGTCGATGCACACTTCCATGCCGTACAACCACTCGCCGTTAATATCGTGGCGCGATGCGTAGCCGTTGCCGGTGATCTCGACCCAATTGTGGGGCTTAAGAGCCACTTTGCCCGAGATACGAAAGGTAGCACAGTAACCCACCAGCACGTCTCCCACCATGACGACAAACTGCCCCTGGGGAAAGGTATTGATCTGACCGACAATCGCCGAACGTACATAGGCTTCCATACCCACCGGGGTATAAACACGATCCGATAAATCCACAATGGCATCCACATCGCCCAAGGTAGCGTTGCGCACAATCAAATGCGATTTGGGATCGGCGAGCTTATTGTCTGCGGACGTAACCATAAATTGCCTCGTTCAGTTTAAGCGATCACTTTATAGCAAAACCCCTGTGGTATGCTACGGCGTCTGGAGGATAGCCGAATGAAAAAACGTACCACCGCCCTGCTGCTTTTTATTTTAACCGGTTGTGCCGTTATTGGAGCCTCCTCGATCGATATCGAATTCGGTAAACCCAGCCCTCGTGAATTGAGCGCCGGTGGCGACGCGAGCCATTACCAACAAGCCGTCAAACCGATTATCGAAACCCGCTGCACCGTTTGCCACGGCTGCTACGACGCCCCCTGCCAGCTAAAGCTGGACGCCGATATAGGACTGCTGCGCGGCGCCAGCAAAGAGAAAGTCTACAATGGCACCCGCCTGCTGGGCGCCGAGCTGACCCGTCTGTTTACCGATGCACAATCCACGGCCGAGTGGCGAGACAAAGGTTTCTACCCTGTACTTAATGAACGCGAAGACAGCGCCAAAGCCAATCTGCAAGCCAGCGCGATGGCGCGCATACTTAAGCTAAAGCAAGCCCATCCACTACCCACCCAAGCGGTGCTTCCCGACAGCTTCGACTTCTCAACAGACAGAGAGCAATATTGCCCCAGCATTGAAGAGTTTGATGATTTTGCCGAGGAAAAGCCGCTTTGGGGTATGCCCTATGGCCTGCCGGGGCTTGAACAAACTGAATATGAAACCCTGTTGACCTGGCTGCGCCAGGGGGCCGCACTGGGCGCTCAACCGGCCATTAGCGCAGGCCTGCTGGACAAAATAGCCCGCTGGGAAGATTTTTTTAACGGCCCATCGCTCAAGGCGCAGCTGGTTAACCGCTACTTGTACGAGCATTTATTCCTCGCCAGCCTGCATTTTGAAGCCTCCCCAGAGACAACCTTTAAACTGGTGCGCTCCAGCACTCCACCGGGCGAACCAATTGAGCGTATTGCCACGCGCCGCCCCTTTGACGATCCAAAAACCGAGCGGGTTTACTATCGCCTGTGGCACGACCCCAGCAGCCGCTTAGCGAAAACCTACATGCCCTACACCCTCAGTGAGGCGCGTATGGCTAACTGGCAAAAATGGTTCTACAAAGAGCCCTACCAGGTAAGCAAACTGCCCGGCTACCAACCCGAAACCGCCGCCAACCCCTTTGACAGTTTTGCCCAGCTGCCAGTGGATGCGCGCTACCGGTTTTTGCTGGATGAAGCACAGTTCACCATCATGAACTTTATTAAGGGGCCAGTCTGTCGCGGTCAGGTAGCGCTGAACGTTATTGAAGATCACTTTTGGGTGTTTTTTGTCAGCCCCGATACCATTGACCCCGCCACCGACAATGCCTTTTTTCAAAGCAATGCCGAGCATTTACGCCTGCCCGCCGAAGCGGGGAATACCTTTCGCCCGCTATCGCGCTGGCTGGAATACGCCCATCTGCAAGAGGATTACCTAAAGGCAAAAGCGCAATATGTGCGAAAGCGTGTCGGCACCTACAAGGAAATCAACCTGGAGTTAATTTGGGATGGCGAACAGAGCAATGACAACTCGGCACTGACGATATTTCGGCACAACGACAGCGCCTCTGTTGTTCGTGGCCTGGTAGGCCCCGAGCCCAAAACCAGCTGGCTAATAGACTACCCACTGCTCGAGCGTATCCACTATTTGCTGGTGGCAGGCTTTGATGTCTATGGCAACGCCTCGCATCAGCTTTTAAGCCGCTTGTACATGGACTTTTTGCGTATTGAAGGTGAGATGAACTTTGTCGCCCTGCTACCCAAGCAGGCCCAGGACCCGCAAATCAAAAGCTGGTACCGCGGCGCCGAAGACGATATCAACACCTACTTAAACCGCTACCTGGATAATTTGCCCGAGGTAGGTCTGATTGACTACCGCACAGAGGAGCCCAAAACCGAGCTTTTACAGGCCCTGCAAAAGCACGTAAAACCGAGCCAGCGAGACAGCAAAGCGATTCAGGCACTGACCTGGCCACAGGAGCTGAAAAGTGAACTGGCCCAACTGCAAGCCACCCAGGGCACCCCGGCAAGCATTATGCCCGAGGCCAGCTTGCTGTTAATTCCCCAGCAGGGCGTTTTTAGCCTGCTGCGCACCAGCGCCCACAGTAATGTCGCCTCACTGCTCGACGAGCAAGATCGACGCCGCCCCAATGAGGACCGACTGGTAGTAACCGCTGGCGTAGTGGGCGCTTACCCAAACACATTTTGGCTCGTGGACCAGAACCAATTACCGGACTTTGCCAGAGTCATGGCCCAACTCGGCAGCGAGGCTGACTACCGCAAGCTAAAAGCCAAGTACGGCATCAGCCGCGCCGATCCCAACTTCTGGCAGATCAGCGATCAAATACTGACTGCATACCGCCAGCAGCAACCTCGCTCGGCAGGTTTGCTGGACTACAACCGGCTGGAAAATCGCTGATTTGCGCGGTGTGGACGGAAAAAGCACTGACAGGGCGAAGTGATACACCTACAATCGGCCCCCCGTTCAATGCTAAAGTGCGCCCATGACCGCTTCTCTGCTGCCTGAAAAACCGTTGCTTATCTCCCCTTCGCTGGCCGCCACCATAGGCCTTGAGGAGGCTCTGTTGCTGAGTGTTATGGCAGAAGCAGAACACAGCTGTCAGCTATCACAGCCGATGCTAACCGAGCGCCTGCCATTTTGGCCCGCCGAGGATATCCAGCGTATTGCCAAAAACCTGCAGGAAAAGGGGCTGATTCAAATAACCAGCGCCCCCTACACCCAGAGCGCAATGCTCGCTTGGCGATTTAGTCCCGGGGTGATCGCGCGCGAACCACAGGCCTCTGCCCCTGCCAGCGCGCCCCCAGCGCCGCCTGTTAGAGCGCGCCAGAGCAATCAAATTGGCCCCCATTGGCAGCCGGACAACGAATTAAAAGCACAGCTGGCGCAGTACAACATTCCCGACTATTTTATTCGCCAGCAAGTACCGGAGTTTGTCACATATTGGCGCGAGCGGGGCGAAGCCCACCACAGCTGGGGGTCAAAGTTTCTCAAGCAGGTAGTGCGCCGCTGGCGCGAGCACGAAGCGGGGATGTTCCAGCGCGAGCAAGACACCCCCATGAGCGCCGAATGGCGACCATCGCGCGATGCCATGGTGCTGCTGGTGCGCCACGCCGGCATTAATCAGGCCTTTGTCGAGGATGCCATTCCCGAGTTTGTGCTTTACTGGCGCGAGCGCGGTGATGTCGGCCGTACCTGGAACACTCGCTTTATTCAGCATGTAAAACGCCAGTGGGCCAAATACACCAGCGCTTTGGAGCACGACCCCGACCCCAAGCGTATTCCCGACAACTGGCAGCCAGGGCAAGATGTATTCGATGTGCTGGCGCTGGCAAACATAGACTTAGACTTCGCGCGTCAGCAAATTCCTGAATTTGTGCTTTTCTGGCGCGAGAGCAACCGGGTGCACAGCTCCTGGAACACAAAATTTTTACAACATGTAAAATTCCACTGGGCGCGCCAGCATGCGCTCAGCCAAGTATCACCACAGGGTAATAACCATGTCCGACAGCAACCAGTTGCTGGATCAAGTACAACGCGAGATAGAAGCCTCGTCGAAGACCTCACCGACCGCAGCTGGGCAAGCTGAGCAGACAGAGCCCCGCCGGCAGGTAACCGACGCCCACATTGACGCGCTCAATGAGGTGTTTGCGCTGTTTCGTATCAATTACCACAACCAATATTACAAGGCCTATAGCGACGCAGCGGTACTGGGGCAAATCAAAAAACTATGGCTGGATTCGCTGCTGCGCTTTGAGCCTGAAACGATTCGCCGCGGCGCCCGCGAGGTTATTGAAACCAGCGAGTTTTTGCCCACACTGAACAAAATGATTAACGCCTGCCAGGGCGATCCCAAGAAACATGGGCTTAAAGATTCCCACGCAGCCTATGTTGAAGCCTGCCAGGCGCCCTCACCTAAAGCGGCATTTAAGTGGAGCCACCCTGCAGTTTATTATGCGGGCAAAGCCGCCGACTGGTATTTTCTTGCCAGCTCCAGCGAGCGCCAGGCATTCCCGGTATTTGAACAACATTACAAACGCTACTGTGAGCGCGTCATGAACGGCGAAACACTCACCCCGCCAGACACCCCGGCCCTCCCCGAATCTGTCGAGGTACCCCTTTCAAAAGAAGAGAATAAAAAACGTCTGGATGCGCTGCGCAAAGAGCTGGATCTGTAATTAGAGTTAGTATTGTTATGACATTTCAACAAAAATTTTACGCCCTAGCCGCTGCGCTAGTCCTCTACAGCATCGGCACCCTGGGCCTGACCATCTATCTCAGCCAGCATAGCTACCAACCCGCAGGCGTTGCGTTATTACACGGCAAAACCCCATTGCCGAACCTGAAAGCCATCAGTGATATTCCCCAGCGCAAACAAACTTTCGTCGCACTGCTCGAACCCTTAATTGCCGAGAAGAACCAAGCGCTTCTGGGGCTGCGCAGAGAAGTGCTGGCGCTGCATAAGAAGCTAAATGAGGGTTCTGCGTTAACTCGGGTGGAGCAGGAGCGGCTCGAGCGATTAGCCAGACGCTACAATATCCGCGTCGAAGGCCTGACCCCACTTGAGACCAGCAGCCTGCTGCTAAAACGCGTGGACATTATTCCGCCGTCTATGGTGGTAGCTCAAGCGGCTAAAGAATCCGGTTGGGGCACATCGCGCTTCGCCCGCGAGGGCAACAACTTATTTGGCCAGTGGTGCTACACCAAAGGTTGCGGCATAGTGCCGGGCCGGCGCAGTGCCGGAGCGCGCCACGAGGTGCAGAAATTCCCCGGTATTGAAGATGCCATCAACGCTTATTACCACAACATCAACACACACAAAACTTATCGCGAACTGCGCAATATTCGCGCACGGGCACGTCAATCGCACAGCCAGCTAAGCGGTTTAAACCTGATTCAGGGATTAAACGGCTACTCCAGCCGCGGAGAGGTTTATGTTCAAGAACTCGCCGAACTGATTCGCTACAACCAGTTCGCCAAGCTGGACATATCAACGGCAGAACTTACCGACAGTTAAAAAGACGACCCCGGCAGCTGTAAGAAAGCGAGTTCTTCCGCCGTACTTTTACGCCCGAGCACTTGATTGCGATGAGGGTAGCGGCCAAAGCGGTCAATAATGGCTTTGTGCTGACGCTCAAATTTTAAATTAATGGCGTTTCCCAGACGAGCAAAAAGATCCAACGCCGTCTTATGCACCTGCGGGCTTTCACTGTGCATATACGGCATGTAGAGAAAACTACGCTCCTCAGCTGTCAACTTGTTATCCCAGCCCCGCTTAACCGCAAACACAGCCAACGCCAGAGCCTGGTCGTCATAAGCAAACGCCTTAGCGGTATCGCGAAACATATTGCGACTAAACTGATCCAGTACGATAACCTTAGCCAGTAATGATCTAGGTGTATCTTTATCGCTGGGTGCGACATTTTCGCAGACAATGCTATGCAGCTCAGCAAAGCGCGCGCTAATGGTACGATCCAAACGATCACTTTTTTTAAACCAGTCTTGTGGCTTGAGCTCTACAAACCAAAACTTTAGCACCTCTTCCAGGTCACTCATGGCCATTCCCTTTAGTCTGTGTGCTGCCAATCGCCATTACTATCGGTGACAAACCAGGGCTGTGAAAACCAGAAGAAGCGGTCAGAACCGGAAATAGAAGCGGTACAATTATAGCGAGAACGCCCTGGCTTTAGACCTGCATCGCTTCGCACAGAAATTATCGCCCTATCTCGCATTACCTCCATTGGTTTGCCATTCCAGAAGCACTGCACTCGGGCCGCTAAGGAGTCATTCTCGAGCTCCAACTCAAGCATCGGACGGCTACCCCCCCTTACAATTGGCTCGTCGAGTTTATTATTGCTGTCGTCACGCAAAATCCTATTGGCCAGCGGCAAGGGCTGTGACATGACCTTGTCAGGGAAAGTATCCATATTGCCGTAAGAGCTGCCCATGGGAAAACGCGGCAGGGCCAAGAAGTCACTGTCCGGCCCCACTGCACCCGAGTGCTGCGCAAAGCCCACGTACCCCATACCTTCAACCAGCGCCAATAAAGGAGCACTGTACTCCCCGTAGGGGTAGGCGAGATATTTCTCAGAGCCTCCTAGCGCCTCTTCAATAATTTGCTGGGAAGACTCAATCTCGTCGCGCATTCTTTCACGCCACTGCTTTTGCGTTTCGCCTTTTTCTAAACGCACCATATGCGGGTGAGTCGCCGTGTGATTGGCGATGGTAGCGCCACTGTCCTGCATCAACTTAAGTTGCTCCCAACTCGCATAACCTGAACTTCCCACCAAAGCGGAATTAACAAATACAGTGAAGGGATAGTCGTACTTTTTTAGCAGCGGCAAGGCTGTGCGAAAAACCGAGTCGTAGCCATCGTCGAAGGTAATAGCGGCAACTTTTTCGTTTAGCGCTTCGCCATTGCGCAATCGCTTAAGCAGCTCGGGCAAAGCCAGAACGGTGAAATTGCGCTTATCGAGATACTCCAGGTGCTGGGCAAATAATTCGGGCTTGGTTGAGGTGGCGGCCGGAGTTGTCTCACTAATATGGTGATACTGCAAAATAACCGCCGCCCGGGCCCCACAGCCAAGCAACATACCCAGCACAAGCAACAATAGGTGAACTCGCATTAATACTCCTCACAAGCACTGGGTAATATGGAGGCGGCGGCATTACTGATGCAGCGCCACTTAATACCGGTATAACCATGCTCAAGCTCCGGGACCAGTTCGATAAACACACCTTCGTTCGCGCCGGCCAGATCGGCGCGCATTACGCCCGGCTGCCTCATCTCCAGATGCTGTATTACCTCACTGCGCATGGCGGGGCTGCGAACTCCGATAGCACTGACCGACAGCGGCATGACTCCACGCACCTGATAATACTCGGCTACCGCAACACGCAGCGGTGCAATCTCTGCAAAGGCTCGCGCCAGTTCGGCCTGTTGCAGATAGGTTTGCGCAGGAGTTTGCAACTGCGGGTCGGGTGGATCAGCAGCAGGGGCCGTGGTCCGGTTAGCATCTGGGTTGGTTACAGCCGCGCGCCAACGACTATCGTTTTGCAATTGATCTAAAGCTGCAAGATAAGCATCTTCAACAGCACGGTAAAGGCTTAACTCTCGGTCGAGCCTGGTGGCAGCCACCCCTTGGGTAACCCAAGTATGTGAGGGATCACTGCTGGGCGAATCGGCCAATTGCCAAGTGACTTGGATCCAGCTATTGAGAACATCAAAACTGCCGGCGGTTGCCGACTCAAGATCACCACTGGCGGCTCCTCCCATAAGCTTGGTGCGGCAAGCATTTATTTTTAGATCGGTCACCTGCGCATTTAAAACTCGTATCTCGGCGTTATCCACCACCGGCATAGAATAGTGGCCGGCACGATAGAGCAAACCATAGGAAGATTTACGCAGCTGACGATAGGTATTCGCCTGCAGCTTTTTGTCGTCCTGCAGGATTTGCGGATAGCGAACTCGCAATTGGTTAAAGTTCTCACTGGTAGGAGATACGCAGTCGCCGCCGAAATAATAAGTAATCAGGGCTCTATTTTCATCACTGACTGAGTCGGCGTAGAAAAAACGATCCAACACCAGTGGATAGACCTCAGCGCCATAGCTGGCCGGTGTTTGATGGTCAAGTAAAGGCGCCGGCGGCATTCCTCCGATATCAATCACTTTGGCCTCGGCATGAGACACCCGGCGCTGATCTGAGTAGTGCACCTTACCCTGCTCATCGGTCCAGGTGTAAACCTGCGCAAGAGCTTTCCCTAGCGGGCAAAGCAGCATTGCTAAGACCAGTAAACGAATGCCCATGAAAAATCAGAGATTGATAAAACGCAAGCCAACGCCTCGAGGCTCGACCCGCACCACTTCCATTTCCACGACAGGTGCATCATCCATCAAGCCTTGTACCTGGCCCGTCACAATGGAGCCCACGGGTGGGATTTGCTCAGGTTCGAGAACCACAAACACACCACCATCGGAGATGTCGCGGGTTTTGACCAGCATTTCTCCGAGTTGCTCGTGACAAATTTTAATTTGACACACCACCGGGGTGCGTAAGTGCTCTCGCTTATTCTCCACCTGCTACTCCGCTATTTTTGTTCTACCGCCAGGCGGTCTACTTTTTGAAAACCGCGCGGCAGTTTGTTGCCTCGCCGGCCCCTTTCACCATGATAGTGCTCGAGATCTGCGGGCTTAAGCGTTAAATGCCGTTTACCCGAGTAAACCGTCAGTGACTGACCAGCCACCAATGTGACAATCGCGGCAGCGAACTCTTCTCGAGCTTGCACGCGTGCAGCCGGAATATTAATGATTTTATTGCCTTTGCCTCGCGCCAAAATGGGCAATTCAGCCAGTGGGAAAACCAACAGGCGCCCCTCATTGCTGACTGCGGCAACATAGGCATTTTCCTCGGCGGCGACCAGTGCCGGCGGTAAAACCTGCGCGCCCTTCGGCAGCGTCAAGGCACTCTTGCCCGCTTTATTTTTACTGTACAAATCGCCTAGGCTCGTAATAAAACCATAGCCGGCATCGCTTGCCAAAAGCACTGCATCACTATCGCCACCCATTAACAAGCCTTCGAAGGTTGCGCCATTGGGCGGGTTTAAACGCCCGCTAACAGGCTCGCCCTGCCCTCGCGCTGAGGGTAGTGTATGCGCCGCAATGGCGTAGCTACGGCCGGTGGAGTCGAGCAATATCACTGATTGATTCGACTTGCCCGGCACCGCCAGCTTAAATGAGTCTCCAGCTTTATAATTGAGCGCGGCCGGATCTACATCATGGCCTTTGGCGGCGCGAATCCAACCTTTTTCTGACAACACCACGGTCACCGGATCGACACTGATCAGCTCGGCCTCACTAAAGGCCTGGGCGTCGCCGCGCTCTACCAATGGCGAACGGCGATCGTCGCCGTACTCATCAGCCACCTGTTTTAATTCTTTACGAACTAAAGTTTTCAGCCGTGCGGCAGAGCCGAGAGTTTTATTTAAATCCTCTCTTTCTTTTTCGAGCTTTTCCTGCTCTTCTTTAATTTTCATTTCTTCAAGCCGCGCCAACTGACGCAACTTGGTTTCAAGAATATATTCCGCCTGCATTTCAACCAGATTGAAACGCTCCATCAGGATTGGCTTGGGATGATCTTCCTCGCGGATAATGCGGATAACTTCATCGACATTAAGATAAACAATCATCAAAGCTGCGAGGCGCAGCAAACGCTCCTCAACTTTTTCCAGACGGTGCTGCAGTCGCCTGCGAGTGGTGACGGTGCGAAAGCTCAGCCACTCACTGAGTATTTTTTGCAAGCTTTTTACCGCCGGACGCCCATCAATACCGATCATGTTCATATTGATGCGGTAGGACTTTTCCAAATCGGTGGTAGCAAACAGATGCTGCATCAGTTGTTCGCTATCGACGCGATTGGAACGGGGAGTAATGACTAGACGGGTCGGGTTTTCGTGGTCGGATTCATCGCGTAAATCGGCCACCATGGGCAGCTTTTTGTTCTGCATTTGCGCGGCAATCTGCTCGAGGATTTTGGCTCCGCTGACCTGGTGCGGCAGCGCAGTTACCACTAAATCTCCGCTGTCTTTTTCCCGGCTCCACAGGGCACGCATTTTTAAGCTGCCGCGGCCGGTTTTGTACAGTTCGACAATGTCTTTGCGCGGAGTGATAATTTCCGCATCGGTGGGCATATCCGGCCCCTGCACAAACTCACACAGCTCATCGATATCCGCCTTGGGGTTATCCAGTAAGTGAATACAGGCCCCCACCACTTCCCGCAAATTGTGTGGCGGTATGTCTGTTGCCATACCCACCGCAATACCCGTAGTACCGTTGAGCAAAACATTGGGCACCCGCGCAGGGAAAACTTCGGGCTCGTCCATGGTGCCATCGAAGTTGGGTTGCCAATCGACAGTGCCCTGCCCCAGCTCTTCCAGTAACACCTCTGCGTAGCGAGCCAGCTTGGACTCGGTATAACGCATCGCGGCGAAAGATTTCGGGTCATCGGGCGAACCCCAGTTCCCCTGACCATCCACAAGCGGATAGCGATAGGAAAATGGCTGAGCCATGATCACCATGGCTTCGTAGGCGGCCGAATCACCATGAGGGTGAAACTTACCGATAACATCACCCACGGTGCGCGCCGACTTTTTATACTTAGCGGTGGACTTAAGTCCCAGCTCGCTCATGGCGTAGACGATACGTCTTTGCACCGGCTTCAGGCCATCTCCCACATGGGGCAGGGCGCGGTCCAAAATAACGTACATGGAATAATCTAAGTAAGCCTTTTCGGCATACTCTTTCAAGGAAATAAACTCTTCGGCCTCAGAGAAGGTCGTGTGTTCTGACATGCTTGTTCCTGCGTATTAGGCGGTGCCTAAATGATATTTTATGTAGTGGTTACCCCGGCAGTTGCAGCTAGCCTAAAGTGAATCCAGGGCAATAGTGCCGGCTTCGCTGACCCGAATAGCGGGACTGAAACGGCCGGTGTCCAGTTTGGCATTAAACTCGTATTCTAAAGGCTTATTTGCCGGTCGCTCGGCCAGGGCACGCACCAGTTTGACCATTTGAATCACATCGGCCGACAGCGATAGTTCCAACGGGGTTTCACTGTAAGCCTTGAAGGTTGGCACATCCGCACGTACCCCCGAGAGCAAACTGAAGCCATCCAAGTCTATGCTATAGGACATACCTGTGACAGACAAATCAACATTATTAGGATTGCTGATAGCCAGCTGAACGCCCAGTCGCGGAGCCATTTCACCCTGCTGAGCGGGCAGCAATTTTAACCCCACCACCTTGACCTCGGGGTCAGTAAAGCCAGGGGACAAAGCCGCGCAACCCGACAAACTGACTATCAACAGCAGCAGCCAAGCCCGCATATTAAGCATCCTTTTCATTTACATACCTCAAACCATTGATGGGCGCCCTAGAGAATACCCAAGCTCGCCGATTTACCCAAGCACCAGCGTTAAATTTGGTCTATGAAGCTACAAGGGCAGAACAGAAGCACACCGGCAAGCACCGGGCTTTTGTGACTCAGCTCACACCAGCCAGCCACCTACTGTGCTCTAATCGGTGGAAAAATATCAACCGGCCGGCCAGAGAGAGATGTATGCCTGACCAGCAGAATTTTAACCAAGAGTTTCTTGGCAGCAGGGAAATCAGCTTTACCAATCGACAGGAGTCAATTTACCCCACATTAATGCGCTTTTGCCTGGATTTTAAATTCAAGGTATTACAGGTGTTGTTCGCGCCTCAGGAAGGTTCACCGCCTAGTAAGATGCTGGTGATGACGCGGGCGGACTACGCTGGCAACACTGAGGGCGTTATTACCCCGGCCTTTACCCAGCTCGAGCAATTAGAGCGCTATGTGTGCGATAACCAGATAGATATTCTGCACGATTACCTATTCGGCGTGGATGAGCTAGCGCAGCAAACGGGCTGAACGGCTAGCCAAGCTCGGCTTCGAATTCGGCCAATAAATCCAGAGGCTCCCACTCTTCTCCTTCCAACTCGCTGTCCCAGTTTACCCCCACCAACAGCACATCGTCGTGCATACCGGGGAGCCAGTCTTCAAGAAACTCTTCCAGAGCGATAGCGACGGGCTTGTAAATGGACCACTCTTCCACGCAATGTGCCGCGGCCAGCTCGCGATCGGACCATAGAGGCATAACATCGGTATTATCGTAGCGTTCTGAATCACACAGCGCCCATCCTTCCGGTCCCTCTAGCCCCCACACACAACCCGTGTCTATCCCCTCGACCACAAAACGATCCAGGTTTTCTTCAAAATTATCGGTGACAGGTTCCATGGTCTGACCCTCAGGCAACTTATACGGCAGGTAAAATCAATGTATGGCCATGCTCGCGCAGCCACTGACGCCAGCTCTGGTAGCCGGGGCAAAGCCGCTCTACCTGGCGCCAAAACGCCGGGCTGTGATTTTGCTGAACCAGGTGGCTCACTTCATGGGCTACAAGATAATCCACCACAGGCTCGGGGGCCAGTAGAATTTGCCAGTTATACTGAATATCCCCTAGGCGTGTGCAGTGTCCCCATTTGGAGCGGGTGGCGCGCACACTAACTTTACCCGCCCTTAGCCCCGCATTAAGGCAAAGCCTGCGAGTCTTGGTCTCTAGCACCTCGAGCGCCCGCATTCGGTACCAGGCAGCCACAGCGGCGTGAATTTGCTGCGGCTCGCTCTGGCGACTGCGCCTACCCAACTGCACTACCAAGTCTTCTCCATCGCGCCAGCATTCTTGCCTAGCGCCCTGACTAACTTTTAAGCGCAAGCGGCCGCCTAGGTAAGGGAAATACTCAGCATCACAGTACTGATAAACGGGCCTGTCGTGGAGCCTCTGGCGTTGACGCGCCACCTTATCTTCAATCCAGCGCGATTTAGCAGCGACCATGGCGCGCAATTGCGACTCCGGAAAACCCCGCGGCGCCCGCACAACTACCTGGGCATCGCGCACCTCTATGCCTATGGTTCGACGACGTGACGAGTAACGAATCTCAACGCTGGGAAGCAACTTAGCCAAATTTTTTATCCGCCACAAAAGGATTATCAGCACGCTCAGCGGCAAAAGTAGACATAGGCCCGTGGCCCGGCACAAAGCGGATATCATCACCCAGGGGCCAGAGTTTGGTCGTAATCGAAGTCACCAAAGTCGCATGATCACCAAGCGGAAAATCGGTCCGCCCCACCGAGCCCTTGAACAAAACATCGCCCACAAAAGCCAGCCTCGAGGACTCATCCACCAATACCACATGACCAGGTGTGTGCCCGGGACAGTGCAGCACCGATAGCTCACATTCTCCAATGGAAATTTTATCGCCATCTTTTAGCCATTGATCCGGGTGAACATTACCCACGGGTGTAAAGCCCATCATCTGAGCCTGCTGCGCCAAATTATCTAGCCAGAATCGATCGTCTTTATGCGGCCCAATTATAGGAACGCGCAACTGCTCGGCAAGTGCCGTTGCCGCGCCCACATGATCCATATGGCCGTGGGTCAGGAGAATTTTTTCCACCACTAGTCCAGTCTGCGCGACCAACGCCAATAACTTTTCCGCTTCACCACCAGGGTCGATCAAAGCCGCTTTAGCGGTTGCCCGGCACCAGACCAGACTGCAGTTTTGCTGGTAGTGAGTGACGGGAATTATCTGGTACTCAAGCACTTTGTCCCCCTAAAAACGCACTATTTTACCAGTGTTTTACGCTTCGCAGCGCGGCAAGAGGGCAAACTCTGGTAGCATAGCGCCACTGTTTTTGCGGAGCTTAGCACTATCATGACGTTTAAAGACTCGCTATTTATTGCCAGCCAACATTTAATTCCTCAGCACACCATCTCGCGGGTTGCGGGGCGCCTTGCCAATTGCAGGCAGCCCGCCGTGAAAAAACGTTTTATCAGCTGGTTTGCTAAGCGCTATGGCGTGGACATGAGCGAAGCCGAGCGGCCCAACCTGGAAGACTACGAGTGCTTCAATGACTTTTTTACTCGTGCAATGAAAGCCGACGCTCGCCCGATCGACAATGGCGAAGAATCCATTGTCTGCCCCGCCGATGGCACCATCAGTCAGTTGGGCTCGATTAACGAGGGGCGCATCTTCCAGGCCAAAGGGCAAAGCTACAGTACCCTCGAGCTACTGGGCGGAGATCCGGCCCTGGCTGAAGAGTTCGCCGATGGCAGCTTCGCCACGGTCTATCTCTCCCCCAAGGATTATCATCGGGTACATATGCCTATGACCGGTACACTGCGACAAATGGTGGCGGTACCGGGACAACTGTTTTCCGTTAACGAAGTCACCGCACGCCATGTGCCGCGTTTATTTGCTCGCAACGAGCGCGTGGTCTGTATTTTCGACACGGAGATCGGCCCTATGGCGGTGGTTCTGGTAGGCGCCGTCATCGTGGCAGGAATTGAAACGGTTTGGGCTGGCGAACAGGCACCCATCGGCCGCAGGGTATCCACCACTTACTACGGCGATGCTGCGCCCGCGAGTATCAAGCTGGACAAGGGCGCCGAGATGGGCCGTTTTAAGCTGGGATCAACCGCGATTGTGTTGTTTGGCAGAGATAAAGTCCACTGGAGCGAGCAATTTAGCGCGGGTACCCCCACCCGAATGGGTGAAGCGCTCGGCCAGCGCGCATAAGGCGTTACACCCAAACTGCGAGGCGCGGCAGGACAGCGTAATTAATTTTTAAATCTGTCCAGCAGGCCGAGCAGGCCCTTGCGCTCGTTGGACATTAAATAATCGTCGCGTATCTTTAAAATATCCACATCATAGCTGCCGGGTTCCAGGTCGCGCGAAATTTCTATTTTCTGTGCATCTTCCAGGGTCCGCTTACCGGCATCAATAAGGGCTTGTTTACGCTTGTCGTCTTCCGCTAAATCCAGCAAATATGGCTTTTCTAGTGCGTTTTTCAGCGCGTCAATAACCACCATAACCCTTGGTTTTAAGCGGCGTTCGAAGTTTTGCTCCACCACCACGCCAACCTCCCCCGTGCTCAGCTCTACCAGAGTGCCCGTGGGGTAAAGCCCGATCGCGCGAATAAACTCCACCACCAAATCCTCTTGGAACAAGGTATTGCGCAGCTCGTAGAGGCGGGCCACCGCCCGGGAGGGCGCTATTGGTACGGTGGCGGTGCGCGGCGTTACGACAGTATCGTAAAAGGTTACTATCCCCGCAATTTTACCCAGCAAAGGAATTTTATCGCCCACCAAATGCTGTGGAAAACCACTGCCATTGAGGCGTTCACAGTGGGTGCGCACTACGCTAATCACCCGGGGCTCTACGCCCTCGGTTCCGCGCAATATCTGCACCCCAAACTCGACGAATTTTTCGTACTCTTCGCGCTCCGCTTCACTTAATTCTGCTTTGCCGATCAGCTCGCGTGGCAGCTTGGTTTTGCCCACATCTTTGAGCAAAACCCCCATCGCCAGAATGTCTAAGTCGCGCTTTGCCAAACCTATATGGCGGCCGAACAAGATGCCCCACACGGCAGCCCGCAACGCATGACTATAGGTGTACTCGTCGGTCTCTTGTACCCGCGACAACCAAGTAAAGGCATCGGGGTTACGCACCACACTGTCGACCATATCGCTGGCGAGCTTTCGCGTTTCGGCAACGGGAATGTCGTGATAACGCTCGGCGTCCAACTGCTGCAATACCTGACCGACGGCGGTGTAAACCTTCTGGTGCAACTGGCGAGCTTGCTTTACCTCTTTTTTCAGAGGCTTTACGTCTAGATACTGGTCGCGCTTTACGGTGATTGGCTTAACCGGCACCGACACGGGAATCTCTTCAGCGCGCCGGCCATTTTTACCTGACTTAGCGCCGCCAATACCCGGCGTTATAGTTTTTAGATTGGTTGAGACAGGAGCGCGGCCTTTTACCACATCGATATAAACGTGATTGCACAGGCTTTTTAACTTGCGAATCTCGTCCATCTCGCGAATGTAGAAGCCCTGCAACGGAAATGGGGTTTGCGTCCAGGGCCTATCGAGGCCCGAGACAAACATACCGATTGTCAGCTCGTTAACATTCAGTTTGACTTGTTTGATGCCCACATTTAATCCCCGTAAATGAGCGAACCTGCCCGCGTCCTTACTCGATTTATACCTTTAATCGAGACAGGCAGTTTAATCAATAACCAAATGCTGTGCCAACTACTTAGAATCTACGGCTGGTTAAGAGTGGTAAGCGGCCGACAAATCGTGGACAGCGTTAATAAACGCACCAGCGTGCTCCGGATCCACTTCGGGGGTAATGCCGTGGCCCAGATTAAAAACATGGCCTGCTCCAGCACCATAGGAATGTAGAATACGGCCCACCTCGTCACGAATACGGTCGCTTGAGGCATAAAGAATGGTTGGGTCCATATTGCCCTGCAACGCCACTTTATCCCCCACCCGACTGCGCGCCACACCGATATCCGTGGTCCAGTCCAAACCCAGGGCATCAGCACCGGTCGCCGCCATGGGCTCTAGCCACTGGCCGCCCCCCTTGGTAAACAGAATCACGGGGACTCTGCGCCCCTCGCGCTCGCGAATCAGACCAGAAACAATTTTTTGCATGTAATTGAGGGAGAACTCGGCATAGGCCTGATGCGACAGAGCCCCACCCCAGGTATCAAAAATCTGCACCGCCTGAGCACCGGCCTCAATTTGTGCATTCAAATACACCGTGACCGATTGGGCGAGAGTATCCAGCAGCTGATGCATCACCTCTGGCGAGTTGTAAAGCATCTGCTTGGCGCGGCGGAAATCGCGACTGGACCCGCCTTCAATCATATAGGTAGCCAGCGTCCAGGGGCTGCCAGAAAAACCTATCAGAGGCACCCGGCCGTTTAGCTCGCGGCGGATTAAAGATACGGCATCAATTACATAGGGTAAGTCGCGCTTAGGATCAATCACCTGCAGCGCATTGACATCGGCTTCGCTGCGCACTGTCTTTTTAAACTTGGGGCCTTCACCGGTTTCAAAATACAAGCCCAAGCCCATAGCATCGGGTATGGTCAGGATATCGGAAAAAAGAATTGCGGCATCCAGCGGGTAGCGCTCCAGCGGCTGCAAGGTGACCTCGCAGGCCGCTTCAGGATTACCACACAGCCCCATAAAGTTACCCGCTCGTTCACGGCTGGCCCGATACTCGGGCAAATAACGCCCCGCTTGGCGCATCATCCATACAGGGGTGACATCAACAGGCTCGCGCAGCAAGGCGCGCAGAAAACGATCATTTTTTAAATCTGTCATAAAGGCTTCTTACGGATAAAAATCTACGGGCCGAAGGTGAATAACCCATAAAAAAGCCGGTCAGATGACCGGCTTTTGCATCAAACACTCAAATAATCGAGTATCCCTTCAGCGGCTTGGCGCCCCTCCCAGATGGCGGTTACCACCAAGTCAGAGCCGCGTACCATATCGCCGCCGGCAAAGACTTTAGGGTTAGAGGTCTGGAACATATATTCCTGTTCTTCAGGTGCAACCACACCACCCCAGTTGTTGGTCTCGACACTGTGATCGGCCAACCACTCCGGCGGATTAGGACGGAAACCAAAGGCAATCAACACCACATCGGCGGGCAGGATTTCTTCGCTGCCGGGAATCGGCTCGGGGCGACGGCGGCCGTTTTCGTCCGGCTCACCCAGTTGAGTAGTAACTACCTTTACGCCCTCGACCTTGTCTTCGCCGACAATGGCGACCGGCTGACGATTAAACAAGAACTCCACGCCTTCTTCACGGGCGTTGGCCACCTCACGCTTGGAGCCGGGCATATTCTCTTCATCACGACGGTAAGCACAGGCCACAGATTCCGCGCCCTGACGGATAGAGGTGCGGTTACAATCCATCGCGGTATCACCACCACCCAGCACAACCACTCGCTTACCTTTTACGCTAATAAACTCTTCCGGGCTTTTTTCAAAACCCAGGTTGCGGTTGACGTTTGAAACCAAAAACGGCAAAGCGTCGTAAACGCCGGGTAGATCCTCGCCGGGGAAACCACCTTTCATGTAGTTGTAGGTCCCCATCCCCATAAACACAGCATCGTATTGCTCTAACAATTCGGCCATGGTGATATCTTTACCAACCTCGGTATTGAGGCGGAACTCAATACCCATTTCGGTAAAGATCTCGCGACGACGAGTCAGGACAGTTTTTTCCAGCTTAAACTCGGGAATACCAAAGGTGAGCAACCCGCCAATTTCTGGATAGCGATCAAACACCACCGGCTTAACGCCGTTGCGCACCAAAACGTCGGCGCAGCCAAGGCCCGCGGGGCCGGCCCCGATAACAGCGACCTTTTTGTCGGTCCACTGCACTTTGGACATATCCGGACGCCAGCCCATAGCGAACGCAGTATCGGTAATGTATTTTTCGGCATTACCAATGGTCACGGCGCCAAAGCCATCGTTCAAAGTACAAGCGCCTTCGCACAGACGGTCTTGCGGGCACACCCGACCGCATACTTCCGGCAAAGTGTTAGTCTGGTGACTCAGCTCCGCCGCTTCAAAGATATTGCCCTCGGAAATCAGCTTGAGCCAGTTGGGAATAAAGTTGTGTACCGGGCACTTCCATTCACAGTAAGGGTTACCACATTCAAGACAACGGTGCGCCTGACTGGCAACTTCTTCTTTGCCATAGGGCTCGTAAATCTCCACAAACTGGTGTTTGCGGGTTTGAATGTCTTTTTTCTGCGGGTCTTGACGACCCACATCAATAAACTGGAAGTTGTTGTGTAAACGCTCGGCCATAATCAATGCCTCTAATCTGTTCAACCCAAGGGGTTATTCACCGCGGTTCTTCATACTTTCAAGCAAGCTTTTCATGCTCGCCGCCTTGGGTTTGACTAGCCAGAATTTGCCAACATAGTCATCGAAGTTTGCCAGCAGCTGCTCGCCCCAGGCACTTTCGGTCTCGCGAGTAAACTCTTCTATCACACTACGCAAATGATTGCGGTGCGCCTCTAAAGATTCAGTATCCACGCGGTGAATTTCCACCAGCTCGTGGTTGTAGCGATCCACAAAAGTGTTGCTCTCGTCCAACACATAGGCAAAGCCGCCCGTCATACCCGCGCCAAAGTTCACGCCGGTATCACCCAGAACAGTCACAACACCACCGGTCATATATTCACAGCAGTGATCGCCCGCGCCTTCGACGACAACATGTGCGCCCGAGTTGCGCACACCGCAACGCTCACCCGCAGTGCCTGCGGCAAATAATTTACCGCCCGTCGCGCCGTACAAACAGGTGTTACCGATAATGCTGGTGCGATTTGAAGCAAACTCAGAACCTTTAGGCGGACGGATAACGATCTTACCGCCAGCCATGCCTTTGCCTACATAGTCGTTGGCATCTCCTTCTAGGTACATTTCCAGGCCGCCGGCGTTCCACACGCCAAAACTCTGCCCGGCAATACCAGTCAGCTGCAACTTGATGGGCGCATCCGCCATCCCCTGGTTGCCATAGCGCTTGGCAATTTCACCGCTTAAGCGCGCACCGATAGAGCGGTCGCAGTTTGTTAGATGGAAACTGAACTCACCGCCTTTTTTCGCTTCGATAGTGGGTAAGATCTCGCGCACCATCGCCTCGGCCAACTCACCTTTGTCGAACGGGTGGTTGCGATCAACCGCACACAGCTGCGGCTTGGTGGCCAGGAAGTCATCGGTGTGCACCACCGGACTTAAATCCAATTGTTTTTGCTTCTCGGTTATCCCTTCGGTCAGCTCCAACAGATCCACTCGGCCCACCAGTTCGGCCAGTGAGCGCACGCCTAGATCGGCCATCAACAGACGAGCTTCCTCAGCGACGAAACGGAAGAAGTTTTTCGCCATCTCCACGGTGCCGATATAGTGGTCGCGACGCAGCTTATCGTTCTGGGTTGCAACACCGGTAGCGCAGTTATTCAAGTGACAAATACGCAGATATTTACAACCCAAGGCCACCATAGGTGCAGTACCAAAGCCAAAGCTTTCTGCACCCAGCATGGCCGCCTTAATTACATCCAAACCGGTTTTTAAGCCGCCGTCGGTTTGTACGCGAACTTTATCGCGTAAGTCATTGGCTCGCAGAGTCTGATGAGTCTCGGACAAGCCCAGCTCCCAGGGCGAACCCGCGTAGCGGATAGACGTCAGAGGACTGGCAGCGGTGCCGCCGTCATAACCGGAAATAGTGATCAAATCAGCGTAAGCTTTCGCCACACCGGCGGCAATAGTACCGACACCAGGGCGGGATACCAGTTTCACCGAGACCAATGCATCGGGATTGACCTGCTTAAGGTCGTAAATCAGCTGCGCCAAGTCTTCAATAGAGTAAATATCGTGGTGCGGCGGTGGAGAAATCAATGTCACACCGGGCACCGAGTAGCGCAAGCGTGCGATCAGTTGATTAACCTTACCGCCTGGCAGCTGCCCACCCTCACCGGGTTTGGCCCCCTGAGCAACCTTAATCTGCAACACTTCGGCATTGACCAAGTAGTGTGGGGTTACACCAAAACGGCCGGAGGCGATCTGCTTAATTTTGGAGACCTTAGGCGTGTTGAATCGCGCCGGATCTTCGCCGCCCTCACCACTGTTGGAGCGACCGCCAAGGGTATTCATCGCCTCGGCCAGCGCTTCGTGCGCTTCAGGTGACAAAGCACCGAGGGACATCCCCGCCGAGTCAAAGCGTTTGATAATGCTTTCGACAGGCTCGACTTCATCCACGGAAATTGGCTCGCCCACTCCGCCGCGCACCTTAATCAAGTCGCGCAGGGTCGCCACCGGACGGGTATTTACCAAATCCGAATATTTCTGCCAGTCGCTCCAGTTGCCACTTTGCACCGCTTTTTGCAGCGTTTGTACGACATCTGGATTAAACGCGTGATATTCCTGGCCGTGTACGTACTTCAGCAGACCACCTTGAACAATAGGCTTGCGATCCAGCCAAGCGGTTTTCGCCAACGCTTTTTGATCAGCTTCCAAGTCTTCGAAGCGCGCACCTTTAATGCGCGAGGTGGTACCGGTAAAGCACATGTCCACCACATCTTCGGCCAGGCCCACAGCTTCAAACAGTTGCGCACCACGGTAAGAGGTGATGGTCGAAATACCCATTTTAGAGAGGATCTTCAACAGGCCTTTGTCCAGCCCTTTGCGGTAATTTTTATACGCTTGATCCACATCGGTAAGCAACTCGCCTTTGTTCAGCAAGTCGTTCATAACATAGTAACTGAGATAAGGGTAAACGGCGGTTGCACCATAACCGATAAGCGTCGCCACCTGATGGGAGTCGCGTGCGGTACCGGTCTCAACAATAATGTTAGCGTCGCAGCGCAGCCCTTTCTGAGTCAGGTAGTGATGCACAGCACCCGTTGCCAACAGCGCATGCACCGGCAGCTGGCCCTGTTGCAGCCCCATATCACTCAATATAACTTGTACTGTACCTGCGCTCACAGCTTCTGCGACACGCTCGCGCAGCTCAATCACGGCTTGTTTTAAACCTACTTTCTCCGGATCGTAAGCGAGCGAGAAGGTCTCGGCTTTATAGTCATCGCGCCCCAAGTTTTTCAGTGCGCGAAATTTCGCTGGCGACAATACCGGCGAACTGAGGATGACGCGATTGGCGTGGGCTTCGGTTTCGTCGTAAACCGACAACTCGCGGCCCACACAAGTTTCGAGCGACATTACAATCGCTTCACGCAGGGGGTCGATTGGCGGGTTAGTTACCTGCGCAAACTGCTGACGGAAATAGTCGTACAGGGAGCGCTGCTTACCAGACAGTACCGCCATGGGAGTGTCATCCCCCATCGAGCCGACCGCCTCCTGACCACCTTCGGCCAGCGGGCGCAGTACTTGGTCACGCTCCTCGAAGGTCACCTGATACTGCTTCATGTAAGCTTTCATTTCGGCTGCAGACAAGCCGTTCTCAGCCACATCGGTCTCTAAGGTAGACTCAATGCGCACGGCATTGTCTTTCAACCACTGCTTGTAAGGTTTACCGGCCTTAAGTTGGGCATCGATGTCTTCGGTGTGATAAAGCTTACCGGTTTCGGTATCGACAGACAGGATCTGACCCGGGCCAAGACGGCCCTTGGCAACCACATCTTCAGGCTTGTAGCCATAAACACCCACTTCGGAGGCTACAGTAATCAAATCGTCTTTGGTGATAACCCAGCGCGACGGCCGCAAGCCATTGCGATCAAGAGTACAAACCGCATAGCGACCATCGGTAATCACGAGTCCCGCGGGACCATCCCAAGGCTCTACGTGCATGGAGTTATATTCGTAGAAGGCGCGCAAGTCTGAGTCCATGTGCTCTACGTTTTGCCACGCCGGCGGCACCAGCATACGCACAGCACGATGCAGCTCCATGCCACCAATCAGCAGCACCTCGAGCATGTTATCGAGGCTGGATGAATCAGAGCCAGTACGATTAACCAGCGGCGCCACTTCGGCGATATCGGGCAGTAGCGGGGTAGAGAACTTATCGGTGCGGGCGACCGACCAGTTGCGGTTACCCATAACCGTGTTGATTTCACCATTGTGCGCCAGCATGCGGAAAGGCTGCGCCAGCGGCCACTGAGGCATGGTGTTGGTGGAGAAGCGCTGGTGGAATACACAAATAGCGGTTTCCAAACGTTCGTCGGCCAGATCGGCAAAAAATTTGGGCAAGTCCACCGGCATCATCAACCCTTTATAGGAGAGGATGCTGGTGCTTAGGCTGGCTATATAAAAGGAAGTGTCTTCCTTAAGAGCCAGCTCAGTGCGACGGCGGGCCATCAGCAATTTTGCACTGAAAACAGCATTGCTGGTATCCGCGGGCGCATTGACAAATACATGGTTAAACAGCGGCAAAGACTCAAGAGCGATAGGCCCCAGACAACTGGAGTCCACTGGCACTTCGCGCCAGCCTGCAGGTTGCAGTCCCTCTGCACGCAAGGCGTCTTCAAGTACGCGGCGAGCCTGATCGGCCTTTTCGACATTGCGGCTCAACATCACCGCGCCTACGCCATAGACTTCACCCAGCTCATCGCAGCCGGCCTCTTTGGCGACAGCTCGCAGAAAACTGTCGGGCTTTTGCAGCAACAGACCGCAGCCATCACCAGTTTTACCATCGGCCGCAATACCACCGCGGTGGGTCATGCAGGTCAGGGATTCGATAGCAGTTTCGAGTAAACGGTGGCTGGTCTTACCCTTAAGATGGGCAATCAGACCGAAGCCGCAGTTATCTTTAAACTCGTCCAAACTGTACAGACCAGTGGTCATACGCTGTCTCTCAATAATTACCTGTTTTACTCTCACAAAGGCAGGCCAACTTCACTGCACCATGCGCCAGACAAAAAAGCCCCTAAACAAGAGGGGCTGTACAAATGGGCGCAGAATATTACCCGCTGGAGCCTCTTTAGGCAAGCAAAAGCGAGCCTTTGGGCCTTTACAGCAGTGGGCTAAAAATCGAAGTTGAGCTGAATCACGGAAGCTCCCAGACTAGGCGCCATCGCCTAAAAAAGCAACTCACAATACGCCAAAGTCTGCGAGCAACTGGCGCAAAATGGATGAGAAACTACAATCAAAACCCACAACAACAGCCTGAAATTAAAAGAAATTGTAAAAATGTGCCACTATTCCTCATTTTCGGCACAACAGACCTTTATCCCGCCCGTAAATTACGCTAATTTAGGCACCAGGAGCGGTGTTTCACCTAGTTTCTACACAGAAGCACGACATTTGCCCGCACTACACAGGCCCATGGGGGAAGCTTTCGCTCGCGGCCGCGAGGCAAATAACAACGACAATTCCGATAAATTCAGGACCATAGATATGCGGATAATCAAACTCGGGTCTCATGCGTCAAAACTTGCGGGGGTCCTTGCCCTGTGTACCGGACTCGCTGCCTGCGGTGGCGGCAGCAACGGCACCACGCTCGACAACCTTAACAACCAAGGCGGCGGTGGCGGCGGCAGTAGCAGCAGCGCGGCCAATGATCTGGCAGAGATTGGCTCAGGCTCAGGAGCGGATTTTCAGCCCGGCGTTATCGGTGTAGGCATTGGTGACGGCGTACTCTCTGCCGGTGGAAACACCCTGCTCTCAGTTAATGTAGTCAATAACGGCGAGCTGATTACCGATGCGGTGGATGTGACCTTCAGCTCCCCCTGTATTGCCGCCGGCGAATCCCTGCTCAGCCCACAGTCGGGCGAGATTTGTGAATCCGACTGCCCCACCAACATTGTGCAAACCACTAATGGCCAAGCGACTATCCGCTATACCGCCAATGGCTGCATAGGGACTGACTCCATCACCGCAACCACCTCTTACGGCGGCTCGGTCATCAGCGCTAACGGCGCCGTAGAAATTGCGGCCGATACCGTACAAAGCCTGACCTTTGTAGAGGCATCGCCCAATGCTATTACCCTTAAAGGCACAGGCGGCAATGAAACTGCAACCCTAACCTTTAGAGTGCGCGGCAGTACTGGCGCACCGGTCAAAGGCATAGCTGTAGACTTTAAACTAAACAGCTCCAGCGGCGGCCTGTCTTTGGTGAACGACTCTGGCACCTCCGATGTGGACGGCCTGGTATCCACCACTGTGCAATCTGGCTCAGTTCCCGGTGCCGTGCGCGTTACAGCCACTACCGAAGGCGGCATTTCTACCCAATCGTCGCAGCTTGTGGTTTCAACCGGTCTGCCGGACCAAAACAGTATGTCGATCGCCGGTAGCGACAACCACCCAATCGCCTGGCGCTATAACAATGTCACGTCACAGATCACCGTGAACGCGGCCGACGCTTTCAACAACCCAGTACCTGACGGCACTCCGATTTACTTCACCACCGTAGGCGGTGCAATCGGCTCAAGCTGCTTAACCGGCACCAGCACTGAAGAGGACGAAGGTGTCAGCGGCTCCTGTAGCGTTACCTGGCAGAGCCAGAGCCCCAAACCAGAAGCAGATCAGGGCTTTACGATTATTGAAGAGCCCAACAACTACGATCACACGCCTTATTTACAGTGCAACAATGGCGCTGCGCATTGCCGCGACGGCCGGGTAAAGATTCTGGCCACGACTATAGGCAACGAATCCTTTATCGATGCCAACAATAACGGTATGTACGACCCTGATGTAGACGTTTTCTATACCGCAGACAGCACCGAAGGCGATGTTGCCGCGCGTATTAGAAACTGCCAACGCTCAGAGCCGGTATCAGGCTCAGCGTCTCATGCCGACTCAGGCTCTACCTCAGAAGCCTTCGGCTGTGACGACCTCGGCTCGCCCTATGTGGACCGCAATTTCGACGGTCGCTATAACGCCGGAGAAGAGATTGCCACCGTCAACGCCGGCGATAGCAACAGCTACGAGCCAGGTGACGGTCTTTACAATGGCGTGCTGTGCCGTGAAGAAGACGCAGCAGCGGGCGCCTGCACACGCGACGCCGTATTGGTGCGAGCTGAGCACATGCTGGTAATGTCTTGCGACGCCCCACTTTATACCGCAGATGGCCGCCTACCTGGCGAGCCCACCGAAACAGTCACCTTTGAACCAGGCGAAACCAAAAGCTTTAAGTTTATGCTGGCAGACTGCAACGGCAACGGCATACCCGGCGGCACCGAGATCTCCGTCAATGCCGACCTCGCCCAAGGTGTTGAAGCGGAAGTGTTCCCCAACGGAGAAATCAGCGCCTCGTCCGACTACAGCTACGTGACTTTATTTATCTCTGCCGATGACTCTGATCCAGCAAGCGGCGCCGTTTTTATCGAGATAGAAGTGCCCACTCCTGGAGATGGCAGTATCAAATATGGCTCTAACGGTGTGAGAGTATTCTCTGAAATACCCGAAGAAGAGGAATAAACCTTCCACCCATAAAAAAGCCCCAGCCTTACGGCTGGGGCTTTTTTATGCGCGCTTACAAATTGCTGTAGGAATCCGAAACATGCCACCGGGCTATTATTTTTGCAGCTCTTGCTGAATATCCTCTACACCACGAAGCCAGGGCTGAGCATCGCGCTGCTTGGCAGGCAGCCGGGCAATGGCCGCCTGTGCCTCTGCTCTGGATGAATATCTACCGGCCAACACCACATACCAAGGCTTACCTGCCCGCGTTGAACTATAAACCCGTAACTGATCACTATTCGCTTGGGCTCGCTGATAGCTTTGCGCAGACGCAAGGTTACTCACACCCAATACTTGCAAGGTATAGGAGTCTTTCGGCCACGATAATATTTCCAGCTCATCCTCGCTGTACGACGCATCGGCCGGCCTCACAGCGACGCTCGACGATGAAGATGAAGATGAAGATGAAGAAATTATCTCAGGCGCAGGTGCTAACACCAAGCTGGAGCTTGCACCCTGTACTTCAGCCTTATTGACATCATCAGGTCGGGATGCAGGCTCACTGACGGAAGACACCTGAGCGGAAGACGACTCAAGGCTGCTAGCCGCTTGCGACGATACTGCCGCGCCCACATCAGCAGCGGGGATCTTTAGCGTCTTGCTCGTTGCTACATCTTGAGTTGCATCATTACTGTAAAGATAGACCATCCCCAAAGCAGTAATAAGGCCCGCGACAGCAAGTATATGCACTACCGGAAGCTTAGAAATCGATTGAGGGCTGGCATCGCTATCTTGGGGAGGATCGCTTACAACAGCGTAATCCTGTAACCATAGCCTGGCCGACGCCAGCAAGCTGCCTATATTACCGGATGCAGAATCCCACCAGGGCTCTACCAATGAACGATCAAACAGCGGCTCGCCTTCGTAGCCGGCATCGTCGAGACGCCGCTGCAACAACTGAATCGACTCGTGTAAATCAATTTGCGGCAGCTGAAAATCCTGCACCTCTATATCAGGCATACCATAGCTATCGAGCCTGGGGGCTAGATCATCGCGCCCCAGGAGCAGGAGGCGAATAGGAGGCAGGTCTTGCGCCGACTGCAATAAGCTCATTAACGGAACGAGCGTCTCATCTCCCAATGCGTCGGCATCATCGATCACTACATAGATCTGGCCTTCGGCCATTGCAGAGCGTATCTGGACAAGTAACTCGCCGGTACTAGTATCAGCATTGAGGGGAAGATTGAGAAAATCTGCGATTTTTCTCAGTAGGTGATCACCTTCAGCCCCGCGCGCGGAAAAGTAAATTGTCTCGCGTGACAGCGCCAAACGATTATACAGTTCTGCAGCGAGCGAAGTCTTACCCTCACCCTCTGCGCCGGTAATCACCACTAGCGGAGCAATAAACTCTATGTTGTGTAGTACCTCAAGAGAAAGCGCTTCCAGCCCGGACCACAACTCGGCTGCAGGCGCAACGGCCATCGGGTCATGATCTAACCCAAGTAGCGCAAAGTAGCTAGGCTCACTCATGACGGACTCCGTAGTCACTTAGGCAATGCGCGATTGGGTAAGCGTTTGTTCGAGCAATTGCGCATCGAAGTCTGCGGTGACAACCGCTTTGCCCAATGCCTCGAGCAAGACCAGGCGCAAACCACCATCCATCGCCTTTTTATCGACTGCCATCAACGTTAAAAAGTCGTCGTTGCTCATGTCAGCTGGAGCGATGGTAGGTAAGCGGGCTGCCAGCAAAAGGCTGCGCGTTCGCTCAACCAAATCGGCGGGTACATTGCCCATACGCTGCGACAAGTCTACAGCCATCATCATGCCGGCGGCCACAGCCTCACCGTGCAGCCAGTTACCATACCCTTGAGCCGTTTCAATGGCGTGACCAAAAGTGTGCCCTAAATTCAATATGGCACGGACACCACCCTCGCGCTCATCTTCTGCAACCACTTTGGCTTTATCCTCGCAGGAGCGCACCACGCAATAGGCAAGCGCGTCGGTATCTCCAGCCATTACTCGTGCAATATTCTCTTCGAGCCAAACAAAAAAGCTGGCATCGCAAATCAACCCGTACTTAATCACCTCGGCAACCCCTGCAGCCAACTCACGAACCGGAAGGCTCTTTAACACAGAGACATCGGCCAGCACCGCTTGAGGCTGATAAAAGGCGCCTATCATATTCTTACCCAGTGGGTGATTTACCCCCGTTTTACCGCCGACGGAGGAATCTACCATTGAAAGTAAGGTAGTGGGTATTTGAATAAATTTTACGCCGCGCTGATAGCAAGCCGCGGCAAAGCCCGCCATATCGCCAATGACTCCGCCACCCAGGGCTATGAGCGTACATTGACGATTAAAGCGCGCCTGCAACAGACCATCAAAAACCAGATTTAGGGTTTCCAGGTTTTTATGTTTTTCGCCATCGGGCAACACGACGGTTTCCAGGGTGTAACCGCCACCAGACAGGGCTTCTAATAATGTCTGTAAATACAGCGGGGCAACGGTCTCATTGGTGACAACGCAAACTTGCCGACCGTGGATGTGAGGGGTTAAATACTCGGGACTAAACAGCCCCTCACCGATATAGATAGGATAACTGCGCTCACCGAGCTCTACCTTTAAGCTATGCATAATCTTTGGCACCGTTGCGAAAACTCTGCGGCTAGTTTACCACAGACACCCTCAGGCAAACGCGGGCAACAAGCGCAGAACAGCAATACCTAAAGTAAGGCGTCGACAATTTCCTGCACAGCTGCCTTGGGGCTAAAACGGTCGGTATTAACCACCAAGGTGGCAATGGCGCGATAGATAGGCTCACGCTCGGTCAGTATTTCTACAATTCGTTGCCTGGGGTTTTCAACCTGCAACAAAGGGCGCTTGCGATCCCGTGACGTGCGCTCAACCAGCTGCTCTACCGATGCGTTCAAATAGCAGACACAGCCGTGACTTTGCATCAGCTGGCAATTTTGCTCACGAGTGACAATTCCGCCGCCGGTGGCGATCACCGAAATTTCACCTTCGCAAAGCTCTTTTAAAACGCCCGTTTCGCGATCACGAAAGCCCTCTTCACCTTCCATATCAAAGATCCATGGGATATCCGCCCCGGTTCTGGACTCTATCAAGCGATCGGTATCGACAAAGGGAAGGTGTAACTCAGAGGCCAATAAGCGGCCGATGGTAGACTTGCCGACCCCCATGGGGCCGACAAGAAAGACATGCTGTTTAATCATCCGTTATTCAGTCAACTCGTTAGCCATAATACGCGGAGTAATAAAGACCAACAGTTCACTTTTCTCATTGTTCACAATATCGCGACGGAACAGGCGCCCCAAGTAAGGGATATCACCCAAGAATGGCACTTTATCCACACCGGTCAGTTGTTGCATCTCGAAAATACCACCCAACACAATAGTCTGACCATCGCTGACGAGGACTTTTGTGTTCACCCGAGTAATGTCGATAATCGGAACGTTAAACTCTTGGTTAATCTCAGCAAGCAAATCTTTTTTGATCGCCAAGTCCATAATGATGTTGTTATCCGGTGTGATCTGCGGCGTAACATCCAGCTCCAAGACAACCTCTTTAAAGGACGCAGCCGTTGCACCACTGGCCGAAGCCTCTTGGTAGGGGATCTCACTACCGGTAGAAATCTTAGCCTGCTGCTTATCGCCGGTAATCACTTTAGGCTGGGAGACAATCTCGGCGTAGCCGTTGTACTCCATTGCTGACAGCTCCAGATCCAAGAAGGTGTTATCGGTCAACAAGCCGAAAGCAATACTGCCAACAGGGTTTTCGATCCCCATGTCCACCATCATGTTTTCATTCAGATCCATGGTGCCGCCACCATAGATAAAGTCAAACGGAGTGCCGGGGTCTGAATCCAAACCATCAACAGAGCCACCCACCTCAAACAAAGCGTCATCGCCCAGGCTGGCTCCTACACCACCCCAGCGCACACCCAGCTCTTCGCGGAAATCTTTGTTGGCAATAACCAAACGCGCCTCGATCATCACCTGCTTGATCGGCACATCAATTTCTTGCAGCAACGTTTTAAATGCTTCAACGCGATCTACTGTATCGGTGACAATAATTGAGTTGGTACGGCTATCAACCACCGCATGGCCGCGCTCAGACAGCAGGGTGTAATTGGCGCCCTGACTGTTGTTACTGCGGTTGCCACTTTCACCACCCATGGCGATTTCAAAAACTTCCTGCGCATTGGCGTAGCTGATGCGAATATATTCAGTGCGCAGCGGTGCCAATTCTTCTAACTGACGCTTGGTAGACAGCTCTTGGCGCTCGCGCTCAGCGATTTCTGCCGCCGGTGCCACCATCAGCACATTACCCACCTGACGCTTATCCAAACCTTTGGTTTTAAGTACCATATCGAGCGCCTGATCCCAGGGCACATTGTCCAAACGCAGCGTAATCCGACCTTGCACCGTGTCAGAGGCAACCAGATTAAGCTCAGTGAAATCAGCAATAATCTGTAAGACCGCGCGCACTTCAATATCTTGGAAGTTAAAAGACAGGCGCGCCCCAGTGTATTCAAATTCGCGCTCTTTCTGGGCTTTCTCAGCCGCCGTTAGAGGCTTAACACTAACGATATAACGGTTATTGGTTTGGTAGGCGAGATAATCAAACTCACCCTGCGCCTTAATATTTAGTACCGCATCGCCATCGTCGCTGTCGGCCGAAATAATGCTAACCGGGGTAGCAAAATCAATCACATCAAGGCGGCGACGCAGTTCAGCAGGCAGCTGAGTATTGCTAAAACGAACCCGCACACCTTCGGCCGTATCGCGCAGATCAGCACGGATACTACTGTTGGACAAATCGACAATAATTCGACCTTCCCCGCTTTCCCCGCGGCGAAAATCAATGGCTTTGATAGCCTTAGCGCCAGAGCTTTTAGACTGCGTAGTAGTAACCGCCTTGGCTGTTTGGCTGGCGGTATTTTGCTGCACCACGCCTGGATCATTAGCTCCTACCTCAACGACATAAGCATTGCCATCAACACTCGATTTGTAAGTAGAGAGGTTTTCCAGATTCAAAATCAGGCGGGTACGGTCACCAGAGGTCAGCACCATGGCGCTCTTGCCATTGTCAAACGCCAATGGATAGCGGCGCTCTTGCAGCTCGCTGACAACCTCGGGGAAGTCCAGCACAATGCGCGCAGGAGATTCAATCGTATACCCTTGGGGCTCGGGAGGCGCGTCACTGAAAGTAAGGCGCACCTCAAAGCGCTGATTAGGCAGCTCTGCGAACCGGATATCGTCCAGGGTTGTCGCCCCCGCCGCACACGACAGCAGGGAAACCATTAGCAACACGAGTGTTTTTCTCATTTTCCACCCCATAAAGAACAAAGCACGCATGACCGCCTATTCCTTTTCTTGTAATTTGATAATACGAGGACGCTCGACCCAGCCGTCATCGCCATCGGATACGATTTCCATCACCTCAATTTGCGTCGGTGATGCCGATATAATCTTGCCGTGATTACGGCCCATGTAGTTGCCCACGGTGACAGGCTCAACGCTACGCTGACTACCTGGCCCGGTGTCGATCAAGGCCCATAGAGTACCTTGTTGCTCCACCGTACCTACCATCAGCATATTGGTGATACTGAAATTTTCCAGGTACTCTTTCGGCCGACTCAAATCAGGCTCGACGGATTTGCCGCCCTTGACGCTGGCCAGTTCCTCAACAGGACGCTCAAACGGACTGCGCAAGGTCATCGCCGAATAGCTAAACGGTGGCAGAGGCCGAAATACAGGCAAAGGTTCAATCTGCTTGCCCGGGCGACGCTTGGTCTCCTCAATGTAATCACGCAAGTCGCTTAAATCGCCGCCTGCGCCACAACCGGCCAGTAGCACTACAGCCAAAAGAAGCGGGGTCTTATTATTCATCATCCCCTCCTCCTTGATAATGGTAGGTTTTAGCCCCTATCTCCATCAACAAGTCTCCACCCTCTTCGGACTGCTTGATAGAAAAATCATGCAGGGTGACAATACGCGGCATGCCTGCCACACCACTGACGAAGCCACCGAAATCGTGATAGCCACCCTTCACGCTAATACTAATAGGCAACTCCACATAATATTCTGCATCTCGCTGATCTTGCAGCTCAAGACTCAGATCACTTAAACCGCTTTCGACGCTGCGCGCATCGATATCATCCAACAAGCCAGGCACTTCATTGTCAGAGGGCAAGCGTGCCAACAAAGACTCGAAAGAGCGCTGCATTTCTTCCATTTGCGCTCGATAAGCCGCCAGGTTGGCCGCCTGCGCACTGCGTGTTTCAAAAGTTTGACGCAAGGTGCGCTCTTCAGCCTGCTCTCGCACTAAAGTTTCGTTAATTGATTTAACTTTAAAGTAGTAGGTGGCCGCCAACACAGCGGCAACAATAAACAGACATACAAGAATTTTTGTTGGCAGAGGCCAAACACCCAGCTTATTGGGATCTTCGTAATCAAACTCGCGAACTTGCGCAATGGTATCTTTAAAAGCCATTACTCTGCCCCCTGCTCTTCTGACTCAACATCAGCCGCTTTAGCAACAACCGTTTTAACGGTCATAACAAAAGCATTTGCTTGCCCTCCTGCCCCCGGAGCCACTTCTACCGATGACAAGTTGGGTGAGTCGTACCAGGGAGAGGCATCCAGATTACGCATAAAACTGGACACCCGGTTATTCGATTCCGCCAGACCTTCCATATTCATGGTTTCGCCAACCCGCTCCAAGGAGGTCAGATAGACGCCATCGGGAATAGCGCGGACCAAATCGTCAAAATGATGCACGATTACCGAGCGAGTGCCTTCAAGGCTACGAATTAGCTCCATGAGTTCGAGCAGTTCTTCGCGCTTTTTCTGCAGATCTTTAATTTCGGCAACTTTTTTGTCCAGCTCGGTAATCTCGGCCTGCAGCATTTGGTTGCGCTGACGCTGATGATCTACCCGACCATTGGCCTGGGATACCCAGAAAAACGCAAGCACACAGGCGACTAAAAACACGCCGAACATGATGGCGATAAATTCTTTCTTCTTTTCTTCCCGGTAGGTGACCCGCCAGGGAAGGAGGTTTATATTAGCCATTAGTCAAAGCTCCTCATCGCCAGTCCGGTTGCCACCATCAGCGAAGGGGCATCATTGGCAAGAGCTGCTGCGTTCACCCTCGATGCGACCGACATGTTCGCAAAGGGATTGGCAACCAGTGTTTGCGTGCCAAGCTTTTCCTCTATTAATTCAACCAGGCCTTCCATAGAAGCCACACCGCCTGCCAGGACGATGTAATCCACATCATTGTATTCACTGGAAGAGAAAAAGAATTGCAGCGAACGAGTAATCTGCTGGATTACCGCCTCTTTAAACGGCTCAAGCACTTCGGACTGATAGTCATCAGGCAGACCGCCCTGCTTTTTCGCAAGCCCGGCTTCTTCCATCGACAAACCGTAGCGGCGCTGAATTTCTTCGGTGAGTTGACGCCCGCCAAACAGCTGCTCGCGAGTATAGATAGTGCGACCATCGACAAGCACACTTAGGGTGGTCATGGTGGCGCCGACATCGAGCACAGCAACAACCTGATTGTCCTGATCTTCGAGCTGCTCCAACACCAATTCAAAAGCGCGCTCCATAGCGTAAGCTTCGACATCGACCACTTTTTCTTCCAGGCCAGCGCCCTGAAGCGCCTCAACGCGGGAATCGACATTTTCGGTGCGACAAGCCGCGAGCAGTACCTCGACCATTTCCGGGTCGTTGGGAGACTCGCCCACCACCTCAAAATCAATGGAGACTTCGTCGGTATCGAAAGGAATGTATTGATCGGCTTCTAAGTAGATGCGATTTTCCAGATCGTCATCACTCAAGCCAGCGGGCTGCTCAATGACTTTGGTGATAACCGCAGAACCAGCTACCGAAACAGCGGCCTGTTTAACTTTGGTTTTCGACTGCTTTACCAAAGTGCGGATAACTTCCGCCACCGCCACCGGGTCATTAATGTTTTTTTCGACCACCGCGTTGGGAGGCAGAGCACGCACCGCATAGGTTTCTACCCGGTAACGATCCCCGCTGCGACTCAACTCCAGAAGCTTGACCGAAGTAGAGCTTATATCGACCCCCAGCACCGGCTTGGTCTTTTTATCCAAGAATCCGAAAACGCCCATTTTTCTATCTATATCCGTAACTTAGCCGTCGTTTATGTTATAGCACTTTAACTTAAGCCTGCAACAAGTACACACATATGTAAACCGATAAAAACCCCGTATAATGCTGGCCTCAATCGGCAGATGTTGCTAACCCTCTAATTCCCATAGAAAAAATGCTTAAAAAATATTCTTTTATCAAAGTGCTTTTATGGTTAATCGCGGCCGGATGCGGCGTGACAGCCATCACATTTGCCGGCCTCTACCTCTATCTTGACCCAAAACTGCCGGATGTTCAGTCTTTAAGACAAATAAAACTGCAAACTCCCCTGCGCATCTACTCCAGCGACAACAAGCTTATCGGCGAGTTTGGCGAGCAGCGGCGTACCCCTATCAGCTATAACAAGATCCCACCGTTATACATAAAAGCTCTACTTTCAGCGGAAGATGCCCAATTCTACGGCCATAACGGCGTCTCCATTAAAGGACTTTTGCGAGCGACTTCACAATTATTGCAAACAGGACAGATTCAGTCCGGCGGCAGCACCATTACCATGCAAGTAGCGAGGAACTTTTTCCTCACTTTCAACCAGACTTTTGCCCGCAAATTCAATGAAATTTTGCTCGCCCTGCAGATCGAGCGCGAACTCAGCAAAGCCGAAATCCTCGAGCTATACAACAACAAAATTTATTTTGGTAACCGCGCCTATGGCATCCAAGCCGCCGCCAGCGTCTATTACGGCAAGGATATCGGCGATTTGAGCCTCGCCCAATGGGCGATGATCGCCGGTTTACCCAAAGCCCCGTCAGCCTACAACCCGCTGGCCAATCCCCAGCGCGCCCTGATTCGACGCAATTGGATTCTGGGTCGCATGTACGAGCTGGGCCATATAGACGAGCAGACCTGGCGCAGCGCAACGGCCGAGCCTATTACGGCCCGCTACCACGGCCTAACCCCTGAGCTCTACGCGCCCTACGTTGCAGAAATGGCGCGCCAGGAAGCCATAGACAGGTTCGGCCAGGCAGCCTACACAGACGGCTACAATATCTATACGACAGTGAACGCCCACTTGCAAGAAATCGCGCAACAGGCGGTGGTTGAAGGCATTATCACTTACGATCAGCGCCACGGCTATCGCGGCCCGGAAGGGAATCTTGCCGACAGCGATGAAAGCGAATGGCTCGAACTACTTAAAGACGTTCCCGCCTATGGCGGCCTGACACCCGCCGTAGTCACGCAGGTAGCAGAGCAATCAGCCGACGTTATGCTGCGCGACGGCAGCCTGATTCAGCTCAACTGGGAGCAGGGGCTGTCTGACGCCCGCCCATACCTAAACGAAAATTACCGCGGTAAAAAACCCACTACCGCAGCCGATGTTCTGGCCGTTGGCGACTTAATTCGCCTGCGCGAGTCCAATGAGGGCTGGCAATTAAGCCAGCTACCTGAGGCAGAGGCGGCTCTTATAGCTCTTAACCCCCACGACGGCGCCATTGTCTCTATGGTGGGCGGTTTTGACTTCAACCAAAGTCACTTTAACCGGGTCACTCAGGCCACCAGACAACCGGGCTCGTCTTTTAAGCCTTTTATCTACACCACCGCACTTGAGCACGGCTTTACCCCAGCCACCATCATCAATGATGCCCCCATTGTGATTGAAGATGCGAGTTTGGAGGGAACTTGGCGCCCCGAAAATGACGGAGGTAAATTCCTTGGCCCCATGCGCATGCGCACGGCCCTTTATCGCTCGCGCAACTTGGTTTCCATCCGGATTTTACGCTCCCTGGGAATGAAAACAGCACACGAGAGCCTGGCAAGGTTTGGCTTTGACCCCGATGCCATGCCCTACGACCTGTCGCTCGCCCTGGGCAGCCACGATGTAACACCGCTGCAGCTTGCGGAAGGTTACACCGCTTTTGCCAACGGTGGCTTTAAAGTCGAGCCCTACCTGATCGACAGAATTGAAACCGTCAATGGTGACCTGCCCTTTAAAGCGACTCCGGCCACCGTCTGCCATAACTGCGAGCGCGAAGAAAAGGTGGAGAAGCCCGCCGAGGCGAGCACCTTAGAAGAGCTACTCGCAGCGAACAGCGAAAAGCCCGAAGACTCAACGACGGAGACCAGTGTACCCGCGCCGCGAATTCTGGATGCGCAAACCGCTTTTATCGCCGACTCAATGCTGCGCGATGTGATTGCCCGTGGCACCGGCAAACGCGCACGCGTGCTAGAGCGCGGCGATATCGCAGGTAAAACAGGGACCACCAACGGCCCCCGCGATGCCTGGTTTGCCGGTTACAACCCGGATATCGTGACCGTCACCTGGCTGGGTTTTGACAAAAACACCCCTCTGGGTAATAACGAATACGGCGGCTCAGCGGCTCTACCCATTTGGATTGACTATATGCGCGCAGCGTTAGCCGAAAAACCTGAAAAGCCCAGCAAAAGGCCCAATGGTATCGTCACGGTGCGGATCGATCCGGAAACCGGTAAACGCGCAGGCCCCAATGACCCCGACGCCATCTTTGAAATTTTCCGCGAAGACAACATTCCCCCCATGGAGGACTCGGGCGCGAGCAGCGCGGACCAAAAAACGCAAATGCTGCCCGAAGAACTCTTTTAATACCGCACACAAAAAAGCCCGTCGCGAAGACGGGCTTTTTTATTGGCTGCTGGAGCATAGCTCCAAGACAACTCACATTACTTTTTAGCGCCACCGATACGGCCGCCAAAACGCTTGTTGAAGCGATCAATACGACCACCGGTATCAACAACTTTCTGCTTGCCGGTGAAGAATGGGTGACACTCAGAGCAAACGTCGATGTGGAAGTCTTCGCCCAGAGTAGAGCGAGTTTTGATCTGGTTGCCACAGCTACAGTTTGCAGTGACATCGGTGTAATTCGGATGAATATCAGCTTGCATGATCTTGACCTATGTTGTGTATACCGCCACCTGAACACAAGGTCGAAGCCTCTTTGCCTGGCACGGTATCGCGGGTTATCGCAATTTCGGGGCCGCGATACTAACACAACGACTTACCAAATCAAGAAAAATGTGCGTTTTTTAGCCTCAAGTAGCCCAACCCTCCGCCCCAGTGAGTTTCCGCATCAATTCCAGTAAGCTTGGCGACTATCAATCATTTAAGCATTATCCTTAATGACCGAACTCTTCTGCGTACAAGTCGCGCTGCCCGTACCCTTGCGACAACTTTTCGACTATCGCCTAGCCCCAGCCTCTGCCCCCGCGACAGTGGGCGCGCGGATTCGTGTGCCCTTCGCTGGGCGCGAACTGGTCGGGGTAATAATGGCAGTAAAGGCCAGTGGCACAGTCGCCCCCGAGAAGATCAAGTCCGCCATCGAATTACTGGACCCCGAACCTGTCTTGCCAGCAGACATAGTGCAATTGTTAAGTTGGGCGGCAGACTATTATCACTGCCCTATTGGTGAAGCGATACAAGCTGCCTTGCCAGTCTTACTGCGCCAAGGCGAACCTCCCGAGTACCAGCAAGATCCACACAGCCGCTACTGGCAATTGACCCCGGAGGGACAGGGGCTGCCGGACCAACCACTGCGCAAGGCGCCGCGCCAAGCTGAGCTCATACTCTATTTGCGCGAGCAGGGCCCCAGCCGCTGGCAAGATTTAAAAACCGCGGGTTTTGCCCGCGATGCTCTCAAACGCCTGTGCGAGCGGCAACTCATCGAACCAACCCACGCCCCCAGGCGCCAATTCTCCCCCCAGGCTGCTCTACCCCTAAACGAAGACCAACGCCTGGCTTTGGACAATATTGATCTGAGTAAATACAACACCTATTTGCTCGATGGGATCACGGGCAGCGGCAAAACCGAAGTGTATTTACAAGCTATTGCCCGCACTCTAGAAGCGAACCCGCTGGCACAAACCCTGGTTTTAGTCCCTGAGATCGGCCTAACGCCACAAACCATTCGCCGCTTCGAGCGCCGCTTTGACGAAGATATCGTCACCTTGCATTCGGGGCTGTCCGATCGCGAGCGCCTGAACGCCTGGACCAAAGCGAGCGACGGCAGTGCTCGTATTATTATTGGCACCCGCTCGGCAATATTTACCCCATTGCGCCACCCCAGCCTGATTATCGTAGATGAAGAGCACGACGGCTCATTTAAACAACAGGATGGCTTTCGCTACTCAGCTCGCGACCTGGCTTGCCTGCGAGCCAAAAACCTTGGGATTCCAATCATACTCGGCAGCGCCACTCCCGCACTGGAATCGCTCTACAACGCCCGCCGCCAGCGCTACACTCAGCTAAAGCTGCGCCAGCGCGCCAACCAACAAGCCGCACCTCGCATTCAAATAGTCGACAGCAATGAGTGTGCTCCTGACAGAAGCATCACCGACTTCAGCATGAATGCCATTCGGCGCCACCTCGATGCGGGCAATCAGGTATTGGTGTTTCTCAACCGTCGCGGTTATGCCCCCACCCTGCAATGTTACGACTGCGGCAGCCAAGTCCTCTGTCCCAACTGCGACGCCAGACTTACCTTGCATCAACAGCCCAGACACCTGCACTGCCATCACTGTGACTACCAGAGCCCCGCGCTTACACGTTGCAGCAATTGCAACAGCCACAAATTGTTAGCGCTGGGCTCGGGTACCGAGCGCAGCGAAGAGCTGTTAGCCCGCGAGCTGCCCGGTACAGACATCATTCGTATTGACCGCGACTCCACCCGCCAGAAAAACTCGCTGGAAAACAAACTGGCCAGCATCAAAAGTGGTGGCCCCTGTGTATTAGTAGGTACGCAAATGATCGCCAAGGGACATCACTTTCCCGATGTGACCCTGGCCATTATTCTCGATGTAGACAGCGGCCTGCTGAGCGCCGACTTTCGCGGGCCCGAGCGCATGGGCCAACTGATCACCCAGGTGGCGGGCCGGGCTGGGCGCGCGCAAAAGCCAGGGGAAGTGATTTTACAAAGCCGCACGCCTGAGCACCCGCTGCTGAATTTACTGGTACAGCAGGATTACCAGCAATTTGCCGAAGCCATCCTCACCGAGCGCGAGATTACCCTGATGCCGCCCTACAGCCATTTGGCACTACTGCGTGCCGACGCCCCTAACGCGGAGCAGGCGCTGCACTTTCTCCAGGGCTTGCGCATCTTCAGCGATAGCTTACCCCACGACCCAGCCCTGCAAGTTCTCGGCCCCATGCCCTCATTGATGGAAAAACGCGGGCAGCGCTTTCGCTACCTGATACAGCTAAAATCCACCAGCCGAGGGCTACTGAATCAACACCTGCAGATCCTGGCGCATCACATTAGCGAGCTAAAACCCCATCGCAACTTACGCTGGTCAATCGACGTGGATCCACAGGATATGAGCTGAGTAACAATTGCAGCTTTGTTCCCACTGCCCGTAAAATACCCGCTTTTGTAAGAGCGCCCCCCATGACCCGAGACTACGCCAAGAAAAAGCGCCCAGCGGCTAAAAAAGCCGCAGCCAAGCCTCAAGTGCCCTGGTGGGTGTGGCTTTTTATCGGCTCCATGCTGGGCGCTTTCATTATGTTCCTGGTTTATCTGGCGGGCGTATCTCCCAGCCAGCAGGCACTGGCACCGCGCCAAGCTGCCCCTGCCCCGCAGGCCACGGCTGCCGAGCCAGAACCCGTCGAACAGGAAAAAAATGATTTACCCAAACCGCGTTTCGACTTTTACAAGCTGCTGCAAGAGAGCGAAGTGATCGTGCCCGCCACCGAGCCGGTCGAGACCTCGCAAAGCGCAACGCAAGAACCGGCCGTAGAGTACCTGCTGCAAGTGGGCTCATTTCGCAATGCCGAGGACGCCGACAACCTGCGCGCGCAACTCATTTTACTCAACCTAGATGCGCGCACAGAAGATGTCACCATCCGCAATGGCGAGCGCTGGCACCGAGTAGTGGTGGGCCCGTTCGACAACCAATCGCGCTTAGCTAAGGCCCGTTCAACGTTGGTATCGAACCGCTATAACGCTCTGGTACTAAAACGCAACCCAGAGGGCTAAAAGCTCAGCCCCCCTTTCCCCGCGCCGGCCGACAAACCCGTTTGCCGGCGGCGCCCGCCGCTGCTGCACGCTTGAATTTTTAAAACTTGCCCCCACCCTGACACTACTCGCCGCTCTCGCGGCCTCTGGCCTCAGCGCCACAAGTAATTACCAACAGCAAAGGATACACAGTGGAACAGTACCGAGGTACCACCATTCTCTCCGTGCGCCGTGGCAATACTGTTGTCATTGGTGGCGACGGCCAGGTCTCACTGGGCAACACCATTATGAAAGGCAACGCCCGTAAGGTAAGGCGTCTGTATAAAGATCAGGTTTTAGCGGGTTTTGCCGGCGGCACTGCCGATGCATTCACCCTTTTCGAGCGCTTCGAAGCCAAGCTCGAAGCCTACGGCGGCCAGCTTACCCGCGCGGCAGTCGAGCTTGCCAAAGACTGGCGAACCGAACGCTCGTTGCGTCGCCTCGAAGCTCTACTTGCGGTAGCGGACAAAGAAGCCTCGCTGATTATTACCGGCAATGGCGATGTCATTCAGCCAGAAGACGATCTGATAGCGATTGGCTCCGGTGGCGCATTCGCCCAATCGGCGGCGCGCGCCCTGCTGGATAACACCGAACTGGACGCCAAATCGATTGTAGAGAAAGGGCTGTCCATTGCCGGCGACATTTGCATTTATACAAACCACAACCAGACCATCGAATCTCTGGATTACTGATTGCGAGTAATTTTATGTCCAGTATGACCCCACGAGAAATCGTGCACGAACTCGACCGTTTTATTGTCGGCCAACAGGACGCCAAACGCGCTGTTGCCATCGCCCTGCGCAACCGCTGGCGCCGTATGCAGGTTAACGCCGATTTACGCAGTGAAATTACACCCAAAAATATTTTGATGATTGGGCCCACCGGGGTAGGCAAAACCGAAATTGCCCGGCGCCTGGCCAAACTGGCAAAGGCCCCTTTTATTAAAGTGGAAGCCACCAAATTTACCGAGGTCGGCTATGTGGGCCGCGACGTCGAATCCATTATTCGCGACCTGGTTGAAAGCGCGATCAAAATGCAGCGCGAACAAGCCATGAAACGGGTGGAAGTACGCGCCGCCGAGGCCGCCGAAGAGCGGGTTTTAAACGCACTGCTACCCAAAGCCCGCGGTGAAACCGACTCCGAGTCCGGCGCCAACACCCGCCAGGTATTTCGCAAAAAGCTGCGTGAAGGCGACCTAGACGATAAAGAAATTGAAGTAGACCTGTCTGCTAACCCTGTCGGCGTAGAAATCATGGCGCCTCCGGGTATGGAAGAAATGACCAGCCAGCTACAAAATATGTTTTCGTCCATGTCCAGCGGCAAAACGCAAACCAGCAAAATGACAGTTAAGCAGGCGCTAAAAGCACTGCAGGAAGAAGAAGCCGCTAAGCTGGTCAATCACGACGATATAAAAAGCATGGCCATCGAATCGGTTGAGCAAAATGGCATTGTGTTTATCGATGAAATCGACAAAGTAGCCAAACGCGGCGAAAGTGGAGGCGCCGATGTTTCGCGCGAAGGCGTGCAGCGCGACCTGCTGCCGCTCATTGAAGGCTGCACCGTCAGCACCAAGCACGGTATGGTAAAAACCGACCATATATTGTTTATTTCTTCCGGCGCCTTCCATTTATCCAAGCCGTCAGACTTAATCCCCGAGCTACAAGGGCGTCTGCCTATTCGGGTGGAGTTGAGCGCGCTGTCGCCGGATGACTTCGAACGCATTCTCACCGAGCCCTCGGCCTCACTCACAGAACAGCACCAGGCGCTGCTGCAAACCGAAGGGGTGGAGATTGAATTTACCAAAGATGGTATCCGTCGCATCGCAGAGACAGCTTACGACGTCAACGAGCGCACCGAAAACATCGGCGCACGCCGCTTGCACACCTTACTCGAACGCCTGCTGGAGGACATTTCATTCGATGCCGGCAGCGCCGACAGCCGCTTTGTGATAGATGCCAGCTATGTGGAAAAGCATCTGGGTGAGCTGGCCCAAAACGAAGATCTCAGTCGCTACATTCTCTAGGAGCTGCCGTGCAACCACCACGCAAGATAAAGCTGCACCGCGATACTGCCGAACTGGAAATCCAGTTCGGCGATGAATCTTATCGCCTCAGCGCGGAGTTCTTGCGCGTTCATTCACCCAGCGCCGAGGTTAAAGGCCACGGCCCTGGGCAGGCGGTTTTGCAACACGGCAAAAAAGACGTTGCCATCACCTCGGTAGCGGCCGTCGGCAACTATGCCATCGGACTTACCTTTAGTGACGGTCATGATTCTGGAATTTATACCTGGGAGCACCTGAAGGATTTCACCAGCCATAAAGAGGCCTATTGGCAGCAATATCTCGACGCGCTGAATAAAGCCGGCCTCAGTCGCGACCCACATACCAGTGCGGTAAAACTGGTTTAAGACAGGCATTTCGCTTTTTGCGCTGTGCATCCGTTATAATGCGGCGCTACATTCATACAGCCAGCGTAATACTGCATGTCGGACCTTCCCGCCCAACCTCTTCGCTATTTACTTCGTCTCGCACTGTTATTGGCAGGCCTGCTCGCAATTATCACCTACTACTTTCTTGCGGGTGACGAAGCCGCCCAGCGAGCTGCTCAGGAAGGTGGTTTGATAGACCTGTCCTCTGCCCTTGGCTATTTTATTTGCGCCGGGTTAATGGCCATTGTCGGAGGCCGGCACGTCATTAAACATCATTACCCTCTGATTCTGTCACTGCTATTGCTGGGCATGCGCGAGCTCGATTTTGACAAACGCTTCTCGACCTACGGCGTTTTCAAAAGCCAGACCCTTCGCTCTGCCGATGTATCCTGGCTGGAAAAAGGCCTGTCCTTGGCCATAATCCTGGCCGTGCTCTGGCTGTTGGTGGTCTTGATTAAACGCTACACCCGCCCATTGTGGTCCAGCGTCTGGCGCTTTGAGGCCGTCTCACTGATTACCGGTTTCGGCTGTGGCATGCTGGTATTGGCGCGCTTACTAGACGGCATTGCGAGAAAGCTTTCCCGGTTGAATATTGCGTTTTCTGAACATCAGGAAATTCTTACCACCATTACCGAAGAAGTACTCGAGCTGGGCGTCCCGCTGTGTTTTATTTTGGCGTTTTTTGCCTACTACCGAGTCTACCACCCGGGTGCGCAGCAAAAACAAATGCAATAATTTCCCCGCAAACAGCTCTCTAAAAACCAGTTAACGGCAGCTGGGCTTCACGTAGAAATTCAGTCGCTCGGCAATCGCTTCAGAGCTGTACATCTTTTCAACGGTTAATCTAGCCTGCTTTCCTAATCGCGCTCTGCGTTGAGGGTCGGCCACCAATTCCTTCAGCAGCGTTAAAGCTTGCTCAGAAGTATCAAACAGTAGGCCATTCACATCATGCTCGATCCAGTCTGCATAGCCGCCGTTGCGATGACAAACCACAGGCAAACCACAAGCCATAGCTTCGATCACGACACGGCCAAAAGTTTCGACTACTTGGTCACTGGTTCTATAATAGAAAATATCCAGACTTTGAAGAAACTCCGCTGCATCAAATTTACCAGCAGGCCACAAATGAACCCCAGGCGTGCGCTGCAAACTCTTGAGACACGCTCCCCCCTGCAGATAACATGGCACTTGCATAGCAGCCAAAGATTGGTAAATAGCGAGATCCTCGGGGTGATGCTTATCAACCGTATCACGACTTATGCGGCCTACTCGCACTGCTCGCGAAGTTGGCTTGGGCTTAGGCCAAAAACGTTTTATATCAATAGGAGATGGATGGACCTGAGCCTCTATACCCAAGTGCTGACACTGAAACTGGGAAATTGCCACATATTCAGGTTTAGGCCAGCGAGGGGGCACCTTGGCCGTATGCGTCAATAAACCTGGAAGAAGAGTGTTGTATATATAAATCAACCTTTGCGGTGGCTTCGCGAGCCATGGCCAGCACTTACCACGCCAATGGGTACCGACAAAAATATAATGCCCGCCATCGGGCATGTAGCTTGGAATAGGCCGGGTACGACGCAACTTAAATTCGCTTACAAGCTCATGTGAGCCTCGCGAAGAGGCAGCCCATAATGTCGTCTCTGCAATATTAGACAAGGCTTGCGACAAGCCTAAGGTTTCTAGCTCACTGCCACCATAGGGTGAGTGAAACGCATTGAATAAATGCAACTTGAGAGGAGAAAGCTCCATGAGTAACAACAACTCCCTACTAAATAATACCGCCTGCTCATAGCATAACGCTGCTCTATGAACAGATTATTGAAGCGTGATTTTAGTGAACTATGAACACAAAGATGCCGCCGCATCATCTCACGCGGCAGCTCTGACCAAACATTGAAGGGAAAGTTTACTCTTCGCTTTTTTGATTAATGCGCTTAATAAGACCCGTGGTAGAACAGTCATCCAAAAACTGAAGCACCTGTACCTGACCACCATAGGCGCGCACAATTGGGGCACCCACTACCTGCTCCTCAGTATAGTCGCCACCTTTTACCAATACATCGGGCTGTAGTTCTCTCAATAACGCTTCAGGGGTGTCGTCAGCAAAGCTGACCACCCAATCCACAGCTTCCAACCCGGCCAAGACTGCCATTCGCCTATCGACAGGATTAATAGGACGCGAGGGTCCTTTGAGTCGCGAAACTGATTCATCGCTATTTATCGCCACAATTAATCTATCCCCAAGCGCCCGAGCCGACTGTAAGTATCCGACATGCCCTGCGTGAATAATATCGAAGCAACCATTGGTAAAAACGACTTTTTCACCTTTGCTTCGCGCTTCTTGCAGTGCAATTCGCAGCTGCTCTTGAGAGACAACACCGCGTTCAACGCCTTGCTCAGCCTGAACGGCAAGGCGTAGCTCCGGTCCGCTGATGGTTGCCGTTCCCAGCTTACCTACAACCATGCCTGCGGCGAGATTAGCCATGCCCACCGACTCCGGCAGGCTATAACCTGCGGCGATAGAAGCGGACAGTACCGCAATCACAGTGTCTCCTGCGCCCGTCACATCAAAAACCTCACGGGCGCGTGCGGGCAAGTGCAGTTCGGGCTGAGCTTTACGCAACAACGTCATCCCCTGCTCGCCCCGGGTGACCAGCAACGCTTCTAAATCTAAGGTGGCCATCAATTGGTTGGCTTTATCGACTAGCTCCTCTTCACTAGTGCAGCTACCGACTACCGCTTCGAATTCGTGCAAGTTTGGCGTCAATAACGTCGCACCCGCGTAACGAGAGAAATCAGTGCCCTTGGGGTCAACCAGCACAGGAACACCGAATTGCCGCGCAGTTTTGATCAACGCCTGGCAGTCACCCAATGAGCCTTTGGCATAATCTGACAACACCAATACATTGACAGTTTGCACCAGTTGCTGCAGCTTTTGTTGATGCTCGCTACAATCACTGTCGGAAAAAGTTTCTTCAAAATCCATTCGCAACAATTGCTGGTGGCGGCTCATCACACGCAGTTTGGTGATTGTGGGTTTATCCTGCGAAATTTGAAATTGTGTCGACACACCGGCCGCCTGAAGCTGTCCGACTAAAATGTCAGCCGCCTCGTCCTGCCCCACTACACTAATCAGCTCCGCCGATGCGCCCAATGCCGCCAGGTTAAGCGCCACATTCCCCGCACCTCCAGCGCGATCATCCGTTTGCGATACTTTAACCACAGGCACCGGCGCTTCGGGAGATATACGTGAAGTTCCGCCATACCAGTATCGATCAAGCATCACATCGCCAATCACCAAAACCCGCGCATTGTCGTATCTGGGTGTAGAAAGATGCATAGCATAAAACCTTAAAGTGTCAGTGAATCGGATTGTGTGGCACTGTGCAAACGTGCGTAGTGGCCCTGTTTGGCCATTAGCTCAGCATGTGTGCCTTGCTCGACAATACAGCCATCTTCCAACACCACGATCAAATCGGCTTTTTCAATAGTCGACAAGCGGTGTGCGATCACGAACGTAGTTCGCCCCCGCGAAACCGTATCCAATGCTTGCTGAATATAGCGCTCAGATTCGTTATCCAGCGCCGAAGTTGCCTCATCTAATATAAGAATTGGTGCGTCTTTTAAAATCGCACGGGCAATGGCGAGCCTCTGTCTCTGGCCGCCGGAAAGTTTGGCACCGCCTTCACCAATAAAAGTGTCGTAACCCTGCGCAAGCTGTTCGATAAACTCATCGGCATAGGCTAACTTGGCAGCGCGCTGAATATCCTCTGCGGCGGTTTTATGCAAGGCGCCATAGGCGATATTGGCGGCCACGGAATCATTGAATAAAACCACCTGTTGAGTCACCAAGGCGATTTGCGAGCGCAGGTTCTGCAACTGAAATTTACGAATATCCGTGTCATCAACGGTTATGTCACCGCTAAAGCCGCTGTAAAAGCGCGTCAACAGGTTCACCAAGGTAGACTTACCGCTGCCAGACTTGCCCACTAGGGCGACAACTTTGCCCGGTTCAACTTCTAAATCTATTCCTCTTAGCGCTTCGCGCTCACTGCCTTGATAAGAAAAGTGTAAATTGCGCACAGACACCTTGCCGCGCACACGTTCTGGAGCATAATCGCCGTTATCTTCTTCCGGCTTTTCATCCAAGACCTGAAAAATACTGTCGGCGGCCGCTACACCTTTTTGAATCACTGGCACCATTTCACTAAGTTGGCGCATGGGCTTCAACACCATACCCACCGCCAAAAAATAGGCCACGAAGGCGCCTGAGTCCTGTATCTGCATCTGCCCTAAAGCGACCCAAAGTAAGCTACCCATAGCGAGTGCTACCAGGATCTGAATCAAAGGCGTGTTTAAGGTAGAGGTCAAAACAATTTTTAGGTTCTGTAAATAGTTGCGCCAGCTGGCCTCAGTAAACCGCTGTTTTTCATACTCCTCGCCACCGAAACTGCGCATTACCCGGTAACCATTTATCATTTCTGAAGTCACTTGGGTTATGTCTCCCATGCTGTGTTGCACTTTGGTACTAAGGCGACGCAGCCGTTTTCCAACATAACCCACCAAAGCGGCGATCACTGGCACTACCGCCATCATCAGGAGAGTCAGTACCCAATCTTTATAAAACAGATAACCGAGTAAAGCGATCACCGTGGTGCCTTCGCGAATCATGGTTTTTAGCGCTTCGGTAGAGGCTGTGGTGACGTTATTAACGTTGAAGGTAACCAGCGACATTAATTGCCCTGAGTCATTGCGCTCGAAATACTCGCCCGGCAGGTAAACCATATGACTGAACAATTGCACGCGCAGGGTATCGACAATGCGGTAGGAAACTTTGGCGATAAAAAAGTTACCCAAAAAGCCACCAAACCCGCGCACCGCGATAATGCCAATAATAATCAGCGAGGGCATCCATAAAGGGCCGCGATTTTCTGATTCGATAAAATTCAGCAAATATTCCATGTACTGAGCCATGGCAGGCTGCGATGCAGAATAAATGACAAAGCCTATAACGCTGATTAAAAAACTCAGCCAATGGGGTTTAACATAGCGAAGCAGACGCAAGTAAACCGTTAGCGAAGCGGTATCGGATGATGAGTTGGGCGAGCTTTTTGTAGCACTCATGGGCTCTTACCAAAGTTTTGATTCACGAAGAGGCGCGGGTGCGCACCCATAGATCAGCGTATTTCACAAAGGTGGCGTGAGACATCACCAGAGCAATCAGCAGCCCCTGCCCACCGTCGAGAAAACCGCGTTTGAGAATGTACATACGCAAGAAACAGGATAGACCGTGTAAACAGGCTGACCAAAGCGATCCTTTTTTCCCTTGCTCGTGCCGGGCTATGGCCCACTGCTCGGAGTAAAGCGCAGATTTTGTAACTAAATGACGCACACTGTTGTAGACATAATGCAACAAGTCGCCCTGTAAACGCTTCACTGGCAACTTATTAGGGTTTTGCAGACGCTCGTGCACCCTGGTGTTATCAAATCCCGCACTCAGGCGGGGATACAAACGCGGAATCCAGTCGGGGTACATATCGGTATGACGCATGTAGCGACCAAAACACCAGCTGAGGCGATTTACCTCATAAATACAGTCGTCGCTCTCTATTGCGTTCAGTATTTCACGCTTTAACGGCTCACTGACGCGCTCATCGGCATCAATGCACAAAACCCAATGCCCTCGCGCCAGCGCTTGAGCGCGCTGGCGCTGCACTCCAAACCCCTGCCAATCAGCATTCTGCGTGACCCGCGCCCCAAGGCGCTCGGCTAAAGCTTGGGTACCATCACTACTGCCAGAGTCGAGCACAACAATCTCATCGGCAAAATCTAATGATTGCAAGCAAGCCTCAAGCTTGTCTGCTTCGTTCTTTACGATCAGCACAGCCGACAAGCGTATTTCAGAGTCCACTTCAGGCATAAGCCTCGCCGACCTCCCGTTGCTGGGCACAGCGCATATAGCCCCACGCCGCCACCAACATAAACGCGTACAAGGTGACACCGCTGTTGTGGCGCAAAAAGGCCTGGGTAAGGCCGAATAAAACCACAGAGACCACTAGTATTATGCCGGACATGGCGAACGCCTTGGCTTCAACTTGAGAACGCTTCATGCGTAGGGCTTCACTGCAGAAAAGCGCAAGTGGAACGGTATAAATAATCAGTAGTGCCAGTAAACCCAATACTCCGCGTTTGACTGAGACATCCAGCACATCGTTATGGACGTGGGAAAAGCGACTCACACCTTCGCGTACCTTACTATCGTCAATGCGTTGCATCATTGGCTCGATGTAGCCTTCCTCGCCCCACCCTGCGAGAGGCTTTTCATCAATCAAAGTAGAAGCCGAGCGCCACATTTCCAGGCGCAAGCCCACTGAGCGGCCAACACTTTTGCCACTCAAATATTGAGCGGTTTCAACCGCGCCCCGGTTCACTCGCTCCTGCACGCCCGTTTGGGGAATTAAATATAGCGCCGCCAAGAATGCCAGGGCCGTCGCACAGCTGGTGTACAAAACGCGGCGCGGCAGATGGCTGCGCAGGTTAAAAAACAATATCAACACGATTGCCGGAAAGGCCAGCCAGCCGCCCCGAGCGCCCGACAATACAGATGCCAGAATACCCAGGGTCGCTGCCGCGGCCAATGCCAACACCCAGTAGCCACTGCAGCTCTGTCGCTTGGCCCAGCCTAAACCGGCCAGGCACAAACCACTCATCAAAATCGATAAATTGCCAAACTGAATCGGATTCATCAAACCAAAGGCCCGCTCGCGGTGCTCCATCAGCACTTGTATTAGTGCGTAAACACCGGCCGAAGAAGCCCCAATAATCAGTCCCACCCACCAAAACTTTACTAAGGGACGACAACCGAGAATGGCGAGTAAGGCCCCCACCGCCAACAGATATCGGCTCGGCTCTTCGTAGTAGCGTGACGACGCGCCGTGAATCAAATTTACGGTGCAATTCAACACAAAGCACGCCAACAGTGCGCCAATCATAATGGCGTCTTTACGGTTCAGTCCCAGCGCCGGGCGCTTTATCAACAGCCAGGGAACTCCCGCTAGAAAAACCAGGGCAGGCCCATAGGAATATCCACTGGGCAACACAAAGCAAAGAGCGCAGCTTATCGCGATGCAAAAGGACAAAAAGAGTCGAAAGCGCCCGTTGTCTGCGTGAAATCCAGCAGCTGTCATAAATTAATATCCAAACCTAAAAGATAGCCCCGCTCCGCGCATTGTCTCCTATGCACGGCCATTTTACTGAGCACTACTCATGTTACTTTCAATAACAGAGCCCTTGTTATCCGCCAGCAATCGGTCCAGCTGCGCCAACACTGCAGCTGGAGGTAAATCATGCAGGCACCTTTTATGTCCCAAGGGGCACTCGCGAGCGAAACACGGCTGGCAATCTAATGTTAGCGATGCCGTTGCCACAGCGTCACCTAAAGGCGGTGTAAAACCGGGTGAGGTAGACCCATACACCCCCACCAGTGGGAGCCCCAGTGCTGCAGCAATATGCATCAGCCCCGAATCATTGCTCACTGCCGCAGAGCTGAGGGACATCAAATCTATAGCATCTGCCAAGGTCGTTTTGCCGGCCAGAGAGACCACCGGCGCATCAGTAGCCAGCAATTGAGCAATCTCTGCAGCCACAGGCTGATCTTTTGCCGAGCCGAAAATCCAAACCTGCCAGCCTCGGGCGATCATCTGCTTGGCGACTTCGGCATAGTGAGGCGCAGGCCACTGTTTGGCCGGGCCAAACTCGGCGCCGGGACACAGTGACAGCACAGGTTTTTTCAGGTTGACTCCATAGCGCTCCCTTAGCGACTCAACACTGTCTTGCTGCGCCACAAGTCGAGGCTCGGGAGGCTTGGGTAGATAAGCGCCCGGCGCATAGGCCAGAGCGGTAAAACGCTGCACCATCAACGGATAGCGTATGGGGTCCAGTTTACGAATGTCGTTGAGCAGGCCATAGCGCATCTCGCCGCGCCAACCCACCCGCACAGGTATGCCGGCAAACGCAGGAATCAACGCAGACTTAAGTGAGTTGGGCAGCACATAGGCTCTGCTGTAATTGTGCTTAGCCAAGCTGCGAGCCAACTGCCAACGGGCTTTAAGCATTACCTTGCCATGGCCCACGGGCATATCAATGCTCGCGGCGACCTCAGGCATCCGCTCGGTAATAGGGCGACTCCAGGCTGGGGCCAGCACGTCGATGGCCGCGTCGGAATATTGCTGGCGCAACACTTTAAACAGCGACTGCGCCATTACCATATCGCCCACCCATGATGGGCCGACAATCAATATCCGTTCGCTCGCGGCCACGAATTACCCTTTAACCGGTGCCAACCATGCTTTGTGCTGAGGCAGCCGGCCTTTTACCGCATCGAAATACAAGCTCTGTAATTCAGTGGTAATAGGACCGCGCTTACCTTCGCCAATGACCCGGCCATCCAGCTCGCGGATAGGCAGGACCTCGGCCGCAGTACCGGTAAAGAACACCTCATCCGCCACATAGACTTCATCGCGGGTGATGCGCTTTTCTTTTACGGTATAGCCGCATTCAGCTGCCAGAGTAAAAATCGTGTTGCGAGTGATGCCGTCCAGGCAGGAGGTCAATTCGGGGGTATAGATAATGCCGTCACGAATCACAAACACATTTTCGCCACTGCCTTCGGCGACATAACCTTCGTTATCCAGCAGCAAAGCTTCTTCACAACCGCTGTCCAGGGCTTCTTGCAGCGCCAGCAGCGAGTTAATGTAATGACCATTGGCCTTGGCTTTACACATGGAAATATTCACATGGTGGCGAGTGTAACTTGAGGTACGCACCTTAATACCCAAATCACGGGCCTCGGGCGACATATATGACGGCCAATTCCAGGCCGCAACCATAACGTGTACACGCAGGTTATCAGCGCGTAAACCCATGCCCTCAGAACCATAAAAAGCCATCGGACGCAGATAACTCTCGTGCAGGTTATTTTCGCGCACCACCAGTTTTTGCGCTTCATTGAGCACGTCTTTTTCATACGGCAACTTCATACGCATGATGTGCGCTGAGCGGTACAAGCGGTCGGTGTGCTCTTGCAGGCGGAAGATGCTGGTACCATCTTCGGCGGTCTCATAGGCGCGCACCCCTTCAAAAACGCCCATGCCGTAATGCAGTGTGTGGGTCAAAACGTGCACGCGGGCGTCACGCCAGGGCACCAGTTCGCCATCCAGCCATATTACGCCGTCGCGATCGGCAAATGACATAGCCAACTCCTAAATAAAGTCTCAATGTAGTCTGGGATTATCGGTTTGACGGCCAGCTCTTATGGGGCACCGGGGTTGAGCAACAGCTGCTGCCACATCGCGGTTACCTGTTTGCGCTCGGCGGCAAACACATCTGTACCTTGCAAAACCGCCTGCTGGTGCTGTAGCGCCAGGCGGTGTCCGGTGGATCGATAAGCCTTGTAGGCGTCGATCAGTTGCAATACCTCGGCAGCGGGTAGCAAGGCCTCTCGCTCCAAGGTTTCCAAAATGCGTATATTATCCGTATACCGGGTCAGGGCAGGCGCTTTGTGGGCCCACGCCAAAACCGCGTATTGAACCATAAATTCAATATCGACGATACCTCCGCTATCCTGCTTGAGGTGAAATTCCTCGCTGCCGGCGGCAGTGCCGAGATGGGTGCGCATCTTTTCGCGCATTTCGATCACATCGGTACGCAGTTTTGCCAGATCGCGCTGGCGCTGCAGTACGCCGTCGCGCACCCGGGCGAACTCGGCCGCGAGACTTTCATTACCCGCAATGGCCCGCGCCCGCACAAGTGCCTGATGCTCCCAGGTCCAAGCTTCATTTTCCTGGTATTTGGCAAAGGCGCCTATAGAGGCAACCAACATACCCGAGTTGCCCGATGGACGCAGGCGCATATCCACTTCGTAAAGCTGGCCGGAAACCGTCTGGGTATTAAGGATATGAATAATGCGCTGTCCCAGGCGGGTGTAGAAGGTGAGATTGTCGACCGACTTTTCCCCGCCGGTCGCTCCGCCGGTCCAGGTGTTGTGCAAAAACACCAAATCCAGATCTGAGCCGTGCCCCAGCTCAATACCGCCGAGCTTGCCATAACCGATTATCGCCAATTCAGGCTCGCGGGCTTCGCCGCCGCCCTCTTGTGCAGGAAAACCGTGGCGCGCCACCATTTGCTCCCAGGCGAGCGCCAACACATGCTCGAGAATGACCTCGGCAATATAGGTCAGGTAATCACTGACCTTCATCAACGGCAATGCACCAGTGACTTCACTGGCGGCCACACGCAGGGCGTGGGCACTGCGGAAATAACGCAGCGATTCCATATGCCCTTCCAGATCATCCCATCCCAGACGCAGCAATTCACGGCGCAACTCATCACGCAGCTCGTCTTTATCCGGCGGCGAGTAGAGGCTTTCGGGGGTAAGCAACTCATCCAAAAGTATCGGGTGCTGCGCCAATTGATCCGCAATCCAGGGACTAACAGCGCTTAACTGCACCAACTGACTCAAAGCGGTGGGGTTTTCCACCAACAGCACCAGGTAAGCACTGCGGCGCACAACCGCCTGCACGAAGGGCATAATCCGCTTTAGCGTGGCGCCCCGGTCTATCTCATCTTGTGCCGCGACCGATGCCAGCAGCCGAGGCACAAAGGCATCGAGCCGAGTTCGGCTAGAGGCCTGCATCGCCAACACCTGACGAGAAGTTTTTAACTCCTCCTGCCACTGCATAACCGCCTGCGGATCAGCGAACGCCTGATCGGCCAAAAACTCTACTGCCTCGGTCTCGGCCAAGCTGCCATCCCACAGTCCCAGCCAGCTGGCGAGCTCGGCATCATCCACGCCGGATTCATTGTCCGGATCGGCGATAACCTGCTGAAACTCTTGATTGACGCGACTGCGGTGTGCACTTAAGGCCTGATAGAACTCATCCCAGCAGGCAAAGCCAAGCATAAACGCGAGGCGTAGCTGACCGGCTTCATCCATCGGCAGAGATTGGGTCTGGCGGTCTTGATAGCCCTGAATCGCGTGCTCGGTGTTGCGCAGAAAAATATAGGCCTGCAACAGGGCTTCCCCGCTACCGGCGGGCAGGTACTTCTCTTGCTCCAGCAACGGCAAGAGTTTACAAACCTGACGCTCGCGCAGGGCCATCTCTTTACCGCCGCGAATTAACTGAAACAGCTGCACCACAAATTCGACTTCGCGAATGCCTCCCTCGCCGAGCTTGACGTCCAGATCCATACCCTTGCGCTGCACCTGACGCTTGATCAAGCCCTTCATATCCCGCAGCGACTCAATCACACTGAAATCCACGTACTGGCGATAGGTAAAAGGCGCGAGCATTTGCATCAGCTCATCCGCCGCTGCTTCACCACCAGCACTCCAGGCCACGGGCCGCGCTTTGATCATGGCGTAGCGTTCCCAATCCCGCCCCTGCGATTGATAGTAACCTTCCATGGCATCAAAATTTTGCACCAGCGCGCCGCTCTGACCGTGGGGACGCAGACGCATATCCACCCGAAAAACAAAACCATCGGCGGTTTGTGCATCCAGCGTTTTAATCAGCTTTTGCCCCAAACGGACAAAAAACTCCTGATTGCTGAGGTTTTTGCGCTCGCCGTTGGTTTCACCGGCTTCGGGGTAGGCGAATATCAAATCAATGTCGGACGAAACGTTCAGCTCACGGGCGCCAAGCTTGCCCATGCCCAGTACCACCATGGCCTGAGCCTGGCCCGAGTCGCGGCCCACAGGCTCACCAAAACGCGCCGTCAGCGCGCGATGGTGCCAGTTGAGGCACCCTTGAATCACGGTATCTGCGAACGCTGACAGCTCTGCCGTTACCTCAGACATCGAGGCCAAACGATTCAGGTCCCGCCAAATAATGCGCACCATGGCACGGTTGCGCGCAAGCCTCACCCGGCGATCGAGTTCAGCGTCGTCTTCGGCGCCCTCTAAGGTCTTTTGCAGTGCAGCCAGCTGCTTTTCGCTCTGCACCGTAAATAAATCCCCGGTTTCTACCAACGACTGCAAATGCTGTGGATTGCGGGCGCAGGTTTGCGCGATAAATTCGCTACCGGCGAGAGCCAGATCCAGCTGTTGTGAAAACACCTCAGGCGCCTTATCCAGTAAAGATTGCAAGTCACAGGTTTCGGCTAACTGCTCGCGATGGCGTGCCGCAACGGCGGCCAGTGCTTCTGGCAGGGGACGATTTTGATTCATAGACATTGTTACTTTCAGTGGTCGGCGCGCTCGGGCGGTGGAGCCACCCGCAGCACTTCTTCCATAGTGGTCAGGCCCGCGGCGATCTTTTGCGCGCCGGACAAGCGCAGAGTCCGCATGCCCTCGCGCATGGCCTGCTTACGCAAGGCCTGCAAATTACACTGGCCGGTAATAAGATCTTTGATGGAATCGCTCAAGGTGAGAATCTCATAGATACCCTGGCGCCCCAGGTACCCGGTATTGCGACACTCCAAACACCCCACAGGACGGTACACCTTTTCTGGCAAGTTAACTTTCCAGGGTGCTACCAGTGAGTCCCAGTCTTCGCGTTTAATGCTGCCCTCTTCTTTGCAGTGAGGGCACAGTGTACGCACCAGTCGCTGCGCCATTACCCCCAGCAAGGTGGCGTTTATCAAGTAAGAGGGGATCCCCAGATCCAGCAGACGGGCCACGGTAGCCGGGGCATCATTGGTATGCAAGGTGGACAGCACCAGGTGCCCGGTGAGCGCTGCCTGCACCGCCATCTGTGCGGTTTCCAAATCGCGCATCTCACCTACCATGATGATATCCGGATCCTGACGCATCAAAGTGCGGATACCGGCGGCAAAATCCAATTCGATTTTGTGGTGCACCTGAGTCTGGTTAAAGCTCTCCTCCACCATCTCAATCGGATCTTCGATGGTGCTGACGTTAACCTCACTGGTGGCGAGCTTGCGCAGCGATGAATAGAGCGTAGTGGTTTTACCCGAACCGGTGGGGCCTGTGACCAGCACAATGCCGTTAGGGCGCGACAGCATGCCATCCCAGCGTTTGAAGTCGTCCCCAACCAGCCCCAAGTCGTGAAAACTGCGCAGCAGTACTTCGGGATCGAAAATACGCATAACCAATTTTTCACCAAACGCCGTTGGCAGTGTCGACAAACGCAGCTCCACCTCACTGTCATCGGCGCGGCGGGTTTTGATACGGCCGTCCTGCGGCTTGCGCTTCTCGGCAATGTTCATCCGTCCCAGCACTTTAAAGCGGCTGACCACGGCCATTGCCACGGAAGCGGGAAACTCGTAAACATCGTGCAAAACGCCGTCAATGCGGAACCTGACCTTGCCGATTTCGCGCCTGGGCTCTATATGAATATCACTGGCGCGCTGATCGTAAGCATACTGTAACAACCAATCGACAATATTGACGACGTGCTTGTCGTCTGCATCAGCATCGCCAAGGGATTTTAGCTCTACCAGCTGTTCGAAGTTAGTGGCGCCCGAGGCGCCGGGGCCACCGCTGGCGCCAGACACCGAACGGGCCAGAGTGTAAAACTCAATTTGATAGCGAGACACGTCCGCCGGATTGGCAAACACCCGCCGCACGCGTTTGCGCGCAACATGCTCAACCTGAGGCTCCCAGCCAGCGAGAAACGGCTGGGCACAGGCAATGACGACCTCATCTGGGGTCACTTCAACGCAGAGAATGCTGTGGCGCTTGGCAAAGCCATAAGACACCACCGAGGTTACTTTAGAGACATCGATTTTGAGCGGATCAATATGTACCACATCGAGACCGGCCCGCCCCGCCATCCATTGGGTGAGCGCTTCGCCGTCCAGCAGCTTGCCCGGGCGGGCGGCATCATCGACATTCTGGCTGGCCACATATGCCATGGGGTGCATGGCCGTCTGCGCGCGACTTCTATTAGCACCCAGCAGTATGTTGGCATCGGCCTTACTGATGCGCTCATCTGCCAACAGCTCATTGATGACAAAGCGCAGGTCCAACACCGTATCCGCCGGTATCTGCTGGGGCATAGCACACTCCCAAGTATTCGATTCGAGCGCCGATTGTAGCCTGCGGATGGCGAATGAGTCACCCGCCCGGCGTGACCTGGGCGGGCAATGTTTTTATACTGCGCGCTGAATTTGAGAGAGGACTCAAGATTATGGCTTTCAGCAACCCGTTTTCCAATATGTTCGGGCACTCCCCCATCAAACCCATGCAGGAGCACATGACGGCGGTGGTAGAGGCATCGGGCAGATTACCCGGCTTCTTCGAAGCGGCCATCGGCGGCGACTGGGACACCGCCAGGCAACTCCAGCAGGAAATCGCCGCGCTGGAAACCAAAGCCGACGACATGAAAAAGCAGCTGCGCCTGCACTTGCCCAAAAGCCTGTTTTTGCCGGTGCCGCGCACCGACTTGCTGGAGCTGCTAAGCACTCAAGACCGCATCGCCAACAAAGCGCAGGATATCACCGGCATTATGCTAGGTCGCAAAATGGCGATCCCCGCCAGCCTCAAAGAACCCTTTCAGGAGTTTGTCATGTCGGCACAGAAGACCGCCGAACAGGCACTGGCGGCCATCAATGAGCTGGACGAGTTGCTGGAAACCGGGTTTAGCGGCCGCGAGGTCAGCCTGGTGGAAAACATGATTGAAAAGCTCGACGATTACGAGCGCATCAACGATCAACAACAGGTAGAAATTCGCTCCAAGCTATTTGAGCTGGAAGCACAACTGCCGCCCGTAGACGTTATGTTCCTGTACCAAATTATCGACTGGATCGGTGATTTGGCCGACCGGGCGCAAGCCGTGGGCAGCCGCCTGCAACTGTTACTGGCGCGTTAAAAGCGCGCTTAAATGCAATTAAAAACTACAGAGACACTGGGGAATTTCCATGACCGTGATCGCTGAATACGGCCAGATTTTACTGATACTTGCCTGCGTTTTTGGCCTGTTTATGGCTTGGGGGGTAGGTGCCAATGACGTCGCCAACGCCATGGGCACATCGGTGGGCTCCAAAGCACTGACGATTAAACAGGCGATTGTCATCGCCATGATTTTCGAGTTTCTAGGGGCCTACCTGGCCGGCGGCGCGGTGACATCCACCATCCGCAAAGGGATTGTCGACCCGGCCATTATGGCCGGCTCGCCCGAGCTATTGGTGTACGGGATGCTCTCGGCACTTCTGGCTGCGGGCACTTGGTTGTTGATTGCCAGCATTGTGGGTTGGCCGGTATCGACTACTCACTCTATTGTCGGTGCAATTGTGGGCTTTGCTGCGGTGGGTATATCCACCGATGCGGTCGCATGGGGCAAGGTTATGTCCATTGTCGCCAGCTGGGTAGTCTCTCCTATGCTCGCTGGTACCATCGCCTTCTTCATCTTCCGCTCGGTGCAAAGACTGATTCTCAATACCGAGGATCCTTTCGCCAATGCCCGCCGCTACATTCCTTTTTATATGTTTGCGGTGGGTTTTTTGATTGCCATGGTGACCCTCCTAAAAGGCCTCAAGCATGTCTTTAAAGACACGGGATTCTCTCTTAACTTTCTAGAGAGCACCCTGATTGCAGCGGTGATTGGCGGTATCGTCTGCGTTATTGGTATTTTTTTACTGCGCCGTATTCAGCCCGAAGAGACACCAGCCAGCGGCAATCGCTTTGCCAACGTAGAAAGACTGTTTGCCATCTTAATGGTGTTCACCGCCTGCGCCATGGCTTTTGCTCACGGCTCTAACGATGTTGCCAACGCTGTCGGCCCTATGGCCGCGGTTATTAACGTCATCAACACCGGCGGTGTCGCAGCGCAATCGGTTATGCCCAGCTGGGTGCTACTGATTGGCGGCGTGGGGATTGTGATTGGTCTTGCCACCTATGGCTTTAAAGTAATGGCTACCATTGGTAAAAAGATCACTGAACTCACGCCCAGCCGCGGTTTTGCCGCCGAGCTTGCCGCCGCCGCCACCGTGGTGCTGGCCTCGGGCACCGGCCTGCCAATTTCAACTACCCACACGCTCGTAGGGGCTGTATTGGGCGTAGGCTTGGCCCGCGGTATTGGCGCCCTGAACCTAGGCGTAGTGGGCTCAATCTTCATGTCCTGGGTAGTCACCCTTCCCGCCGGCGCCGGCCTTGCCATTTTGTTTTTCTTTTTCTTCAAAGGCATTTTCGGTTAGTCCTCAGCCGCGCTTTTGCTATCGCAAAAGCGCGGCCTCTTGTGCCCCGTCACCACTGTATTACACTGGCGCTTCCCGAGCCGGAGACGCCAAATGTCACTCGACCTGAACCGCTATAAAGATTTTCTTACCCAACTAGTCGCTGAACCATCGGTTAGCTGTGCCGTACCCTCATGGGATATGAGTAACCAGCGCGTGATCGAGCATTTAGCCAACTGGCTAGAGGCTTATGGCTTTACCAGCCAGATTCTGCCTGTAGCGAACCATCCGGGTAAATTTAATTTACTGGCCACCTTAGGCACAGGCGACGGCGGATTGGTGTTTGCCGGTCACAGCGATACCGTGCCTTTCGACGAGCACCTCTGGCAGAGCGATCCTTTGCAGTTAACTGAAAAAGACAACCGGCTTTACGGCCTCGGCGCCACCGATATGAAGGGCTTTTTCCCGGCGGTACTTGAGGCGGTAAAAGACCTGGACGCCAGCAAACTGACGCAGCCAGTGATGGTTCTTGCCACTGCCGATGAAGAAAGTAGCATGAGCGGCGCGCGAGCGTTGGTCGATAGCGGCGGCCTATGTGCCCGCTATGCGGTGGTGGGTGAACCCACCGGGATGCGCCCGATCCACATGCACAAAGGAATTTTAATGGAAACGGTGCGCGTCAAAGGCGCCGCCGGTCACTCGTCCAACCCGGCGCTGGGCAACAGCGCCCTTGAAGCCATGCACGAGGTCATCGGCGAGCTTCTGCAATACCGCGAGGAACTGCAGCAACGCTACCGCAATCCTGGCTTTGCCGTCGATTTACCCACCCTAAACCTCGGTTGTATTCACGGCGGCGACGGCGCCAACAGAATCTGCGGCGAATGTGAACTGCACTTTGATTTGCGCTCCATTCCCGGCATGCATAACGATGAACTACGCCAGGGAATTACGCAGCGCCTCACCCCTATTGCCGAGAGGCGCAAGCTGGATATTGTGTTCTCCACTTTGTTTGAAGGGGTAGACCCGTTCTATCAAGACGAGCACTCTGAGCTGATCCGCACCTGTGAACGCCTTACAGGCCAGAGCGCTACCAGCGTTGCCTTTGCCACCGAGGCGCCGTTTTTTCGCGATATGGGTTTGCAAACCGTGGTTATGGGGCCGGGCTCCATTGACCAGGCTCATCAGAGCAACGAATATATTGAGCTGAGCCAGATCGAGCCGGCGGTAGACACCATTCGCCAGATGATTGAACACTTTTGCATGACCGAGACTAGCCACGCATGAGCGAACAACAGCAAAAAGATTACGTGAAGTGGTTTCGCCACTCCTCTCCCTATATCAATGCCCACCGGGGGAGGACCTTCGTGGTCATGCTGCCGGGAGAGGCGCTAAACCACGCCAATTTCAGCAACATCATTCACGATCTGGCGCTGCTTTCGAGCCTGGGAGTACGGCTGGTGCTGATTCACGGTGCACGGCCGCAGATCGATGCGCGCCTGGCCACAGAAGATCGCAGCAGTGATTTTCACAAACACCTGCGCATTACCGACGCCGACAGCCTGAGCGCGGTCCTTCAAGCCATTGGCGGTGCTCGTATTACGATGGAAGCGGCTCTTTCCACCGGACTGCCCAACTCGCCCATGCACGGCTCGCGCATCGAGGTGGTCAGTGGCAACTTCGTCTCTGCCATGCCGCTTGGCGTCTTGGATGGCGTCGACTTACAACATACGGGCAAGGTAAGACGGGTCAACGTCGCGCAGCTGACCCGGTCGCTAGATGCGGGTGCCATTGCACTGCTATCGCCGCTGGGTTACTCGGCCACCGGAGAGGTGTTTAACCTCAGTTACAGTGATGTAGCCACCCAGGTGGCGAGCGCACTGAAAGCGGACAAGCTGCTCGCTTTTTGCGATGGTGACGGCGTCTACGACGCTGAAGGTGCGCTGGTGCGCCAGCTTCCCCTCGGCCAGTGCAAAGACTATCTGGCCGCCCACGCGGGCGAGCTCAGCGATATGATCCGCCAGGCGCTGGAAAGCGCCTACCTCAGCTGCCTGCAGGGCGTCCAGCGGGCCCAGCTGGTTAACTACACTGCCGACGGCGCACTGCTGGGCGAGCTGTTTACCCGTGACGGCCAAGGCACCATGATTTACTCGGGGCAATACGAGCAGTTGCGCACCGCCACTATCGACGATGTGGGCGGCATTCTCGAGCTGATTGCGCCTTTAGAAGAACAGGGCATTTTGGTCAGGCGCTCGCGCGAGCTTTTAGAAACCGAGATCGATAAATTCAACGTGATGGAGAAAGACGGTACGGTTATCGCCTGCGCAGCCCTATACCCTTACGGCGAGGTCGCCGAGCTCGCCTGCGTTGCCACTCACCCGGACTACCGCAAAGGCGGGCGCGCCAGCCAACTCTTAGAACAACTCGAGCAGCAAGCGCGTCGCCGCGGCACTCACACACTGTTTGTGCTCACCACCCAAACCGCGCACTGGTTTTTGGAACACGGCTTCGTGCAGGGAAAGATCGATCAACTACCTCAAGAGCGCCAGACGTTTTACAACTACCAGCGTGGCTCGAAGGTATTTTTTAAAGAAATTGGTTAGCTTATTGCCCGGGGCGGCCTCCGAGGTCAGCCTGCCGAGATCAGACCCGCATCCGCTAACATTCTGGTATCCTATGCGGCTTTTCTCTGACCTGTTTCTACTTAAGTAGGTAAGATTATGCCGACCTATCGCTCCAGAACCACTACCGCCGGCCGCAATATGGCTGGCGCTCGCGCCCTTTGGCGCGCCACCGGCATGAAAGACGACGACTTTCAAAAGCCGATTATCGCCATCGCCAACTCCTTTACCCAGTTTGTTCCCGGCCATGTTCACTTAAAAGATATGGGGCAACTGGTTGCCCGCGAAGTCGAAAAAGCTGGCGGGGTCGCCAAGGAGTTCAACACCATTGCGGTGGATGACGGTATCGCCATGGGGCACGACGGCATGCTCTATTCACTGCCCTCGCGCGATATTATCGCCGACTCGGTGGAATATATGGTTAACGCGCACTGTGCCGATGCGCTGGTGTGTATTTCTAACTGCGACAAGATTACCCCGGGAATGCTGATGGCGGCCATGCGCCTCAATGTGCCAGTTATATTTGTCTCTGGCGGCCCCATGGAAGCCGGCAAAACCAAGCTGCTCGATCACGGTCTGGATTTGATCGACGCCATGGTCATGGCAGCCGATGACAATGTTGACGACGAGACCCTAACCGAGGTTGAGCGCAGCGCCTGCCCAACCTGTGGCAGCTGCTCGGGCATGTTTACCGCCAACTCCATGAACTGCCTGACCGAAGCCCTGGGACTGTCCCTGCCAGGCAATGGCACTATTGTCGCCACCCACGCCGATCGCGAGAAGCTGTTTAAGCGCGCGGGGCACAAAATCGTCGAACTGGCAAAACGCTATTACGAAGGCGACGAAGAGCATTTACTGCCTCGCGCAATCGGCAATCGCGCCGCTTTCAGTAACGCCATGGCGCTGGACATTGCTATGGGTGGCTCTACCAACACCATTTTGCACTTGCTGGCGGCGGCCCAGGAGGCTGAGCTGGATTTTGGCATGTCGGATATCGACCGAATTTCCCGCGAAGTCCCCCAACTGTGTAAAGTTGCCCCCAATACTCAGAAATATCACATCGAAGATGTTCATCGTGCCGGTGGCATTATGGGTATTCTGGGTGAACTTGATCGCGCAGGCGTCATTGATACCAGCGTACCGACGGTTTACGGCGATACTCTGAAGGATGCCTTGGACGAGTGGGACATTATGCGGGACCCCTCGCCAGAGGTCGTAGAATTTTACAAAGCGGGCCCCGGTGGCATACCTACGCAAGTGGCTTTTAGCCAGAGCGCCCGCTGGCCCAGCCTGGACGGCGACCGTAAAGACGGCTGCATCCGCAACCTGGAGAATGCCTTCTCTTTAGAAGGTGGCCTGGCCGTACTGTACGGCAATATCGCCGAGGACGGTTGTGTCGTCAAAACCGCAGGCGTAGATGACTCGATTTTAGTGTTCGAGGGTCCGGCACACGTCGTCGAGAGCCAGGAGAAAGCTGTAGAAAACATTCTCGAAGGCAAGGTCAAACCGGGCGATGTGGTGATCATTCGCTACGAGGGCCCCCGTGGCGGCCCCGGCATGCAAGAGATGCTCTACCCCACGAGCTATTTAAAATCTAAGGGCATGGGTAAGCAGTGCGCGCTGCTGACAGACGGTCGCTTTTCTGGCGGCACCTCAGGTCTATCTATCGGCCACTGCTCTCCGGAAGCCGCAGCCGGCGGAGCCATTGGCTTAATTGAGACTGGTGACATCATTCGGATCGATATACCCAAGCGCACAATTGATGTAAAGCTCACTATGCGCGAGCTGCACGATCGCCGCGAGCAAATGGAAGCCCGGGACAATCCTTGGAAGCCTCTGGAGGATCGCCCTCGCAAAGTCAGCGCTTCACTAAAGGCCTACGCTAAGCTCGCCACTAGTGCCGACAAAGGTGCGGTGAGAGATCTCAGCCAACTCGATTAAGCTTGGCACTGCAACTTAGCCTCATAAAAATACCCGCTCAGGCGGGTATTTTTTTATTACTGTTTTAAGTTACTAACGCCCTTAGTGTTGCGGGCACAAAAAAGCCGGCTGGGACTAACCGAGCCGGCTTTGTACGGATAACCTAAAAAGCATTAACCGTCGCTTTTCAGAGCTTCCTGACGCTTCTTCTCGCCTTCAGTGTAAGAAATCCACTGACTGGCAAACTTCTGGCTGCGCTTGTCGCGAGAGGCTTTCTTAAAGGCTTCGATGGCCTCATCGAAATTACCCCGTGCCAACTCCGCTTGACCAATGGTCAGGTGAACCGAGTCTGGACGACTCAAGCCACCTTTTTGCAGAGCGTTACGCGCGGCAGACACCGAAGCTTCAAACTCATCGCGAGCAAACAACAGACGCGACAGGTTGAAATAAAGATCGCCATCTTCAGCCTTAGCCGCAGCGCGCTTCATTTCCACCAGAGCTTTGTCGGTCTCTTGCGACAGGCGCCAAGAGTTGGCAAGCAACTCCAGGTTAGTCGCCGTAGGCTCGACAATTTTATCCGCGTTGATACCTTTATCGAGCAACTTCGCTGCTTTGTAAGGAGCATCGTTTTCAATAAAGTGCCCGGCCAGGCTCTTCAGCTCATTTTCTTTTTTCAGGCCACCCATCACATACATGGAGTCCATGGTGCGATAGTAGTTATCAAGCTGACCCAGCTCGTAGTACAAGCTAGCCATCTGTGACCAATAGTTCATTTTAGGATATAGACGAACCAACTCCTGCACTACAGCCAAGGTAGAATTGTAGTCTTCCTTAAAGAAGTACAGAGCGCGCAAAAAGCTGAGCCACTCTTCGCGTGGAATCTTGCCTTCTGCCTCGTACAATTCAATCGCATGCAGCATGTTGGCCAGCGCCTTTTCATGCTGTTCCGCGCCGTAGTATATCTGCGCCAGAGTTGAATATTGAGTCGCGGAGATCATGGTCACCATCTTCGACCAGCGCTCCAGATACTCAACAGCTTTCGTCTCATTTTCTTCCTGGGCGTACAACTGCCCCAAGAAATAGTAGAACTGAGCTTCTGTACCCACGGGCAAATTTGGACTCTGCGCCACAACCATCTCAAAGTACTTAATGGTGTTGGGCATATCCTCGCGCTCGTAGTAAAGCTGACCCAATACCTGATAAAGCATAGCTTTAGCGTAAGGGTTCAACTCACCGGCTTCACGCTCCATCTCTTTCGCCATCTGGAAAGCCTTGGCCGGATCGGCTTTCGCCCCTTCGGCTATTTGCTCTTCAGAAGGCTCCATGGTGGAGGTGATTTCAGAATAGTCTTCGATAAAGTCCTGCGGCAGGCCCGGCAGACGACGCGGATCTGGGCGCTGCTCGGCAGGCTTCAGATACTGGGCGTTCGCCGGGGCAATGCCATCAACTGCCATGGCGTCTACCGACACCATGGTCAGAACGGGGGCGGCAGCGAGCACCGCAACCCCTACAGACTTTTGCAAGGTGGCTGAAATTACTGATTTTAACGTCTTCATTTTCATCACCTATTCCTGTGCCAGCTCAAATACAAAGCGGTTGCGCACGCCGGGCACCTCAATTGGGTTTCCGTCTACTACGCGCGGCTTGTACTTAAACTTCTCCGCAGCTCGAATCGCAGCGCGGTTAAAGATGGAGGTCTCGTCGCCATCTTTGGTAATCGCCTCGATCACAACTACGTCGCGGGTTGCACCTGTGGTGGTTACCGTAAACTCCACGGTCACAAAGCCCTCAATGCCGCGCTGAGCCGCACGACGAGGATATTGCGGTGCCACTTTCACAATGGGCAGATACTCACCGTCACCACCCAACCCAGAAGTACTGATTTGAATATCAGAACCCAGGTTTGGTGCCTGCATATTCATGCCTTCCGGGTTTACATCCGGCGCATCAAAATCAGGCTCCGGAATATCCGGTGGTGGCTCTTGTGGTGTTTCCGGCTTATCGGGTTTCGCTGTTTCGTAGCGGGTTTCAATCTCCATTTCCGGCATATGAATGTCTTCAATGCGGGTAGTCTCTGGCTGATCGTCAGCCTCGAGATCGGAGTTGATCAAGAACTGCATTAAATACAGCAGCCCGAACGTGATAACCACCGCCAGCACGACAGCAATTAATACTCTTGCAAGTTTCATAGCGGCTTAGTTCTTCAGTGTTGAAACAGCAACGTTACTCACACTCAACTGTCGAGCGGTATCGGCCACCTCAGCCAGCAGTTTCACACTGGCTTCGGAGTCCGCTTGAATAACAACACTGCCGTTTGGATTTTCAGCAAGCAGACGCTCAATTTGCGCCCGCACCCCACGGGGATCCACCTGGTTTTTATCGATCCAGATTTCATCGGAGTCGGTGATCGCAATCAAAATACTGGCGTTTTTCTTTTCGTCAGCAGTGGTTGCTTCCGGCCGAGTCACTTCTACCCCGGTCTCTTTAATGAACGTGGCAGTCACAATGAAGAAGATCAACATGATGAACACCACATCGAGCATGGGGGTCAAGTCGATTGCCCCGGTCTGATCATCTTCAGATTGGTTTCTACTGCTCATGGCATATCTCTTATCACTGGGTTAAACGACGTGCCAGCCTTAATGATCCATTGTCAAATGGTCGGCAAACAGCTGATTCTCACGCTCGGCCGTACGGGTTAGATACGTATTGGCAAATACGCCAGACAGTGCTGCCACCATACCCGCCATTGTCGGGATAGTTGCTTTTGACACACCGCCAGCCATTTGCTTGGCATCACCGCCACCGGTCATAGCGAGAACGTTAAACACTTCAATCATACCGGTAACCGTACCCAGCAGGCCGAGCAGAGGACACAAGCTCACCATAGTGGCGATCATGTCCATATTGGCATTTATCTTCTGCCCGACACGAGAAATCAGTGCATAACGAACCTGATGGGCATTCCAGGATTTGCGCTCCGGGCGCGCCTCCCAAGCGTCCAAGGCCTCTTGTACATCACCTTTCAGACCGCCTTTGAAATACCACACCCGCTCGAAAATCAGGGTCCACATGACAAAGGTTAGGGCGGCGATCCATAACAGTACGGTACCGCCCTGATCCAAAAAGGCTTTAATGGCTGCGATTGCTTCCATTAATGCCAGCATGCTTTATCTCCTACTTACGCTCGGCGTTCTCGGCAATAATGCCCGCCGACTGTTCTTCAAGAACGTGGATTACGCGCTTGGCACGGCCATTAACAATGGTGTGCAGCAGTACAGTTGGAATGGCTACAACCAGACCCAGTACGGTGGTAATCAAGGCAGATGAGATACCGCTCGCCATGTTCTTAGGATCGCCGGCGCCGAAGATGGTAATCGCCTGGAAGGTCAGAATCATACCTACAACGGTACCCAACAGACCCATCAGCGGTGCAACCGCAGCGATAATCTTCAGAATCGACAGACCGCTTTCAATTGCGGGGCGCTCTTTCAGCACAGCTTCTTCAAGCTTCAGCTCCAGAGTTTCGCCATCGACGTGTGGATTGTCTTCGGCCACTTTCAACACGCGCCCCAGTGGGTTGTTGGTGTTGGCTTTCTTAGACTTCAGCTGGCTGCTCACCTTGGCATTTACAATGGTCAGGTAAATGATGCGCCACAAACCGATGATCAGGCCGATGATACCGACGATGGTAATGGCATAACCCACACCGCCGCCTTGGTGCCAGCGCTCACCCCAGGTGGGGCTGTCGATCAGAGCGGTCAGCAGAGAGCCGCCGGTAGGACCAGTTGGGTCAATACCCACACCAACCAGGCCACCCGTGGCGTTTTGCAGCTCTTGGGCCGAGCTCAGGAAAGCGTCTGGCTGACGTACCAGCTCTTCCATTTTGTAACCGTCTGGGATGTAGTTCAGGTACTTACCTTCAGAAACCAGGTTATAAGAACCGATACGAACCACTTCTTGCTCAACACGATCGCCGTTGGCTTTGATCACAGTGCCGTTGAACTTAACAACTTTACCGCTCTCAACCATTTGACGCTGTTGCTCATACCACAGACGCTCAATCTCTTCGATAGAAGGCAGACGAGTGTTGCTGTTCATTTTGTCGATCAGACCGGTCAGGAACTCACCGCGATTGGGGTACTGAGCAGAAATCAAAGAAGTGCTCAGAGTGGCGCGCAAATCGCCAGCGGTAGAGGTCAGGTGACCAAACAGCTCGCGCAGAGAACCCAGGCGCTCGTTAAACTGCTTGCGCTTGGCTTCTACTTCCAACTCTTGGTCGGCGTAGGTCTGCTCGAGGCGCTCAGAACGAGCCTCTTCAGAGGCCAGGGTGTCCTGAGCCTGTTTCAGCAGAGAGGCTTGGTTATTTTTCTCACGCTGGAATTGCTGCTCGCGCTGCTTGTGCTCGGCAGACTCCTGAATGCGTGACTCTTTAACCATGTTCAACAGTTCGTCAAGGCTGGCAGCCTTGTCTTCCTGGGCCACGGCTACACTTGTGTTCAACAGGCCGGCAGCTAGGGCTACCAGGCAGCTTTTGGCAAACTTCATTTTCATTGCGCTGCCTCCGGTGCTTGGACAGGTACAAACATAATGTCTTTAGCGGCTTGGTTACGCGCGATGCGCAGGCCTTTCAGGATCTGGTTGCGGTAGGAATCATCCAGCTCAACCCAGGCACCCTGGGCAGAGTCCCAAGCACCTGACTGTTCGGTATCGGTAGTCTGATACATCAGAGAAACGCGACCTACGCGGAGGATGTTAACTTCACGATCCTGACCGCCGATGTTCAGAGTGTCGCGATAGGCTTCAATAAAGCGGCCGTATTCGCTCTCAATTTTGTAGGCTTCCAGAACTTGACGGAATTTCTCAGCTACTGAGATATCGGCGCGTTCCTGGTTATTACGCAGCATAGCGATACGGTCCAGGCGCTCTTCCAGCTTGAAAGGCTTGTCCAGCTCTACGAACTGCTCCAGGGCGTCCAGCATACGCAGCACCAGAGGCTGGATACGACGCTCAATGACAGTAACGTTTTCAATTGACTCATCCAAGTCCTTGATCACAGCGAGCTGATTGGCAATTTGCTTTTCCAGCTGGCTGTTATACAGGCGGATATCTTCGATCTGCTTGTTGACCTGCTTGAACTGAGCCAGAAGATCATCGGTCTCCTGTGCCAAGCGATCGATACGTTTTTGGGAATCCTGAGCCAAGGTAGTTTTGGCCTGGCTTACCTGGAGAATTTGATCCAGGGTTTCATCTGCCATCACCGCGCTGCCCATGAGCGCTCCGGCAGAAAGCACTGTGGACAGAGCCACGGCTTTCATTCGCTGCTTTTTCATATTTCCCCCAACTCGGGTGCTTTCAATCAGATTTGTGCGACAGACTGCTGCCACAGACGCATATCCACTGAACCTCTTGCGAGGCAGCCAAGAACGCAGCATTGTAATAAGAGGGTTCCTCTACATTCAATGCTTTATCCAAATGCCTGAATGCCTGTGTATTTGGGTAGCAAATGGGTAACACTTAGCCGTGAAAACCATTAGAACCGGTAACACCTGGTTATTTTTCAACCTGCATCAAGCGCTAACCTACACCAAACTTATACAATAAGATTATTAAGATTCGGCTTCAGCAACACGCTCCAGTATCAAAAACCGATGAGACAGCGGAGCATCCGCCTCACCCGGCTGCCGGGATATCTCCCGCCATTGCTTAGCCGACAAGTCGGGGAAGTGCGCGTCGGCACCGTCAACCTCGACATCTATTTCTGTTTTATAAATTCTATCGGCCATATCCAGCGCCGCGCGATAGATTTGCTCGCCGCCGGTAATCATAATTTCTTCAGGATCTTGCTCGCGCGCAAACTCCACAGCTTTCGCCACAGAACCTGCCAGGACTACACCTTCAGGAGGGCACCACTGACCGCTTTGACTTACCACAATATTCAGCCGACCCGGTAATGGCCGGCCGATGGACTGGTAAGTCTTGCGCCCCATGATAATGGGCTTACCCAGGGTGACGCATTTAAAGTATTGTAAATCAGCGGGCAGATGCCACGGCATAGCATTGCCCTTACCGATGGCATTTGCGCGCCCGCAGGCGACGATCATAGAAACCTTGACTGGCATATTCACATCACCCCCGCCCCAAACTCATCAACCCTATGCTAAACAGAAATAGGCGCAGCAATTCGAGGGTACGGCTCATAGCCATCGAAATGGAAGTCATCGAGCTGATAATCAAAAATCGACTCCGGCTGGCGAGCGATACGCAACCTCGGCAGCGACTTAGGCTCACGCGACAGTTGCTCATAGACGATGTCGTCTGTCAGGTGATCGTGATACAGATGGCAGTCGCCAAAGGTGTGGACAAAGTCGCCCACCTCAAGACCGCACTGCTGTGCAATCATATGCGTAAGCAGTGCATAACTGGCGATATTAAAAGGTACGCCTAAAAATAAATCCGCACTGCGTTGATACAACTGGCAAGAAAGCTTGCCGTCCGCCACGTAAAATTGAAATAAGGTGTGGCAGGCCGCCAAAGCCATACGCCCAGCCTTCACGTTCTCTTGCGGGCTGACCGATTCATCCGGCAAGTCTGCAGGGTTCCAGGCACTGACAATCAATCGTCGCGAACTGGGCTTGGTTTTGATCTGTTCAATTACCTGACTAATTTGATCGATGGTAGAGCCGTCGGGGCAGGCCCAGCTGCGCCACTGCTTGCCATACACAGGCCCCAGCTCACCCTCTTCAGTAGCCCACTCATTCCAGATGCGGCAGCCACGCTCTTGCAACCACTGCACATCAGTACGCCCCTGCAAAAACCACAGCAATTCCACGATGACACTTTTTAGGTGCACCTTTTTGGTGGTAACCAACGGAAAACCTTGCTGCAAGTCAAACCTGAGCTGACGCCCGAACACCGAACGGGTGCCAGTGCCAGTGCGATCGCCGCGGTCGGTGCCGTTGTCCACCACATCGCGCATTAATTCTAAATACTGCTTCATGACTTTTTCTGCTCCGCCACGCTACTTTGCCCGGCAAGTTTCGGCAGCGCGTAAGCATATACCAGCAACGCCATGCCCAACGCCAACATTGGCAATGACAACAATTGACCTCGGGTCACCCAACCATATAAGTCAAACTGAATATGCTGGTCGGGCTCGCGCGCAAACTCTGCAATAATTCTGAAACAGGCATAGCCAATTAAGAACACACCACTAACGGCACCCGTAGGCCGCGGTTTGCGTGAAAACCAGTAAAGGAGAATAAACAACAACACCCCTTCCATGGCAAATTGATACAACTGTGATGGGTGGCGCGGCAATAGCTCCGGATCCTTGGGAAATACCATTGCCCACGGCCCCTCGGTCGGACGGCCCCACAACTCCTGGCCAATAAAATTACCCAGGCGGCCAAAGGCTAAACCTAATGGCACCACCGGGGCGACAAAATCAGTCAAGCGCAGATAGGGCAAATGAATGCGGTGGGCGTAGAACAGCATCGCCAGTAAAACGCCAATTAAACCGCCATGGAAAGACATTCCGCCTTCCCAGATGCGAAACAGCAGTAAAGGGTCGCGCATCCAGGCTTCAAAATTGTAAAACACCACGTATCCCAGGCGCCCGCCAAGCACCACCCCAAAGGCCCCGTAGGTAATCAGGTTCTCTACTTGCGCGCGACTGACCGGTGAGTCCTCACGCTTAGCTCTGTGCATGGCAATCAACCAAGCCGAGGCAAAGGCGAGCAGATACATGATGCCGTACCAATGCACTTGCAGCGGGCCTAGTGAGAGAGCAACGGGGTCGAAATCTGGGTGGGTTAACATAGAGCGTGCGCCAGTTAAAAAGTGCGGGCAATCATACCACCGGCGTGTTCAAGGTAAAACCGCGTGACTGACTACTCAGCCTCGGACAATGGCCGCACTACACGTGTCACTCCGGCCTCCTGCAGAGTCTGCTCAACTCTGGCTCGCACTTCGGCGGCATCCGATAGGCGCATTACATCGTCCAGCAGTGTTTCAGCCTGCGCCAAGTTGACGGCGCGAATCACCGATTTAACCTTAGGTAGGTTAGTGGCGTTCATTGACAAGACATCGTAGCCCATCGCCATCAGAATAATGGCCGCCCCCGGGTCACCCGCAAATTCGCCGCATATACCCACGCTCACCCCCTGAGAGTGACCGTCCTGAACGACCTGCAGCAGAGCTCGCAGTACCGCCGGGTGAAAAGCTTGGTACAAGTCCGCTACCCGCGCATTGTTACGATCTACCGCCAACAAATACTGAGTCAGGTCGTTACTGCCTACGGATAAAAAATCCACCCGCGCGGCCAATTCACGGGCCTGGTAAACAGCAGCCGGTACTTCGATCATAACGCCGATAGGTGGCAGCTTAACGTCATAGTCTTCTTCTAAAAGCTCGTGATAAGCACGATAAATAAGAGTTTTGGCCTCTTCCAACTCCTGCACCCCGCTGATCATGGGCAAGAGAATACGCAGGTTATCCAGCCCACTGCTGGCTTTTATCATGGCGCGTATTTGCGCGAGAAAAATTTCCGGGTGATCCAGGGTTACTCGAATACCACGCCACCCCAAAAATGGATTGGCCTCTTCAATAGGGAAATACGGCAGCGCCTTATCGCCGCCGATATCCAGAGTGCGCATGGTCACCGTATGCGGCGCAAAAGCTTCCAACTGCTCGCGATAAATCACGCGCTGCTCCTCCTCCGATGGGAAGCGGTCGCGCAACAGAAAAGGCACTTCAGTGCGGTACAGGCCAACCCCTTCCGCGCCGCGCTCGAGTGAGCGCACCACATCAGTCATCAAGCCAGTGTTAACCCACAGAGGCAGGCGGTATTTATCTAAGGTCTCGCAAGGCAAATCTTTCAGCGCTTCGAGACCTTTAACCAGCTCCTCTTCTTCACGGGCAATGGCGGTATAGTGTTTGGTCAGCTGAGCGCCCGGGTCGCTGTAAACGGCGCCCTTGTAACCGTCGACAATCACCGGACGGCCATCCATTCGGGTATAGGGCAAATCCACTGCCCCCATTACCGTCGGGATACCCATTGCGCGCGCCAAGATAGCCACGTGCGAGTTGCTCGAACCCTGCACCGAAATCAAACCCGCAAGCTTGTGCTCTGGCACCTCGCCCAACATTGAGGCGGTCAGGTCATCGCCGATCAAGATGGTTTGGTCAGGATAGACTTGGCACTGCTGATTGGATTCTTGTAAATAAGCCAGAACCCGGCGCCCCAAATCGCGGACGTCGGTGGCCCGCTCGCGCAGGTAGGCATCACTCATGCTCGCGAAGGTGTTCTCGTGCTCGAGTATCACCTCGCTCCAGGCGTAGGGCGCGCACGTACCCTCACGGATTTTGGTGATGACCTCCCCTCCCAGGGAAGCGTCATCGAGCATTGCCAGGTAGGCGTCAAACAAAGCGCGCTCTTCACGGTTGAGGCGCTCCTCAAGCTGACGACCAAGCCCTTTGATATCGTCCCGCACCGCCATCAGGCAGCTCTGAAAAAATTCGATCTCCGCCTCGACATCTTCGCACAGGCGGTAGGGAACGGATTTTAAATCGGCCAGTGGCGCAACCACCACCGCCTCCCCGATTGCGATACCCGGTGCGCCGGATACCCCGACAAACTTCGCCTGGGTGGCGGCATTGCCCACGGTCACCATGGTGCCGGTCGCCTCGGCGTGTGCGATTACCCCCGCCAGCTGGGCCGACATGGTAACCAGAAAGGCCTCATCCCCCTCATCGAAGCGTCGTTGCTCTATCTGCTGCACCACCAAAACGCCCAACACCTGACGATGATGGATAATCGGCACACCGAGAAAAGAGCTATATCTCTCCTCTCCGGTCTCGGGAAAATATTGATAAGAGGGGTGGGATTCGGCGTCCTCAAGGTTGACGGGCTCTTCCCGTGAGACCACACGCCCCACTAGACCCTCTCCACGCCCGAGCCGAACCTGACCGACGGCCTCCTGCTTCAGGCCCTCGGTAGCCATCAACACATAGTCGCCATCCGGATCACGCAGGTAAACCGAGCACACCTGGGTGTGCATAGCTTGTTTGACCCGCGTAACAATAATGGCCAACGCCTTGTGCAGATCACGGGCGGAATTAACTTCCTGAACAATACTGCGCAGCGAATTAAGCATAGAGGCCATTAATCGTAATCAATCCCTATCGCACAGCCCATCAACGCGTGGCTGTGCGCTCCAACTGACAATGAGTTGCTGCCAGCTCTTTCAAAGCCCGGCGATAAACGTCACGTTTAAACGCCACCACCTTCCCCAGCGGGTACCAATAACTGACCCAGCGCCAATCATCAAACTCGGCGCGCCCACCATTTTCCAGACAGACATTGGCTTCGTCGGATTTAAGACGCAGCAAAAACCACTTTTGTTTCTGACCAATGCACACAGGGTGTGAATGCTGGCGAATCAGGCGTTGCGGCAAACGGTATCTTAACCAGCCTCGGGTACAGCTTAAAATCTCGACGTCTTGCTCGGTTAGGCCTACCTCTTCACCCAACTCGCGATAGAGCGCCTGCTCGGGCGTCTCGTGAGGGTTAATCCCCCCTTGAGGAAACTGCCATGCATCCTGGCCACCCACACGCCGGGCCCAGAGCAGCTGCCCCTGATCATTGCTGAGCATAATACCCACGTTGGGGCGAAAGCCATCGGCATCTATCACGTTAAATTCCCGTTATATATTCTGTACTTAGCCTCGGTGTGGGCACACAGAGAAAAACTCCCCGCATTGTTCCACAAAACCTTATTGCACAGCAATTCGCTCTTTTGCTATCTGGAGGCCTTGCGCAAGCCACTATAGCAAATCTCGCCCGCGACACTGGCAGCTTGGCCAAGCCAAAGCTATGCTACGCACTTTTTATTCGGAGGCAGCCCGTGGCACTGGCCATTTTTGACCTAGACAACACCCTTATCGCCGGCGACAGCGACCACCTGTGGGGCGAGTTTTTGATCGCTGAAGGGCTGGTCGACGAGGCCAGCTACCGCCAGCAGAACGATCGTTTCTACCAGGATTACCAAGCGGCGCAACTGGATATCGACGCCTACCTTCGCTTTGCACTATCGCCCTTGCCCGAGCGAACCAGCGCCGAGTGGCAAAAAATCCATCAGCGCTATCTCGAACAAGCGATTAAGCCGCTGTTACTGCCCGCCGCCACGCGATTACTGCAGCAACACCGCGAGCGCGGTGACTACTTGCTGATCATTACTGCCACCAACGGGTTTATAACCCGCCCTATTGCCGAGCTTTTAGGGGTGGACGAAATTCTCGCCACCGACCCCGAAGTGATCGACAATTGCTATACGGGCAATTACCTCGGAACTCCCTGCTTTGGTGACGGCAAGGTCATCAATTTACAGCAGTGGCTGCAACACTCTACCCACACCCTTGCGGGCAGCTACTTTTACAGCGATTCGATCAACGATTTGCCCTTGCTGGAACAAGTAAGCAACCCAGTGGCGGTAAACCCTGACGAGCGACTGGAGGCCATTGCCGTCGAGCGCCAATGGCCCGTGCTGGACCTACGGAGCGAATAACCCCGTGCGCTTAGTATTGTTGTTTGCACTTTTGGCACTCATAGCCGGTTGTGAGCCGCAACAAAAGCCGGTGCCGGCCCCTGCTAGCACCGGTGCTTCCATTGAGGCACAGAGCGCAGCCGCAGAACAGCTAAGTGACCAGCTGTGGCAAATCGCCGCGCAGAGCATCGATAATAGCAACTTACAATGCGCACAACTCAGCCAGGCGGTACAACAACTGCTGCGAGCAACGGATGAGAAAAACCTGCACGCCACTCAGCAAGCCTGGCTGGCATTGCACGGCTCTGTCATCGAGAACGCCACCGCCTTTTCACTGGCAACTGTAAGCCCGGATTTATTTGCACCATTGGCAGGGCAGATAAATCGCATTGACAGCCAACCTATTGCCCCCGGCTTTATCGACGCAGTCGCAGGCTATCCTTACAGCGGTTTAGTGCACGACTTTTCGACGCCTATTAATCGCGCGACCTTAACCGATCAGCACCAGCTGACCGACGACAGCGAGGCGTTGCTGGGCCTGCATGTGTTGGAGTTTTTATTATTCGGCGAAAACGGCGAGCGGCAAGCCGAAGATTTTATCGCCACCGAGCAGGGCACAGATTCGCTCAGCCCGCAGCAAAGACCACAAAACCGGCGGCGCGATTTGCTCGCTCTGACATCGAAAATACTGTGTGACGATCTAGAAGCGCTAACCAACCTTTGGCGATCTAAACACTCGAGTATAAGCTCAGCCTACTACCAGCTGCCCCCACTGGGGCGCCTGATGCTGTGGCGCGAGGCAATGGCAGCAGCAGTGAACACGCTAGCGCAAAACGAATGCGTTTTTGCGGCGGATCTATGCCAGAACCCACAGAACCTGCTCAGCGGTCTAGAGGGTTTACTCGCTAGCACAAGACAATTCGACGCCAGCCTGAGCATGTCTGATGAGCAGCTTTACGCCATCATTAAAGATCAGCTGGCAGAGGTGGCACAAAACAAACTGCCCGATACGGCTATTTTATTAGATTTTATTGCGCAAACACCCGAGCAAACACCGCCTTCAGATAGCAAGTCTCCGCAATAGCCGGATGAATCGGGTGGTCCGCGCCCTGCCCTTGACGCGCAATCACCCGCGCATCGCGACCCAACTTGTGCGCACTGCCCCGAACAATATCCAGCAAGGTCTCTTCAGCCAAATGCATAGAGCAGGAAGCCGACACCAAGAGCCCGCCCGGATTCAGCAGCTTTAAACCCAGCTCATTAATATGCCGATAGGCTGCCTCGCCGGCCTTTTGGTCCTTGCGCTTTTTGATAAACGCTGGCGGGTCGAGCACCACTGCATCGAACTTTTCACCCGCCGCAATTAGCTGTTTGAGCACATCAATGGCTTTCCCCGTTCGCACGCTCACTGTGTCTGCTACATGGTTCAGCTCAGCATTGCGCAGTACCTGGTCGGTAGCCGCTTGGGAAGCATCGACACAGACAACCTCGCGCGCGCCGGCAACCGCAGTTTGAATGCCCCAACCGCCAATATAAGAAAATACATCCAACACCCGCGACCCACCGGCCCACTGGTTAAGCAGCTTACGTCCCTGTCGGTGATCGTAAAACCAGCCGGTTTTTTGTCCCGTCTGCACGGGCGCCAAAAAGCGTGCTCCATTTTCCACCAGCTCCACTTCGGCGGGCACTTCCCCATAAGCGACCTGGGTATAGCGGGTTAAGCCTTCCAGCTCGCGGGCACTATGATCATTGGCAAGCAACACCCCGCGAGGGCTAAGCAAATCTACCAGCGCCTGTACCAGAGACTCTTTTAACTGCTCCATACCCGCACTGGCAATCTGCACAATCAAGTAATCACCGAAACGATCCACCACTACCCCCGGCAACCAATCACTGTCGCCGTACACCAAACGATAATATGGCTCTTTGAATGCGAGTTGACGCAACTGCAGCGCCAGCTCCAGCCGCCGATAGAGAAGGTCGTACGCCAGAGGTTGGGCGGTGCGGCTCACCAAGCGGGCGCAGATTAAATTGGCAGGATTAACCTGGGCCACCCCCAACAACTGCTCTTTTGCACTAAACACCTGAACTTGCGACCCCGGCTCAAGCGCTTTTAACGGCGAGCGTTTTACATCCACTTCATTGCTATAAATCCACAAGTGACCACGCTTGAGACGGCGGTCCATCTGCGGTTTGAGGTACAAACTGGCGAGTGACATGGCGAAAGCTCCGGAAGAAAGGGGCGGCATTATACCGCAAGCGCGGGACGCTACCGAAAAAGCTTAAGCAGGGCGAACCTGATAGTAGATAGGATTATTCTTCCGGCAAATTGTCCAACGGCAGACTGGTGATATCACCGTAAGCTTGCATATCATCAGCGCTGGCCCCTTCGCGGCACTCCCCGCGCAGCCACTGCACATAGTTGCTCAGGCGAAAATCCAGCTCCAAAAAACCATCGCGACAGTAGCCAGTGGCCGCCACCACATATCCTGTCCGCGCCTTAAGTTTTTTATAGTCCCGCTTATCGGGGGCGCGTGTGGGGCCACGGCGGATATTGGCCTTGCGGTCCATCTCCGGTGACAACCCGACACGGTAAATAAACTGCTTGCTGCTATTAGGCAAAATGCGCACACTCAGTGTTTCGGGCAGATCGCCATAGGAAGGTGTACTGGAGCAGCCGGCCAAGGCCGCACCCAGCACCGCCATTAACATGAGTCTTTTTAGATTCGCTTTATTCATAAACCCGCTCAGGCCCCAATCCGAGCGGCCTAGTCTAGCGGCGCAGAATGCTTAAGGCAAAACCACCTGGCGAACATTGGAGGGGGCAGACTCGCCACTCTCGTTACTCGCAATTACCCGGTAATAATAGGTTTCGCCCGGCACCAGCTCAGAGGTGTCTTTAGATATTGCCTGCTCTAATGGGCGATACTCTTGAATGCCGTCGGAGACTTTATCGGCAATGACCTTCCAGGGGCCAGCTTCCGACGTAGCGCGCTCTATGCGGTAATAGCGTCCCAAAGGAGCACCCATAAAGTTGATGCGCTCGCGCGGGTCGACGATTGGGCGCAAAACTGGAGGTTCGGGTGCGGGCAGTGGCGCAGCCGCATCCAGGCCCGCCATTTGCGCCTGAGCCTTGCGTACTAAATCTACCACCGCTTGCTCTTCATTGGGTTCGCCCTCGGGAAAACCCGGCAGGTGATAGCTGTAATGGCCGGTGTATTCTTTATGCCAGTAAAAACCGCCATTGTGGCGGTGTCCGCGAAAGCCCCAAATAAACGCGCCCGCTGCACGTGCTCCTTTATGCTCGGTGTTTACTGCCGCCTGCATGATCGCATTCAAGCCTTTGGCATCGCGCAAGCCGAACTCACCGATCAAATACACTTTCTGTGCATCAATTGCCTGTAAGTCTTTGCGCACCTGTTCGGGGTTGTTGTTCTCATTGGTGGTATAAAAGTGGTTAGAAATAATATCCACGTTGGGATCAGTTAAGGAAAACTGATTGATCTTCAAATAAGTACCATCAATCACCAGATGATTGCTATCGAGTGATTTAATCAAAGCCGCCGTTTTACGCACAAATGGCTCTGTTGATTCTTTTAGCTCGTTGCCGGTCTCCCAGGCCATAATGGCCTTTTCATCTTTATACTGTCGCCCGGTGATAGTGTTAGTGCGGTTAATCACCTGACGAACAATGGCGTGATAGGCGGCGAAGGTTTTACTGTCCGTCGCGTAAAAATCGTCTGCCGTTTCATCGTAAAACGCGGCTAGCTGCTCGCGCCCACCCCACCATTTCCAATGATCAATAAACGGCAAAATCAACCGCAAGCCGTGTTTCTCCGCCAGTGCAATCATGCGATCGTAATGCACCATGGCAGCCTCGTTTAGCCGCGGCATGCCGCCGGGCTCGGCGGGTGCAAGTATATGGGTTTCGCGACCACACGCCTCGTCGTAGGGCGTCTCAATGGATAAGACATAAACCCGCATCGCTTTGTGGCCGCTTCTTACCAGCGCCTTGATCCAGTTTTCCTGCTCGTCGGCCGTAGGCCAGCGAAAATACTGGCCCCAGCCACGGGGGTCAGCTTCACATACACCGCGCGCGTCGTCTTCAATGCGATGCAGCTCAGGGGCATGAATTCCGGCAAAACGGAACTCTTGATCACCATCCAGTAAACGATGCCCATCGCGGGTGATAAAGCTGTCGAACGCCAGGACTTGGGCACAGAAGAACGAAAGAGAAAATAGGGAAAGTCGCTGCAGTAAATTCATAGGGCACCAGTGTAGCTACGCGAAATGTTGCGATTGTTGTTATCAAAACTGGCGCAAGCTTAGCAGCTTTTGGGGTCCATGTAACCCGTTACAGTGCAGGCAGGGTACGGGGTACGGGGTACGGGGTACGGGGTACGGGGTACGGGGTACGGGGTACGGGGTACGGGGTACGGACAGAATGTCCTTTTCCCGTACTCCGTCAACCGCACTCGCGCTCTATTTCATCCACACCTGTTTGGCGTTAACAAATTCACGAATACCATGGGGGCCTAGCTCGCGGCCAAAACCCGAGCGCTTAACGCCACCACTGGGCAGCCGCGGGTCTGTTTTCACTATGCCGTTAATGGCGACTTGGCCGGTTTCTATTACGCCAGCCCATTGCTCGGCCTTATCGACCTGCGCCGTCCAAATAGCCGCTCCCAAGCCGTACTCGGTTTGGTTGGCAAGCGCGAGCGCTTCGTCGATATCGGCAACGGGTGTCAAAGCCATTACCGGGCCAAAAGTCTCTTCGCAAAAAGCTGGCATCTCTGGATGGACATCGGCAAGTAAGGTCGGAGGATAAAAATAACCTTCACCCGCTGGTAGTTCGCCGCCCAACAGACAACTGGCGCCTTTACTCACCGAGTCGGCAACCTGACGGTGCAGATTATGCCGTAAGTCTTCCCGGGCGATAGGGCCAATATCGGTATCCGGCAACTGGGGGTCTCCCATCTTGAGTTTGGCCAGCCGCTCTTCCACCATCACGGTAAATTCACTGTACACCGACTTCTCGACCAATATTCGTTTGGCCGCAATGCACGACTGCCCGGCGTTGATTATGCGCGACAACACAGCAATATCAGCGGCGGTAGCTAAATCGGCATCGGCCATAACAATACAGGGGTCGGAGCCGCCCAACTCAAGCACGCAGTGTTTAATTTCGCTGCCCGCTACCGCCGCCACCTTAGCGCCGGCATTGGCTGAACCGGTAAAAGACACAGCGGCAATATCCGGGTGGCGAATCGCACTCTCGGCCAGCTCGGTGGTGATGGGCAGATTCACCATAATATTCTCCGGCGCTCCGGCCGCGACAAAAGCCTCGGCTATTGCCTGAGCACAGGCTGGCACATTGGGATCGTGCTTCATAACGCAGGTATTGCCCGCCATGAGTGCCGGCGCCAAATAGCGAAAAGCCAACCAAAGCGGCGCATTCCAGGGCAGAATACCGAGCAAAGTGCCGAGCGGCTGATAGCAAACATAACTCGTGGATGCATCCGAATCGATATAATCAGGCTGCAAAAACTTCTCTGCATTTTGCGCATAAAACTCGGCGCACCAGGCGGCTTTTTCGACTTCCGGTCCGCCTTCTTTCACTGGTTTCCCCATCTCCTGGGCCATCAGTTTTGCCAGATGATCCTTGCGGCTGCGCAACTCGGCCGCCACCGCATTCAGCACTTTGGCGCGGCCGGCAAAGCCTGTGTCGCGCCAGGCCGAAAAAGCCTCTTTTGCAGCGGCAATCTGTTCTGCCATCTGCTGTTCATTCAGCGAGGGGTATTCTGCGATGGTGGCTCCGGTATAGGGATTATTTGCCGTTAACATACTGCCTCCTAGGATTGACTCTCGGATTCTTCGGCTTGCTCCTGCTTAGCTTTTTTATCGGCTTTTGCCGATTTTTTCCGGTGCTCGTCAAGCTTGGCAACGTCGGCGCCCTGATCGGCTTTTACGGTAAAATCGCGATCCATAGTAAAGAAAGACTCGCAGCCCTCAGAGGTAATATGGATAGTATCTGAGATACCACAGGTCTTATCGCCATCCACGCCCCACATCCAGGGAATAATATGGAAGGTCATGCCTTCTTTTAACACCGTCGATTCACCCTGCTTTAAGCTCACCATGTAACCTTCATCCCAGCTGGGCGGAAAAGCGATGCCAATTGCATAGCCAGAGCGAGTAATTAAACGTGCACCTACATCGTTATCGGAAATGATGTTGCGAATTAAATTATCCGCATCCGACACTGTCATACCCGGCTGAAAGTAGTCGTGCACGACTGTCAGCGCCTGCTTCATTTTTTCCTGCGCTTTGTACATCGAATCGGTTAGATCACCCAGCACTACCGTGCGCATCATGGCGGTGTGATAGCGGCGAAAACAGCCGCCCACTTCCAAAAATACGTGTTCACCCGGTTGTACCGTGCGCCCCTCCCAGGTGGCGTGGCCGATCATGGTACGCGGGCCGGAGGTAACATAGGGCATAACCGCTGGCGGCTCGCCGCCGGCGCGGAACATGCCCGCACTGATTGCAGCGCCAATTTCATTTTCGGTGGCACCTGCCATACAGGCCTCAATACCCGCCTGCATACCTTTCTCGGTAGCCACGGCCGCTTTACGCATAATGTCAATTTCCAGCGGCGACTTACACACACGCCCTTCTTCGACAATGCCAAAGCAATCGAGAAGCTTGCCATCGGTTAAAGTTGTGTGAATAAAGTCCTGCTGATAAGCAGGGAAGAAATAACTGTTACGCTCGTAACCAATACGTTTATTAGCGAGGCCAAATTCGCGCAGTGCATCCACCAACATTTGAATCGCGCCGCCAGTATCTGGGTAAGGCCGGGTCCGTTCGACCCAGGTACGAGCAAAAATATTGGACTCTTCCATGGCCCGGGTGATCATAAAAGGCTCTTGTTCTAGCGGTACTACTAAAGCCTGAAAAAACGAGTAACCGGTGGTCTGATAATCCGTTAAATACATAATATTTTCCGGATCGGTGATCACTACCGCGTCCAGATGGCGCTCGGCAATTCGAGTACGCAACTCGCCCAAACGACGCTCGTACTCCTCAAATGGAAATGTCATATCATCGCGTTGGATCATGCGGCAGCCTCCATAACTTTCTCTGCGTGGCGCACAAAGGTTTCCAGACCAGCCTCTAAATCTTCCTCGGGAATGGTAAGCGGCGGAATCAGTTTAACCACTCGACCACCCGAGCCGCAGGCGGCCACTAGCAAACCATCGGCAAAACATTCAGTGACGATTTTTTTGGCATTTTCTCCGGAGCCGACATCGACCCCCAGCATCATGCCTTTCCCGCGCACCTGCACTTTGGCAAACTTATTCTCCAGCGGCGATACTTTTTTCAGCATGGTCTCGCCTTTGTCGCGAACCCCCTGCAGGAAATTTTCATCTTCAAAATAAGCAATAGCTTCATTACCAGCAACGAAACTTAGAGCCTGGCCGCGGAAGGTGCCTGTGTGCTCGCCGGGATTCCAATGTTTGTCAACCTCGGGTTTGACCAAGTTCATAGCAATCGGCGTGCCCCAACCGCCCAAACCTTTCGCCAGGCAAATTACATCCGGATCGATATCATAATCGTCAAAGCTAAAGAATGAACCGGTACGTCCACATCCAGCTTGAATATCATCCAAAATCAACAGAGCACCAACTTCGCGAGCCAATGCCTGCAAGTCTTGCAGCCATTTTTTATCGGCCACATTCACCCCGCCTTCGGCCTGAATGGTCTCGACCAAAAACGCCGCAGGCGGTAAAAAGCCACTGGAACCGTCACGATAAAGTGCGCGCAACTGTTCAATCACCTCTTTGCCATCGCTTAGAGGGTTATCGCTGGTGTGCTTATCAGCACCGAAAGGAAAGTGCGACACGTGAGTTAAGGGAACCCCAGCAGCGCCACGAAACGCTTGGTTAGCAGTGCAAGCCAAAGCCCCTAAAGTCATGCCGTGAAAACCGTGGGTAAATGAGACAATGTCAGTGCGACCGGTAGCACGGCGAGCAATTTTTAATGCAGCTTCGACTGCATTCGTGCCGGTGGGGCCCATAAACTGCATTTTATGGGGCATACCGCGAGGCTCAAGGATGGTTTTAGTAAAGCTCTCCATGAACGTCTGTTTCGCTGTGCTATGCATATCCAGGTGGTGGGTCACCCCGTCTCTCTCAATGTACTCAATAACCGCTCGCTTCATGCGCTCGTTGTTATGGCCAAAATTCAGCACCCCGGCGCCGGCAAAAAAATCGATATACTCATTTCCTTGGTCATCTTTCTGGCGGGCGTTGCTGGCCGTGTCAAAAACCACGGGATACACGCGGCAATAGCCACGAATCTCAGACTCACGCTGTTCAAATATGCTCATATAGCTTTCTCCTAAGTCACGCGTGTCGCAGTGTTTTATGGGTTTTCAATCAATCGGGTAAAGGGGCTCCTACAAGTTGGCTGTATAACCGCGTGACCGGCTCTAGCAGCCGATCGTTAAAATCGTAATAGGGACTGTGGCAGGGATGTCCATGATGAGTTCCGCCATCATTAGCACCGATCAGCGCAAAAGCGCCGGGAATTTCCCGCAGGTAATAGCTAAAGTCTTCCGATGCCATGATAGGCACCAAACTTTTGCAATCCAGTGACTCTTTGTCATAGAGTGCCGTCCAAGCGTTGCGGACATTCGCCGCCGCAGACGCATGATTAATAGTGGCGTGGTAGCGAGGCATAATCTTAACCTTGCAACCAACATCATAGCTGGCCGCCACCTGGTGACTGATCGATTCGATTAAATGGTTCACCTGATCGCGGGCCTGGGTGTCGGATACTCGGATACTACCGCCAATTACGGCGCGCTCGGGAATCACGGTAGGGGCACTGTGAGCGTCGATAGAAGTTATGCTCACTACCGTTGCTTGCTGCGGTGCGAGACGCCGGCTTACGATTTGCTGTAAAGCTTGAACCAGCGCACTGGCAGCCAGTATTGGATCGCGGCACAGCTCGGGCTGACTGGCGTGTCCACCCACGCCCTGCAGCTCGATCTCAAAAGTGCCGTTACCGCACATAACAATGCCATCTGGGCACAGCAGTTTGCCAAACTCAATAGCCGGCCAATTGTGCCAGCCGTAAATACAGTCCACACTCTCAAGTGCGCCATCGTTAATCATTTCGCGCGCACCATGGCCGCCCTCCTCTGCGGGCTGAAACACCAAGGTGACCGGGCCGTCTAATTGAGACTCGACGTGTTTCAACCAACCGGCACTTGCGAGCAGAGCGGCTGTATGGCCATCGTGACCGCAGGCGTGCATGCAACCTGCGCGGTTGGACTTCCAGGGGCTGGATGTTTGTTCGTTGATTGGCAGCGCGTCTATGTCACCGCGCAGCGCTATGTGCTTACCTTTACCTTCAGGATTGAGTCTAGCCAGAGTACCTGTATTAGCGCAGGCACGCCAAGGTATGGACAATGCATCAAGCTGCTGACGGATAGCAGCGGCGGTATCTGTCTCCTGCCATCCGAGCTCAGGCTCGCTGTGAAGTTGACGCCGCATCTGCTGCGCCTCGCTCATCAGTTGCTGCCAGTACTGCGTCATAAATCCCCTGCGTAAACAACGGTGTGTGAATCAGTAATTTCTCACTGATACTAGTCGCTACGCAAAGGTTGTTCCAATGAATAAAACGGGTAATTTCGAGGGCTGGTCACACAAAAACAGGGCACAGAAAAGGCAATTGAAGATTAGAGCGCCCCGAAAAGGCGCAAAGGACAGAAACCGTCTTGTAAATTTAACAGCAGCTGGCGCCCCCCCTACGGCCAGCTCACCTCTGGTAAGCACTCAAAACCGGGCTTGGCAAATAAGTACCCCTGGAAGCGTTTTACTCCCATACTCAAGAGTATCTCCAGCTCTTCGCGCTTCTCGACCCCCTCTGCCAGTATAAGAATATCCAGCTCGTCGCACATCGCCAGCAGGTGGCGCAAAATAATTTGCTTTACTTCCGACTGGTCGATATTGCTGATCAGCTCACGATCGAGCTTAACCACATCCGGGTGAAAGCTCGAGAGCAAGTTCAGCCCCGCATAGCCCGCGCCGAAATCATCCAACGCCGTGATAAAACCGGTGCGTTGGTAATAATCGACAATGGTGCGCAAGTGTGCGGAGTCCCCCACCTGCTCCACTTCGGTAATCTCGAACATAATACGCTCTACCGGAAACCCATGCCGCCTGGCAGCCGCGAGGGTGGTGCGAATACAAAGTTCGGGGCGATAGACCGCGTTGGGTAAAAAGTTAATACTCAAATAGCCTTTTAAATTGAGCTTTGCCGCCAACTCAATCGCTTTCACCCTGCAGGTCTGATCAAAGCGATAGAGATTGCTTTGATCAACCCGCGCGATCACCGAAGCGGCAGACTCACCATTGACACCGCGACACAAAGCCTCGTAACCGACGACCTCTCTTAGCTGAAGATCCACAATCGGCTGAAACGCCATGGAGAAATCGAACCCCAAGGCTTGGCCACAGGCGCACTCATCGCATCCGAGGCTGCGGTAATCTGCTGGTTTTACGGGGTCAGCCATACCACCCTCTTTTTAATGATTAATGTGCCAAACAGTTTAGAGGTTCAGCGCCCCTGAAATCCAGTAGCGCCGTGTGCTAACTACCAATATAACGTATCATAGCCCCCGAATAAGACTGATCACGACGCAAAGCACACCGGAGTCACCTCCCTCTATGTCCATCAAACCAAAACCCAAACCCCGGCTGTGGGTCTGGTTTCTCTGGCTGGCAATTTTTTATCTGGCCTGGTTCTGGTTAATCCAAGCCGAGGGCGCTTGGGAAACGGCCAAAGCCCACTGGCCCATAGCGCTGGCAATGGCAATTGGCAGCTATGCCGCAGGCTCCACCCCCATGGGAGGAGGCACTGTGGGATTTCCGGTACTGGTGCTCTTTTTTGACCTACCGGCAAGTTTGGGCCGGGACTTTAGCTTCGCTGTGCAGTCTATCGGTATGGTCAGCGCCAGCATTTTTATCTTTGCGCGCCGTCAACCTTTGGCCTGGTCGCTACTTAAAGGCGCGACTGCAGGAGCTTTGTTGGGTACCCCACTGGGCATCTTTTTCCTCGCACCTTTGTTTGCGGACTTATGGATCAAGCTGACCTTCGCTGTACTGTGGGGCAGCTTCGGATTGCTGCATCTTTATCGCATCCAGGAAATAGCTAGCCATACAGGGATGACAGACTTCAACGAAAAGTGGGATATCAAAGTCGGCTTTGCGCTAGGCTTTGCCGCCAGCGCCCTTGCGGTGGCCATTACCGGGGTGGGAATCGACATGGTAATCTACGCCGCACTGGTGCTTTTGTGTCGCGCTGATTTGAAGATTGCCATTCCTACATCCGTGGTAATCATGGCATTTAACTCGCTTTATGGCGTTATATTAAAAAGCGCTACCGACAGCTGGCAGCCCGGCGTCTACGATAATTGGTTAGCCGCGGCCCCGGTGGTGGCCTTAGGAGCCCCCCTCGGGGTTTTCATCGTCGAGCTGATCGGCCGCAAGCCGACGCTTTTGTTCGTGGCCGCTTTATGTGTGGGGCAATTTATCTGGACTTGCTTTGCCGAACACCAATCTTTGGGACTGTGGGGAGTTTGTGCCGCAATAGCAGCAGTGCTGATTTGCCTTGCGGGGTTTGAAAAGCTGCGCAGTTGGGGCATAAAACTCGTTGCAGCCACCAAGTCGAAACAGGGCACCGGCATCTAGCCGGTGCCTCTTGTATTAAAACCGACTACTGCTGACCACGACCCTATCGCCGCTTTCAGGATCGACCACCTGCAATTTCTGGTAATAATCCTCGCCGCCGACGACATAAATTAAACCAGTGGCAGCCTGATAAACCATATCTTTCGATGCCGCGCCACGCGGATCGACATCCTCAACCAGCACACTGCGCTCGCCATTAGCAAGGTTGATGGCGGTAATGTTATCTGCATTTCTAGTCAGTACAAATGCCCGGTTGTTTAACTGGTCGACCGCCAATGCCTCGGACGTTTCCAGAAGCGCGGGACCAAACGAAACTGACTCCCCAAGCGATATCATGGTGGAATAAGCAGGTACTTCTGCCACATTGATACCCACTAAATCCACTGTGGCTGATGACCGGTGCATAGCAAGTAAACGCTGCATATTATCGTCCCAACCTAGCTGGACGGGCGAATCCACCTTAACATCTAATGTCGACTCGTCCGCGACAATTGATGTCTCTCCAGTTTCGGGCTGATAACGAATCACTCGTCCGGCAAACTCATCAGCAATATAAAAGCTACCATCCGAATGCAAGTATAAACCTTGAGGGCCAATAAGCGCGGCTTCATCATTCAACGTCAATGGTAAATTCTTGCGCTCACCATCCGATCTCGCCACCGTAACCAGCTTACCCTCACCTTTGGTATAAACCTCCCCCGTTGCTGGGTCTTCCACTTCCTCTTCAGACCACCCGCTTAAATAAAACAGATCGGCCTGGGAGTCATAGATAATGTCCGTGAAGGTAGTGGCCGATTCACCGAGGGAAACATCAGAAAAATCCGTGATATCGTCGGTGCGGTATCCGCTCGACAAATCGATGGAAATCAGCTTCAGGTCGGACTCCTGTGTACCCGAGGCTAACACCCAGGCCTCCTCGCCATTGGGCGCCAACACCATGGCGGTAGACTGAACCCACAATTCACCGCCGCCAGTGCGCGCGGTCTGTGACAGCGTGAGCACCGATTCTGTATATCCCACACGTCCCAGGCTGTCGTATGCCGATACCATCACGCGAGCGTTCGTCTCACCCTCAGGCAGAGCAACATTATTCGCGCGCCAGTGGCCATCGGAACCTAGACTAGCCTCCACCGGAGCGACACCGGCATCCACGGTAACCTTAGTTAGCTCAGACTCTCCAACCACGGCTACCTTACCAAACACATCAATTTCTGTTTCGCCGTAAACACCATTTGCTGGAGGAAACTCCAAATCAACTACAGGTACATTGGCAGTAGTAGCAACGATGGTAACCGTATCCGTTGCTACCGCGCCTTCATTGTCTTCTACTCGTAAGCTAAAACGAAAGCGCTGCTCTTGCTCCGACTCGGGCACCATGAAGCTAGCGGTTTGAGTGTTGGCTGACTCCAATTCCACACTCGGCCCATCGACTTGCTGCCACTCAAAGCTGACAATTTCGCCATCTGGATCATAGGCCGTAGCGCCCAAAGTAACATTCGCCTGATCGGCTACTGTGCGTAAATTACCTGTGTTTACCACGGGCTTTTGATTCACCCGACTCACCGTAACCATCATGGTGTCTGCACTGGTTGCACCTTCATCATCGGTGGCGGTCAAACGAAACTGCATCGCGGCTGTTGTGTCCACACCGGTATTAGGCGCTGTAAATCGGTAATGGCCACTGGCTTGGTCCACAACCGTGAGCGGAGTGCGAGGTCCAGATACCTGTTGCCAAATCATGCTTGCCACCTCGCCATCGCTGTCGCTGGCATCGGCAATCAGGTTTACTTCATCTCCTGCCGCAACCATTTGGTCTGCGCCGGCATTAACAATGGGAGCTGTGTTTTCCGCAACCGAACTGCTGGAAGAAACGCTGCTTTGTTCTGAGCTACTGGAGCTACTGACCACAGAACTGCTACTGGAAGAAGAGACAGCCGGGCTGGAAGAGTCATCACTGTCACTACCGCAAGCCGTTAACCCCAAGGCCATAATGCAGGTAGCTAACAATGTACGTTTTGATACTTGTTGTTTTACTATACTCATGCGCTTTCACCATTTTACTGTTGATGGCCAGAGTGAGAGCAGAAAGCATACCAACTAAAAATGTCTTTTATTTTCATGAACTTACAACAAAACCAGAACCCGCTAACAAGTCACCTCAAGGTAAATTTCGCAAACTTTGCAAAACTAACAAGCCAATTCCTTGCATACTTATGTGCGGGGTAAAACCTATTGCTAAAACTGAAACATTAAGCGGAGAACAAAAATGAAACCCGTAATTTGGCTCTTTATAGCCTTGCTAACTTGCGCGGGTCTCGCGCAAGCAGACACCTTTAAATGGCCCCAAGGGCAACGCGCCGCAGTCAGCTTGTCCTACGATGATGCACTCAACAGCCAACTGGATAACGCCATCCCGGCACTCAACCAGTTTAATTTGCGCGGCTCGTTTTATCTCACTCTCGCCTCAGAAGTAGTGCCTGCACGCCTAGAGCAGTGGCGCGCAGCTGCAGCCCAGGGGCACGAGCTGGGAAATCACACGCTGTTTCACCCCTGCAGCAAATCGCAACCCGGAACCGAGTGGGTAAAACCATATAACGATATGGACTCGCGCACCCGTGAACAAATGCGCGAAGAAGTTATGCTTGCCAATAGCTTTTTACACGCAATAGACGGCGAAACTCTGCGTACCTTTACCCCGCCCTGTGGCCACACACAAACCGCCGATGGCGACTATCTCAATACGGTCGCGGATTTATTTATCGCAATAAAAGGTGCGGAGACAAATTTACCAGAAGTGTTCGGCTCGCTTGTTCTGCCAGATGGTCAAAGCGGTACTGAACTGATCAATTTTGTGAAGCAAGAGGCCGCCGATGGCGGGCTGGTACATATTATTTTTCACGGTATTGGCGGCGACCACTTAGCCGTTAGCGATCAGGCGCACCGCGAACTGTTAGAGTATCTCGACAAAAATCGCGACCTTTACTGGACCGATACCTACCGCAACATCATGACTCATGTAAACGAGCAGCTGGACTAACAAACAAAAAAAGCCCGGCTAAAGCCGGGCAAAAAATTAACAAAAGCGTAATCGATTGACTAACTTTGATCGGCCGCCGCTGTAGAAGTCGCAGAATTTTTCCAGCGTGTCATCTTGTGTCCTTTCAGCGCATAAAACAGGATGTACAAATAGCAGGGCAACATCACTAAGTAACCTTGCTGTTGCCCATCGGCTGCACCGGATGAACCAGAGGCCAGGCTGTACAACACAGGGCCGAAGGCGCCACCGGCAATACCCATCACCAGCAGACCCGAGCCAACACTGGTTAACCGCCCTAAGCCCGACAACGCTAAAGGCCAAACTGCGGGCCAAACCACCGCATTGGCGAACCCGCACAGCGCGAGAAGCATTACGGTATCGGGTAACGCACTTGCGCCAAAAGGGACCAAAATAGCATTGGCTATTATGGCGCTGTCGCGATCCACCATAGTCAGTGCCAAAACCAACACAAAGCCCAGCACCGCCGAGGCGCTCAGAGCTGTCTGCTGAGAAATGACACGGGGAATTAAAAGAATCCCAAGAATGTAACCAATCACCATACACGCCATGGTGTAGGAGGTCATAACACTGTAATTGCCGATACCCAGCGACAGCGCATAAGCGCCAATGGTATCGCCGGCAATCACTTCCACAGCGACATACAAAAAGATAGCAACCACGCCCAGCACCAAACTCGGGTGCGCCAGCACGGCTTTCACATCACCTTTGCCAGACTCGTGCTGCTCACCGTCTTCAAGTTCGGGCAGGGGTGAGAATTTAACCGCAAGCGCCAAGCATCCCATAAACAGCGCCATCCCCAGATAAGGCAGCACCAAACTGTTTGCCATATCGTTGATGTTTTCCTGGGAGAGCTCCTGACCTACCAGACCGGTAAAATTGCTGACAATGAGCGCAGTAAACACCATCGGAGCGAAGATACCCGCCCCCTTATTCAGAATACCCATAATGCTTACACGCACCGCCGCTGACTCTTCCGGGCCAATCCGCACGACATATGGATTAACGGCAGTTTGCAGCAGAGTTTGCCCAGTGCCCATAACCAGCTGAGCAAAAAGGAACAGCGCAAAAACCTGGGTTTTAGCCGCAGGAATAAACAGCAAACCGGCAAGCATCATGGTGCCCATCCCGAGCGCCATGCCATTCTTATAGCCTACCTTTTTAACGATCATCGCAGAGGGGATACCGGTGAAAGTCACTGCAATGTAAAAAGAGAACAGAATCAGTGAGGCTTGAAATGGCGTTAACCGTAGAATTTGCTGCAGGTAAGGCATTAAAGAGCCGTTTAACCATGTAGCAAAGCCGAGAATAAAAAATAAGATGGCCACAATGGTCATCGGAACGACAGCACTCTGCGAAGCCTGTGTCGATTTTTGTTCAGTCATTATGAATACACCTTTTGCCGCCGTAGCAGTCTCATCATTATTTTTCAGGCCCCAGTATCGCGCAGGCACCCAATCTTTACACCCTAGACTGGACACTACCCCCAAAAGACAACGTTGTCAATTTAATTTGCAGGTATGGAGAATCTGCCATCCAAGACAGCATTTTGCAGATCTCGTCCTGAAGCGGCTCAGAGTAATGAGGCCTATGAGCTGCCCGTAGGGCGAGGGCCAAAGACCGATGGCAGAGAAGGCAGCCCGGGCTGTAGCCCGAGTGAAGTCTCCCAATAGCTCAACCGGTATTGGGCCCCTGCGGGCTTCGCTGCGCTTGTTGCTAAATGCGACGCATTTGGTCGAACCGCCATACAGATCTGATTCGATTTCACCCGCAGCCAACTTGCCGATACAAAAAAGGCCCGATCCGAAGACCGAGCCTTTTATTTTGTATGGTGCCCAGAGGCGGACAACGCGGCAGGACGCCGCGTTGGACAGCTCTGCTGCCCGAAGGGCGAGAGCCATGGACGGCTCTCGTCAATCGAACCACCAAAAAAGCTGGTTCGATTTCGCCCGCACCCAACCTGCGGATACAAAAAAGGCCCGATCCGAAGACCGAGCCTTTTAATTTGTATGGTGCCCAGAGGCGGACAACGCGGCAGGACGCCACGCTGGACAGCTCTGCTACCCGAAAGGGCGAGGGGCAAGGACGCCCCGAGTCAATCGAACCACCATAAAAAGCTGGTTCGATTTCGCCCGCACTCGCCCCTGCAGATACAAAAAAGGCCCGATCCGAAGACCGAGCCTTTTAATTTGTATGGTGCCCAGAGGCGGAATCGAACCACCGACACGAGGATTTTCAATCCACTGCTCTACCGACTGAGCTATCTGGGCATTTCTTGTCCGGGGCGCCCCGTCACAAGAGGCGCGTATTAAACCGTTTGCGCCTTTTAGAGTCAAGGGCTTAGAACAAATTTATTTGTCGTTTTTCGGGGGAACATATCCTTCGGCGGCGTCGTAGTCGTCACCGGATAAAAACTTGGTCATTTGTTCACCAAGATACACTCTTGTCCCGGTATCCATCAGATTTAATTGCTTTTCATTAATCAACATTGTCTGGTGGTTCAACCACTCCTGCCAAGCCTCGGCGCTTACATTGTCAAAAATATCCTGACCTTTGGGGCCTGGATAAGGGGGCTGCGCCAAACCTGGCAGCTCTTTTTTGTATTTGCGGCAAAATACCGTGCGGCTCATAAACTCTCCTCGGGCCTTGCTGATAAAGGGTCCAGCCGCGCCAAGCTTTCCAGCAAGCGTTTTACTGGCGCGGCCAGGCCGACGTTTTCGGGCTGGTGCACGTTATACCAAAGTGCGCCGCCAGCTTCCATTACCCGGTCAGGCTCTCGGCCCAGCTGCACCAGTACCGGCGTAATATCTAAGTGATAGTGGCTAAAGGTGTGGCGGTAACTATCCCAGTACTCTATGGTGCCAGGTTCGCCATAACGAGTCGTGCAAAATTCGGCCACCTTTTGCTCCAGCGCCAACTCGGGAAAGCTCCACAAGCCGCCCCAAATGCCCGTCGCGGCGCGCTGCTCCAGTAATAACTCGCCGGCTGGCGAGCGCAGCATTAATAGGTAGGTGGCTTTAACCGGCTTGTCTTTTTTCGGCTTTTTGCCCGGATAAGCAAGCTGTTGCCCAGTCGCTCGGGCGACACAGCCATCGCCCACTGGGCAACTCTCGCAAGCGGGGCGCGTGCGCGTACACAACATAGACCCCAAATCCATCATTGCCTGGGTATAGTGGTTACAGCGCTGCTCGGGGGTATGTAGTCGCGCTTTTTCCCATAAAGCTTTTAATGTGCCGCTCTGCCCAGGCCAACCAGCAATGGCGTGATAGCGAGCCAAGACGCGTTTAACATTGCCATCCAAAATGGCGGCATGTTTTTTAAACGCAATGCTGACAATGGCGCCAGCGGTAGATTCTCCAATACCAGGCAGCGCCGCCAGCGCTTCTACGGTTTCGGGGAAGGCACCACAGTGCTCATCGACCACCTGTTGCGCGCACTTGTGCAAGTTGCGGGCGCGGGCGTAATACCCCAGGCCCGTCCATAAGTGCAGCACTTCATCGAGTGGTGCTGCCGCTAAATCCTGCACACAGGGGAAAGCATTGGTAAAGCGCTCGAAATACGGGATAACCGTGGTTACCTGAGTCTGCTGCAACATTATTTCCGACAGCCAAACCCGGTAGGGGGTGATGTTTTGTTGCCAAGGTAGGTGTTTGCGGCCGTGCTCGTCAAACCAGCGGAGCACAGCCGCCGCAAATGCATCTGTCATTGTTTGTCTTGATTTAACAGACGGTTGAGTATGCCCTCCACCGCCTTGGTTTTATCGTCTTTCTCGCCGCCCTCGGTGTCGCCACCGAGCTTACGGGTAAGCTCTTTTTGCAACTTGTACTTGGCGTAATCGCCGGTGAGCGACTCTAGCGCTTTGCTATCTAGGCCGCAATCTTTTAACGGCGAAAGATTATCTAGCGAACCTTTACAACGCAGCAGCGACAAACTGCGATTGAGCCAGTAATTGCTTTTTACCGTGCAGCCTTCGGCGCTGGTGGTTTTCTCCAGCAAGGTAAGAGGCAGGCGGAAGTCATAGGTTTCGGCGGCCAGGTTAAGCTGCCCTTGGGTCGCCAACAGTAGCTGGTCTACGCCGGCCTCAAAATTTTCTACCGTTACCACCTGATTGTTCAAGCGAATGGTGCCGTCCAGAGCGCTCATTTGGGTAAACTCTGGCCAGCTGCGCTGCTCGCTGGTTTTGCCATCGGCGCTTTCTGCCTCGTCTTTGGTTAACGCGACGATCCGGCAGAAATACTTTTCCACATTGAGCGGTGCAACGGTTACCTCAACGCCGCTTATGCTAGCTTCGGCGTTAAGCTGCTTAAATAGGTCGGAAGCAAAAGCACCGCTGGTATTACCCTTAGCTTTCACATTCAATGCGCCAGTTAGCTGGATATCCTGCTCTAACTGCAAATCTTCGAGTAACGGCTCTAGTTGCACCCCTGTCATGTCGGCGGTAAAGCTCGCCTTGGCCCGCCGTCCCCGGGCATCCAGTTGTCCCTGAGCCTGCAACTGCCCCTGGTATGAATTTAGGCTCGCCTCGGTCAGTTGCATCACCCCATTTTTTGCGCTCAATCGCAAGCGCATATTTTCCACGGTCAGCTTATTGACAATGGCCTTGGCAAAATCAAACTGCACATTGGCGTTTAGCGCGCGAATGGCATCCAGGGGTAAAGGCTCCTCTTGCACCTGAGGTTTAGACTTGCCGCCACTTGTTCCACTGACAGGGTTCGAACTTTTGCTGTCCGTTTGCGGCGCCGGGGGCGGCAAATAGTCATCGATATTGATAAAGTCGCCCACCAGTGTCAGCTGTAACGCCTGAGTGCTGAGATCGGTAATCGACAACTCGCCGTTCAAGTGGGTCTGATCCACGCTTGCCTCAATGGGTGAAAGCGCCAAAGTGTTCGCACTGCCGATAAGCTTTGTGCTCAGCGAGACCTGGCTTAGCGCATCTGGATTGGCCGTTTGCGGCGCAGCCATTCCCAGGCTTGCCAGTAACTCTTTTAAGTTAAATGTCTGTAGCGCAAACGAGGCGCCGTAACTCATATCGCCCTGCATGTCCTGCGCGCTAGCGCTGAAATCGCTCACCAGGGCAACGTCATCGTGCCCCACCCCCAGGCGCAATTGGCCATCACTCAGCTGAAATTGGTCGATATTTTCATTCACCTGCATAATGGCACTGAGATCGATAGCCAAAGGGATAACACCATCTGGCGCCGATGCGGACTCCAGAGACAGGTTCGCCTCGGCATTGAGTTCGAAGGGTTGATCGGTCAGGTTAAAGCCCGTCAACTCTACCTTGTGCAAGGCGGCGTGCACCTGCTGCCCGGCGGACTCGTCGCTGTAGTTGAGCTCACTGTCGGTAATGCTGATTTGCTCTACCGCCAGGGAAAGAGAACGGCCGCTCTGCGCATCACTGGGATCAGAACCCTCGGCACCGGAGGGAGTTTGTGCCTTTTGCTGTGCCTTGAGTTCACGCAGCTGCTCCTCGCTCATTTCGGCAGCGGCCTGGCGCTCTTGCGCAGTAAACCTCTGCCAGTTTTTGCTGCCCGATTCGTCAGCGGTTAACGTCAGCTCAGCGCCATCAACCAGTAAATGCTCTACCTGGAGCTCACCGCTAAACAAAGGCTTAGTGGCCACTAGCAGGCTGGCGCTGCGCAAGCTGGCCAGAGGTTCATCCGGAGTTTGAGTGGAAGCGACGGTTATGTCGTTAATGGCGATCCCGAGACTGGGCCAAAACTTCCAGGCTAGATCACCCTCGATGTCTAAATGTACGCCCTGCTGCGCGGCCAGCTTTTCAATTCGCGGCTTAAACACATTGGGGTCAAGAAACATCACCACAAAAGCCACCGCCAGAATGACCAGTAACAGCAGCAACATTAATATCTTCAATATCAGCTTCACAGCACAAACTCCGTGTCGATAGGACATTCAGCATAGCATGCCAAAATCATGGAGACTGCCAAGCAAATTACAAGTTCAGATATCGTCCGTGTACAGAGCAATCCTCTAAGCCCACTGGTTATCCGGCCGCCTCTCGCCTAAAATGTCCGCTTTTAGCCGGACACACGCTATGGGACAGAAAACACCGCTTTACCAAAGCCACATCGACGCTGGCGGCAAGATGGTGGACTTTGGCGGTTGGGACATGCCAATCAACTACGGTTCACAAATTGAGGAGCATCACAAGGTGCGCCAGAGCGCCGGTATGTTTGACGTCTCCCACATGACCGTTGTGGATATCAGTGGCGGTGATGCCCGCGCCTACCTGCGCAAGCTGTTGGCCAACGATGTTGCCAAGCTCGACGGCAAGCACGGCAAGGCACTGTACAGCGGCATGCTGAATGAATCCGGCGGCGTTATAGACGATTTAATCGTCTATAACCTCGAGAGCTGGTACCGCGTAGTGGTCAACTGCGCCACCCGCGACAAAGACCTGGCCTGGATGGAAAAGCAGGCGCAAGACTTTGACGTCACTTTAACTGAGCAAGCCGATTTGGCGATGCTTGCCGTGCAGGGGCCAGATGCCATCTCTCTGGTCAAACAAACGGTTGGCGCCGAGCAAGCCGAAGCCATTGCCGAGCTAAAAGTATTTACCGGCCAGCAGGTGGATCAATGGTTTATCGGCCGCACTGGCTACACGGGCGAAGACGGCCTGGAAATTATGCTGCCAAGCCATCAGGCCGCCACCTTTTGGCAAGCTTTACTGCAGGCCGGTATAGCCCCCTGCGGCCTGGGCGCTCGCGATACTTTGCGCCTGGAGGCGGGCATGAACCTTTACGGTCACGAAATGGACGAAACCATTTCCCCACTGGCCGCCAACATGGGCTGGACCATCGCGTGGGAACCGACCGAGCGCGACTTTATTGGCCGCACAGCACTGCAGCAAGCGCGCACCAACGGCAGCGATAAACTGGTGGGCCTGGTATTGAAAGAGCGCGGCGTACTGCGCGCCGGGCAAAGCGTGACTATTCCCGGCAGCGAACGCACCGGCGTTATCACCAGCGGGACATTTTCGCCCACTTTGGGCTACTCTATTGCCATGGCGCGGGTGCCCGCCACTGCCGGCACAGAGGCCAGTGTAGAGGTACGCAAAAAACAGCTTCCGGTCACCATTGTTAAACCCAACTTTGTCCGCCACGGACAGTCACTCGTTTAAATTTTTACAGGACACAACCATGAGCGAAATTCGCAGCGAACTGAAATATCTGCCCAGCCACGAGTGGGCCCGTGTGGAAGAAGACGGCACCGTCACCATCGGTATTACCGACCACGCGCAAAGCAGCCTGGGGGATGTGGTTTACGTCGAGACACCAGAAGTGGGCGCCAGCGTATCGGCAGGCGAAGAAGCCGGTGTGGTTGAATCGGTAAAAGCCGCTTCCGACATTTACTCGCCCGTATCTGGTGAAGTGATTGCCGTCAACGAGGCGCTGGAAGACGAACCCGAGCAGGTTAACAGCTCACCATTCGACGACGGCTGGTTCTTTAAAGTCAAACCCAGCGACCTGTCCGAGCTGGACGACGCCCTGGACGCCGACGGCTACCAAGCCGCCATCGAGGCAGACGAGTAAGTTTTGAAAGCGCCTCTACGTAAACTCGCCCGCCCGCTGCTCGACCCGCTTGAGGCGGGTAGCGAGCCCTATCACTACAAACCGCTGAGCCGTAAAATTTTATTATTTTTCGGCACCGCATTTACTTTTTTAGGCTTGTTGGCCGCTTGGCTCATTCCTCCTGGAGCCGATCCCGGTTACTACTTTCCTGTGTTCGTTTTTACTTTGGCAGGACTGTATGGCTTAATTGTCGGCGCACTTGGAGATGATCGCGCTGTAGCGCGGATTTGGGGAAATAAGTAAGAAAAGTTAGACAAATGGTTTACGGAGAATAACAGGCGCTCTAACCGCTAAAATAACCACCGGTGCTAAATCCTATAGCAATGGCCTCACCTGCTTCGCGATAACATTGCCCCCTTGAAAGGTCTCTTGAGACTATTTAGTCAGCTTAGACGCCGGGGTGGGCGTACGCCCAACCCCGGATGCCACGAGTTTATGTGAACCGTCAGGGCATACGCTATTTAGAGAAGGTACCACGGATGGGGTAGTTATTTTCTGGATCGCGTATAAAGCGCAGACCAGACAACAGTATATCTAGATCAGGCCGAGAGAACGGTGCGTTGGTAATTTCGACGATCTGAATCTTACCATCACCATTAATAACGAATAAAGCGGGCTCGGCAAAATTGTGATCAGTTTCCTGAGCATTCCGTGGAGTCGAAATGTACAAACCCAATTGCAACATTTGCTCTTGCGTTAAACCATAGGCCAGAGGAAAACTAACATTTAACTCCTCCTTATGCGCCTTCAGCTGCTGCTCACTGTCAGCGGAAACGGCTATCAGATCAACGCCCAACTCTTGCAAGTCTTCAACATACTGTTCGAGTGAATTCAGGTATTTAGTACAGATAGGGCAATGCTTTCCGCGATACACCACTACCATTTTCCACTCGCGCCCATGTTCGGGCTCACTCAGGTTCACAACTTCACCGCCGCTTAAAGTTGCCTTTATGTTTGGAAAAATACTACCTGCTTGCAGTTTGTCGGTATACATACAGCCTCCAACTCAATCAAAAGAATGGTGTGGACTGCAAAGCAGGTTACGTTCCAGCTTTAAGACCCGTCGCTTTTTTGTGAGCTATCGCCCCATTTGCACAATATCATCAGCCATCAACTGCGCCAGCCGTTTAACATCGGCCAGCTCTTCTTCACTGCCACGCTGAAAGCCGGCAATCTTCATCTGATCGTAAATACCATAATCCAAGGTATAGCTTTCCAGACCAAACACCGCCAACTCCTGTTCGCCGCGAGACGCGATAACTTTATGGCTTACCTTGGGCGTATTTAGCGCTTTGCCGCCGGTGTTATACTCGCGCACAAAATCCACCACGATATTTAAGTCGGCATCAGCTGTGGCTCCATCAGCAAGGGCGCCGCGCGCTTGCAGCTCCTCGCTCAGCGCCTGGGTAAACACCTCGGTAATTTTCGCTTCGGTATTAAAGCGGGTGTCACCGTCGCGCGCACCATGGCCCAAAATTAAATTTACTTCTACCGACTCAATTGCATACTGGGTGCTCTCAGCCTTCAAAGGCGTGGGCTCAAGGGTGTATTGATATTTAGGTGCGCTGGAACAGGCCACCATAAACAAGGCGAATAACATCAACATACAAATGCGCATAACTGACTCCATTCAAACAAAGGGATTTTGCAATCTACCCCATTCATTCAGCCGGCGCAAAACAAGGGGTTAATAAGGGCATAAAAAAAGAGCCGACACAAATGGCTCTTACTTAAGCTTGCCCTCCTCGCAGATACGGGAGATTAATAGACTTAAAGCATTTAAACAAATGCCTTAAGTGTGGAACCGATTGGTTTTTCGCCCGGTTACGACTGAGCCGAGCGGAAGCCGATTTTAGGGGTTGCGCGCTCTGGATGAGCGCGAAAGGTCTAAGCGCACATGGACGTGCGGTTTAGACCGACCGCTAAAATTGGCTGGAGCGAGGGGACCCCGCAGGGGCCAGTTGTTGGGCGAGGTTTTTGGTTACTTTTTGCCGAAAAAAGTAACTCGCAACGCCCGGCGACACGGGCTTATTGAAGGAGAATGGATATTCCAGCATTTTCCAAACAGCAGCTCCTCTAGCCCAGGCTGCTTCCTCAAACAGCGCAATGCACCTTGCGGAAATGACGTAAAAGATTTTCCCATAAGGTAAGTGCCATTCAGAGCCGACACTCTGTGCCGACTCTTTTGTCACAGCGAATAACACTTAACGATTATTCGAAGGTTTGCTCGATAACGTATACCGAGGTAGTGCCACTGACTTCGTTGCCAACCACCAGCAGTGCATCGTCGGTGGGTGAATCCTCGGCCGAGATAAACACCAGGCCTTCAGGCCCTAAATCGCCAGTGCTATCCAATACGCTTTCGGTGTCTTCGGTCGCCCAGTCTTCACGGCTGTTGAGGTAATCCATAAACACCGGTGCTTCGGGGTCGGTTACGTCATACACTAGCACACCGCCCATACGCTCCAGGCCAATAAAGGCAAAGGTTTTTTCGCCAATACTGCCAATAGCCACACCTTCTGGCTCTGGGCCTTTGGCATCGCTGCGACTGTCTTTTTGGTCGCCCTCATCGTGCGCACTATTAAAGTAATCGGCGCAGGGAATGCTTCGATCACTACCCAGCATGCAATCGTCACTGGCAAGGAACTGCTCAATAGCATCGCCAGAGTCCCAAATCAGCTGACCTTCCTCATCCCAAATAGAGAACGAGCGCGCGCCATAGCTGTAGAGGTTGTCGTACATCAAACGGTCGCCCTCGGCGGACTCATTACCGGCGGCATCGAACATAACCGGTGACCCATCGACATTAGCGCGATAACCCATGGTCCAAGTGATGTTTAAACGACCCAGTATGTCGTCTTCACGGCAATCGCCTGCATCACCCGCGCTTGCGCCGCAATAGGCGAAAGTATCGTGATTCAGCAAACCACCGGCGGCGAGCTCGCGCAGCTGCGGAGGTAGATCGTCATTGGCGCGGCGGTCAAAACCATCGGAATGAACCAGGTGTTTAACGCGGAACTCCTCGACAAAACCTTTGCTGGCATCGCCGGCCCAGTAATCGTCGTTATCTTCACCCCAGGCGCGGGCGTCGCCTTCGTTAGCAGTTACCAGATAAGTCATGCCATCAACATCATACGAGGCCATCGCATCGGGCAGGTACAAGCCGCGCACGCCGGGCCAGGTTTTGATATCAATCGGGCCTTCGTCACTCACATCCATGGCATTACCAGAGCCGAAGTTGTTGGCTTCCAAACCATGGTCTTTGTAACCCAGCGGCATAATGTTTTCGACAGTCGCAGAGCGGATGTCGATACGCGCAACTGCGTTATTCTCTTGCAAAACGGCCCAGGCGGTCATGCTGTCGCCGGATACAGCAATGTACTCAGGCTCCAGGTCCTGCGCCACACTGGCCATGGGGCCATAGATACGCACGCCTTGTTCGCGTAGGGTGTCGGCATCGCTGTTAAACCCGGTAAAATCTGCGGTCGCAACCGAAGGGTTGGCCATGTCAGAAACATCGATAATCGCAATCGAGCCTTCCGGATCAATCTGGTAATCGTCACTTGGCTCACCTTCGTTGGCGGCCAAAACATAATGGCCATCAGGGGTGAAGGTCACCATATCTGGCTGCGCCCCCACTCCCACGCTTGAGATCAGCGACAGGTCATCAGCCTTAAACAGAGCCACGGCACCGTCTTCGGTTTTCTCATCCGCTTCAATGGCGAGAGCTACGACGCCGTCGTAGACCGCTACGGAGTTCACTTCCCCGCCAGCCAACACGCTGCCACCATCAAGAGTGTCAATCAGACTGGGGTTAGCCGGATCGGAGAAATCAAGAACGTCGACCATGCCTTTTTCCGCATTCACCACAAAAAGGCGCTGGCTTGCGGCGTCGTAAGCGGGAATTTCGGCGGCGGATTCATCAAACTGACCGGTGGAATAACGCCCTAAAAAGTTCAGCGAGATACTCGCGGGGGTTTCAACCACCGGCGGATTGCCGCCATTTTCTTCATCGCTATCGTCGTCACTGCCACAGCCCACCAGTGCCAAAGCACTGCAAGCGGCCAACATATACGGAAAACTTTTTTTCATCGGTTAGCTCCTGTCGCTCTTGGAATAAGTCGCGCCTGAGCCTAGCGATGCAATGTTACAGGTTCGTGTTTACAATATGACGAGCTGAGCCGAATTGCCCCTTGCAGCCCGAAGTTCGGGCCTAAAAGATTGAATTTACCCCCGCCTTTCGGTAACTTGCGCGTTTTATTCCAATCGGCCGCAAGGCCCTCTCGCCCCCGCCAAAAATCGGGGCGCCAGCACGAGGCAAACCAAATGGCACAGTACGTTTTCACCATGAATCGGGTGGGCAAGGTCGTCCCCCCGAAGCGCGAAATTCTCAAAGACATTTCCCTGTCATTCTTCCCCGGAGCCAAAATTGGCGTACTGGGTTTAAACGGTTCAGGTAAATCCACCCTGCTGCGGATTATGGCCGGCGTGGATACCGAATATAACGGTGAAGCTCGCCCCATGCCGGACATCAAAATCGGCTACCTGCCCCAAGAGCCCGAGCTGGATCCAGCAAAAGACGTGCGCGGCAATGTCGAAGACGGCGTGCGCGAGGCGGTGGATGCGCTGGCCGCGCTGGAGCAAATTTACGCTGACTACGCCGAGCCGGACGCCGATTTTGACGAGCTGGCGAAAAAACAGGCCCGCTGCGAAGACATTATTCAAGCCTGGGACGCCCACAACCTGGATCACACCCTGGAAGTGGCCGCTGACGCCCTGCGTCTGCCGCCGTGGGACGCCGATGTCACCAAGCTTTCGGGTGGTGAACGCCGCCGCGTAGCCCTGTGCCGTTTGCTGCTGTCGCGCCCGGATATGTTGCTGTTGGACGAACCCACCAACCACCTGGACGCCGAGAGTGTGTTCTGGCTGGAGCAATTTCTGCAAAACTTTAACGGCACCGTGGTCGCCATTACCCACGACCGCTACTTTTTGGATAACGCCGCCGGCTGGATTTTAGAGCTGGACCGCGGTCACGGCATTCCCTACGAGGGCAACTACTCCGACTGGCTGGAAGCAAAAGAAAAACGCCTGGAGCAAGAAGCCAAAGCCGAAGCCTCACATCAAAAAGCCATTAAAGCCGAGCTTGAGTGGGTGCGGCAAAACCCCAAAGGCCGCCAGGCCAAAAGTAAAGCGCGTCTGGCCCGCTTTGACGAGCTGCAAAGCCAGGAATTCCAAACCCGCAACGAAACCAACGAAATCTATATTCCACCGGGCGAGCGCCTGGGCGATAAAGTGATCGAGCTGGAAAACGTCAGCAAAGGCTATGGCGATCGCCTGCTGATCGACAACCTGACCATGAGCGTGCCCAAGGGCGCGGTAGTGGGTATTGTGGGCGGTAACGGCGCGGGTAAATCCACCCTGTTCCGCATGATTGCCGGCACCGAGCAGCCCGACAGTGGCACCGTGACCCTGGGCGAGACGGTTAACGTCGCCTATGTGGAACAGAGCCGCGAAAACCTGCAGGACAACCAGACTGTGTGGGAAGCCATTTCCGGCGGCCAGGACATTTTGCGCATCGGCAACTACGAAGTGTCCAGCCGCTCCTATGTGGGCCGCTTTAACTTTAAAGGCTCGGACCAGCAAAAACGCGTGGGCGAGTTATCCGGTGGTGAGCGCGGCCGCTTACACCTGGCAAATACCCTAAAACAGGGTGCTAACGTGCTGCTGTTGGATGAACCGTCTAACGATTTGGACGTGGAAACCCTGCGCGCCCTGGAAGACGCCATTCTCGCCTTCCCCGGCTGTGTGATGGTCATCTCGCACGACCGCTGGTTCCTGGATCGTATCGCCACCCACATTCTGGCCTACGAGGGTGAATCTGAAGTGGTGTTCTTTGAAGGTAACTACACCGATTACCACGAAGACTTTATCAAACGTAAGGGCCAAGACGCCCAACCCAAGCGGATGAAGTACAAGCCGCTGAAAGGCTAAAAAACACCAACGCGCCTACGGGCGCGTTTTTTTTGCGATTCTTTTCTATAATGGCCCCAAATGGATCGGGGACTGACAGTGACAGGATTAGAGCGCGAACTCGCCCTGTGGCACGGCAAAAGCACAGACGCGATACTGCACATCTATCAACGCTATTATCGCGACGCTGACTTTTGCGCAAAGCTGTTGCAATCGTTACCCTCTCCCTGCAACCAGCAGGCGGCCAGCTGGTTGCTCAAGCATTATTGCGAACAACAGGCGTCACTTAGCCCCAGTGAGCTGGACACTCTGTGCCTGCACCTGCCGCGTTTAGCGCATTGGCAAAGCCAACTGCATGTGCTGCAACTGCTGCCGGGCCATAGTTTCAGCCACACCCAGCGCCAGCAGCTTGAGCCTTTTGTCCGCACGGCGATTGGCAGTGAAAACAAATTCGTTCGCGCCTGGGCCTACAACGCCCTGCACGAACTCGCACTCCAGTTCAAAGATTTGCGTCGCGATGCGCTGGACACTATCACCTGCGCGCAACGCGATGAGGCCCCCTCGGTAAAAGCGCGGTTACGCCACCTAAAGACCGCCGCCACGATTTCCGGTAAAGCAGCCGGTACAACTCACGGCAAAACGCCATGATTCGCTGGCTTGTTTTTTTATTATGTGTCTTACCTCTGCTGAGCCATGCCCAGGCAACAGCCAACCGCTGCGACGGGATTGACGATCGACCCTGCGTTGGCTTGGTACTGGGCGGTGGCGGCGCGCGCGGCGGTGCCCATATTGGAGTGCTCAAGGCGCTTGAGGAACAGGGCATACCGGTCGACATAGTGGTGGGTACCAGTATCGGCTCTTTTGTGGGCGCCATGTACGCGAGCGGCAATTCCGCCGAGGAAATCCAGCTTATTTTCGCCCGCGCTAACTGGGACAGCGGCTATAAAGATGCCTTGCCGCGCAGCAAAATACCCAACCGCCGCAAACGCCAGCTGGATGACTTCCCTATTCACTTGGACTTAGGTTTCGACGGCCATTCCCTGCGCCTGCCTCAGGGTGTCTTGCAGGGCCAGGGCATGAAAGACCTTATCGATCAGCTGGTAGGCACTCATACCACCTATGAGAGCTTTGACGATTTGCCCATTCCGTTTCGTGCCGTAGCCGCCGACATAGAAACCGGCAACGAGGTCGTGCTGGCGAGTGGCGATTTAAGCACCGCGCTGCAGGCGTCTATGTCTATTCCGGGGATCGTTCGCCCCATCGAATACCAGGGCCATCTGCTGGTAGACGGCGGCATTGCCAATAATTTGCCCGTCAGTGTGGCGCGCGAGATGGGCGCCGAGGTGATTATCGCCGTAGACATTGGCGCGGCCGCCATGAGCCGCGACGAGCTCACCTCGGGGGTCAGCATCCTGCGCCAGCTGACAAATTTTTTAACGCATAACAATGTTAACCAGCAAAAAGAAACCCTGAGCGAGCGGGATGTGTATATCCATATTCAGCTCGACGATATCGGCATGCTGGATTTTGATCGCGTTGTCGAGGCCGCCGATACCGGCTACACGCAGGCTCAAGCCGCACTGCAAAACAACAGCGTGATTGCCTCGCTCGCGGGCAAGTCCAGTGGCGCACGCAAAGAGTCGTTTCTCGCCAGTGACCAGGCTCTGCGCCTGGACAGGGTACGGCTGATCAATCACTCGCGCCTGGGCGATGATTACATTCTCGACCGCATGGACTTGCGCGCAGGCAATGCTTACACCAGCGACGACATCCATCGCGCCATGCAGCGGCTTTACGGCCAGGGCACCATCGCGCGAGTGCGCACTACTATAAGCCATGACGGTGACGTCAACACACTCAACACCGTAGTGGATGAAAAAGAATGGGGCCCGGGTTATCTGGATTTTAAAATTGCCTTCGAAGACAACCTGGAGTCACAAAGCCGCTACCAGATAGGCGCCAATTACCGCCGCACTAATTTATCGCCCTACGGGGCCGAGTGGTATTCAACCGTTGAATTTGGTACCGAAAAAATTCTTTCCAGCGAACTCTACTGGCCGCTTGGCACCTCAGACTTTTTTCTCAAGGCCGGCGCGCGCTACGACCGCGACATTTACAGCTACCGCGAAAACGATATCGGCTTTGGTGAAATCATCGAAACCGAAGCCGGCGTACTCACCGCAGTGGGCTACAACGTATCCGATAAGCTAGATATTATTGCCGGCCCGTTTTACGCCGAAGGTGAGTTAAAGCTGCCGGATTTACTCAGCCAGGCCTCCGGTGTGGTGAAAATTGACTACCGCCAAAAGGGTGCCCAATTAAACCTGGACTTTGACAACCTGAACCACCCCAACTTTCCCAGCCGCGGCTGGAAATATCAGCTTACGCTACGCCGCTCGGAATTCTCTTTTACCGGTCAGCAGGACGATGCAACCCAGTTAGAGTCGGTATTAATTGGGGCGGCTTCAATGGCACGCCATAGCCTGCGCGCCGAGCTGGAGCTTAACAGTACTTTTAACGACGACCCTCTGGCCGTCACGGGATCCTACAGCTTGGGTGGTTTCCTTAAGTTATCCGGTAATAATCCGGATTTTATCTCCGGCCAACACACCCGCTTTATGAGCCTGGTGTACACCTACCGCCTGGCCGACGGTAACTACCGCATTTTGAATATTCCCCTTTATCTGGGCGGCTCGCTGGAGGCAGGCAACGTCTGGAGCAAACGCGAGAATATTGATTATGCCGAACTAATCCATTCCGGCAGCCTGTTTCTCGGTTGGGACAGCCCCCTCGGCCCCGCCTATCTGGCGTGGGGCAAATCCGATACGGGCAACCAAAGCGCCTATGTCTTTATGGGCGTAACCTTCTAAGATTGCTGCCCCTAGAGGCTCGCCTGCTGACAAATCTTTACTCCCCGGTACCAGCGCAGCCCATCTAGCAACTTGTATTTCGTATTTTCACGAAATAAGATTAGGAAGAACACGAAATTCGATTGCACAGGATATAGCCACAAGAAATTATGCCACCCGATGACCTGAACGAGACCATCAAAGCCCTGGCCCACCCGCTGCGGCGTGAAATACTGTGCTGGCTCAAGTGCCCGGCGACACACTTTCCCGACCAGTTGCACTCGTTTGAGCTGGGAGTATGCGCCGGGCAGCTGCAGCAAAAGTGTGGTTTATCGGCCGCCTCTACCTCTGCGCATCTTGCTGTGCTCAGCAAAGCCGGTCTTATTCAGTGTCAAAAACACGGTCAGTGGCATTTTTACCGTCGCAATGAAACGTCAATCGAGAGTTTTTCCCAGGCCATTCAAGCCTATCTATCCCCCCAGGAGATGTAACATGGCAAGCCTATTCGACCCTCTGCAGCTCGGTGAGCTGTCTCTCAACAATCGTATTATTATGGCGCCCCTTACCCGCTGCCGCGCCAGCGAAGGCCGGGTTCCCAATGCCCTGATGGCTGAATACTATCGCCAGCGCGCCAGCGCCGGGATGATTATCAGCGAGGCCACCAGTGTCACCCCTATGGGGGTCGGCTATCCGGATACCCCTGGTATTTGGTCCGACGAACAGGTAGCAGGCTGGCAGCAGGTAACCCAGGCCGTGCACGCCGAGGGAGGCAAGATACTGCTGCAACTGTGGCATGTAGGGCGGATCTCAGACCCGATTTACCTCAACGGCCAGCTGCCGGTCGCCCCCAGCGCCCTCAAACCCGCGGGGCACGTGAGCCTAGTGCGCCCTATGAAAGACTACGAAACGCCGCGCGCGCTGGAAACCGACGAAATCAGCGATGTTATTCAAGCCTTTAGAGTGGGCGCTGAGAATGCCAAACGCGCCGGCTTTGACGGTGTTGAAATTCACGGCGCCAATGGCTACCTGCTGGATCAGTTTCTACAAAGCGGCACCAACCAACGCACCGATGCCTACGGAGGATCGCTGGAAAATCGCGCCCGCTTGATGCTGGACATTACCGATGCGGTACTCAGCGTTTGGCCGGCTGGGCGCGTAGGCATGCACCTGGCGCCGCGCGGCGACGGCCACGATATGAGCGATGCCAACCCCGCCGAGACTTTTGGTTATATTGCCAGTGAACTGGGCAAGCGCGGCCTGGCGTTTATTTGTACGCGCGAGCACGAAGCCGAAGACAGCTTGGGCCCGAAGCTTAAAGAACAATTTGGCGGCGTGTATATTGCCAACGAAAAGTTCGACAAAGCCAGCGCCAACCGTTGGCTAAAAGAAGGCAAAGCGGATGCAGTCGCGTTTGGGGTGCCCTTTATCGCCAACCCGGATCTGCCCCGCCGACTGCGCAAGGACGCCGAGCTAAACACGCCACGCCCCGAGCTTTTCTATGGCGGCGGCAAGGACGGCTATACCGACTACCCGAGCCTGGAAACAGAGACTGCCTGACATTTAGCGCTTAAATGCAAAAGCTACCGGCCTCATCACACATCGGTAGCTTTTGTTGCCCAGCCATATCCGTCGTTTCGACGGCGCGGCAATCTGCGTTATAATTCGGTCATGTTGAAAATCAGCAATACTGTCACCCTTGCCGACTGGGAAATCGATTTGCAGTTTATTCGTGCCCAGGGCGCGGGGGGACAAAACGTCAATAAAGTCTCCAGCGCGGTACATCTGCGCTTTGATATTAACCGCTCTACCCTGCCTGCGTATTACAAAGAAAGATTGCTTGCGTTTAACGACCAGCGTATTAGCAAAGAGGGCGTCATTGTGATTAAAGCACAGCAATTTCGCACTCAGGAAAAAAACATTGACGATGCGCTAAACCGTTTAAAAGATTTGATTGTAAAAGCGGGCTATCAGCCCAAAAAGCGCAAGCCCACCAAGCCCAGTCGCAGCTCGCAAAGAAAACGTATGGACAAGAAAACCCAGCGCGGTCAAATTAAACGCATGCGCGGCAAGGTAGATCTTTAATTCATCACAATCCGTTTACAAAACCCACCAGATCGTAATAGTACTGTGTGATCGGTTGTCCGTAGGCCACCTGAATGCGTGCCCCTATGCCATTGTTTTCGTAAGCCTCAATCATGGGTAGCGAAAAATTGGGTAAGTGCACCAAGTCATACGCCCCTGGGTCACCCGCATCCGGGCAGTGCTTTAAATCATCTACCGTCAACTTGTGTTCGGACAAATCCACCAGCTCATCAGCGTAATAAAGCCCAAGCTTAGGCGAGTTTGTATCCACTAAGCCAAATGCATGACCGTACAGTTGTAAGTTGCCATAGTCTTCAAGATACGAGTAATAACAGTAATAAGCATTAAGCTCGCTGGGGGTTGTTGGGGTGGGCGCTTCCAGATAGTTGTTTCGAATCCAGGTGGTCGAATAAGTGGTCGAGGCATCGTAACCCCACACCCCAGCCACCTTGGAAGACTCGCGGGCGACAGGATCCACACTGCCAATGTTTTGCAACTCCCGCATCCCCGTATAAACCGCCAAACCACCGCCGAGGGATGTCCCGGCCAGTACGATACGATTGCGATTGATATTAAACTCGTCGGCATAGTGTTTAAAAAACTGCACCGCTCGTCCCATATCATCTTTCGCCACCGGGCTCTTGTTGGCATCAACTTCCTTGAGCGGATGACGAAAGTCTAGCGCCGCCACAGCGTAACCGCTGTCCAGTAAAAACTCGATTGCCAACGCCTGATCGACGCGAAAAATCTCTTTAGTTTTGTTCGCTGGATGTCCCAGAATAATCAGCGTTTTGGCCGCGCTTGAATCAATTTTTCCCGCTGCGGCAGGGTAATAGTAATCAAAGGTTAGGTTATTGATATGAGCCGAGGCGGGCTCACCTCTCGGGCCGGGAAAGTCAGGGCTGACCCGATAGCTGTTTTGCCAAGGCTGATCGGACGCGAAAAATATGTCGCGATAAAATGCACAACTGTAAGCCATGCAACCACTGTAATTGTAGCCATCATTAAGCGCCGATGTATGCACATAGTGGCTGTCGAGCGTCTCACGGGTAACGCGCGTTTGCAGGTGCACGGTATCGCAATACTGGCGGTACTTATCCTCTAACCGAGTGATATCACCAATGCAAATCTCAAGAGTTTGATACTCTCCTACAGCACGCGCCAGGGAGCTGGGGTGGTTAACCCGCCAGTCGATTCCCGCCGCTCCGCCCGGAGGAGCGAGTTTGGCGACGTATGCGTTGTTGATATACACATAGTGATATTGAAACGTCAGATCGGCCGGCGGATTCTCAGGCAAAACCACATCGTAGCTAAACTTAAACGCCGAGTGTGGCGGTATTTGCGCGTAACCGTCGACGACTGGCGAGCCATCGACACTTTGAAAACTCACCTCTGTCGCCAACACAGACTGCGCACAGACAACAACCCCCAAAATACAAAATAACCGCTTACCGCACGTGCTTTTTGTCATTCGCTTTGACTCCTAAACCCTGGATTAAAATCCCTGTAACAGACCACCCAATGCGCGCCTCTTGCTTACGGCGGCAAACTATTGATAAAACCCACCAGCCCATAGTAGTAACTGGTAATGCTCTGCCCGAAGGCGGTAGAGGCGCGATGACCAATACCGGCCGCCTGATAAGACAGCACCATCTGCTCGCCGTAGTTCGCCAGATGAATCAGATCGTAGTTGCCGGGCGAGGTGATCGTGGGGCAAGCCAGCAAATCATCCACGCCCAACTTGCCCATCGACAAATCCGCCGGGTGCCCCATATAGCTCAAACCAATGTAGGGCGAGTCGGTGTCTACTTCCCCGAGGGCGTAACCGTATTTATGATAGTTGCCACCATCGTCCAGCTCGGGGTAGTAGCACAGGTAGGCGTTTTCGCTATCAGGCGCACCCGGCACTGGGGCCTCGAGGAAGTTTTCGCGAATCCAGTTCGGCGAAAAAACGGTGGTAGAGTCCAGCACCCAGACCCCGGAAGGACGAGAGGTCATTTGCTGCACCGGATCGCTGGACTGAGGATCGGCTAACTCGCCATAGGCTGAATGCACAGCCACTCCGCCACCTAGCGAATTGCCGGTCAAAACTATTTTGGTCGGATCTATGTTGAGAGTCGCGGCGTAATAGTGCAGAAACTGCACCAGCTTGGCCATGTCCTTCTTGCCCAGCGGGTTATTAAATTCGTCCAGCTCTTTGAGTGGATGGCGAAAATCCGGTACCGCCACGGCATAACCAAGATTGAGCAAAAACTTTAAAATACTGGCGCTGCCCAGGCGAAAGGTTTCTTTGGATTTACTGGCAGAGTGGCCCAGCACGATCAGTGGCTTGGGGGCAGTACTGTCTATCTCGCCGTCCGCGGCACTGTTTGGGTAGTAAAAATCAAACGTCAGGTAATTGATGTGTGCCGACGCCGGCTCGCCCTTGGCGCCTGGAAAATCCGGCGAGGTGCGATAGTCATTAACCCAAGGGTCGGCGCGTGCAAAGAAAATGTCGGCGTAAAAGTGACAGTAATAGGCCGAATCGCATTTTTCGTAGTCCTGTCCGTCATTGAGGGTTCTGACATCAACGCGTAAATCAGACAGGGTGTCCAGACTGACTTCGCCGCGTAAAGTAATCGCGTGACAATACTGCAAAGGCTTGTCAGCTATATTGGAAATATCGCCGATACAAACTTCCAGTGTTTCTGTTTCGCCAGTGTAAAGTTGTAGCACAGCCGGGTGATGAATTTTCCAATCCACTCCAACCACTGTCGCCCCAGTGTTGCGCTTTGCCACATAGGAACCGTTAACGTAAAAATAGTGGGCACTAAAAGAGAGCTCTGGCGGCGGAGCCGATGGCAGCGCAACATCGTAGTACACATTAAAGCTACTGCGAGGCGTTACCTCAACATAACTGTCTGCCACAGCGCGATCATCTACCGTATGTATATTGACTTCAGAAGCCGCACACACGCCGCTTGCCCAAGCCAGCATTAAGCTGCACCACACTAACTTTCTCATACACCTCGCCCCGCCCGATTGAGATCGGGAGTATTTGTATCCGCTGATGTGAAAGCTCAACAAGCCTGTGCACGAAATGCTTGGCGTAGCCGCACAGTGAGCATAATTGTGGGTACAATCTAGTTAGTATTTTGGCTGAAGCTGGCAGAGAGAAACCTGCCCAAAGGAACGTGTTGCTGCGATTACTATGCTAATACAAGCCGAGCGACATCCGCCAGAGGCGCGTCAGCTGTTTTATAGAGTTTAATTTTATTAGCACCCCTGTGCTTACATTGCGCCAATCTATAAGACAAAAACTGGCTCAAAAGAAGGCGAGTAGCCACCAAAGCTCAGAAAAAACATGGACGGGAGGGGCCGCTCTTTGGAGCGACCCGACCGCCGATAAGCCTCTGCTAGTGGTATAAACGACTGGCGTTGGTAACGCGTTTACTGAGATCTGCACTCTGGCTGTGAGCGGCAATGTCACTCAGACTAATGACGCCGACAAAGTCTTTATTGCTGGGATTGTTCAACACCACCAGCCGCTGTACCTGCTGATCCTGCATACTTTGCAGTACCTCGGCGGGGCTGTCGTCCTCGTAACAGTAAAGCACCTTACCACTGGCAATCTTGCCGACCTGCTCATCGGGGCTTTTGCCCTCGGCCACAGCGCGAATCGCAATGTCCCTGTCAGTGACAATACCGACAATTTTTTCGTTGTGGGCGATAGGCGTGAAGCCTCGGCCCGTGTCGCGCATGCGCTCGGCAGCTTCGCGAATAGTCGCTTCCTGCTCCAGATATTCGGGACGTTCAGTCATCATATCGCGTACTTTCATACATACCTCCTGATTCTTCGGGGAATCTATATCGATTGAGACAATGAAACCCACCAGTGGCTACGCAACACCTGTACCAGGCCACCCAGGCGGCACCTGCGCTCTTGTCAGAGCCGACTGAGGCCTATTGCGGTTGCAGAAATTGCACTTGCCTTCAGGTGAATTCGCAACATTTGCAAAGCGGACTTAAAAATACGCTTTGCCTGCCAGAAAACGCTGTGCATACTTTATGCTTAACACAGTACAGCAGTCAGCATTAAAAGGTATTTACTGCCATACTCAGGGGCCTGCGACATCTGTAACGCAATCCCGACCCATAAGCGAACAACAAAAGGATGACTTATGAGTTCTCTTGATCAGTCCTCTTCCGGCGGTGGCCGCCCAGTGTATCTGGTTGACGGCGCCCGCACCCCTTTCATCAAAGCGCGAGGCAAGCCTGGCCCTTTTACCCCGGTAGACTTAGCCGTGCAGGCGGGCCGCTCCCTGCTGCTGCGCCAACCTTTGCCCAAAGACGCTTTTGACCAAGTCATACTCGGTTGTGTAAACGTTGTTGCCAGTGAGATGAACCCAGGTCGCATTGCGGCGCTGCGGCTCGGGCTGGCAGAGACCATTCCCGCCTTTACGATGCAGATCAACTGCGGCTCGGGCATGCAATCGGTGGATACCGCATACCGCTACATTCGCGAGGGCCGGCAGGATTTAATTCTGGCCGGAGGGGCCGAAGCCCTCAGCCACGCGCCATTAATGCTAACGCCCGCCGCCACCGAATGGCTCGCCGAGCTTGGCCTTGCGCGCTCCATGGGCGATAAACTCAAGCATTTGGCAAAATTCAAACCTGGTTATATCAAGCCCGTTATCAGTCTGCAGCAGGGGCTGACCGACCCGGTGGTGGAACTCAATATGGGGCAAACCGCCGAGGTGGTTGCCAACCTTTTCGGCATCAGCCGCGAACAGGCCGACGACTATGCCGCCAGCAGCCACCTGCGTTTGGCCAGAGCGCAGGAAGAGGGCTATCTGGACGATGAAGTCGTGCCCCTCTACGCCCCCGACGGTAAGGTGTATACCTTCGATGACGGTGTGCGTCCCGATAGCACCGCCGATAAACTGGCTAAGCTCAAGCCCGTTTTCGAGCGCCCCTACGGCAAGGTCACCGCGGGTAACAGCTCGCAAATTACCGATGGCGCCAGCTGGCTGATTCTGGCCTCGGAGGAGGCGGTGGAAAAATACGGACTCACGCCCAAAGCGGTCATCAAAGACAGCGAGTGGTCTGGCCTGGAGCCAGAAATCATGGGCCTGGGCCCGGCGGTAAGTGCCGGACGCCTGGCACAGCGCAATAAAATGACACTGGACGACATTGAGCTGCTGGAGCTCAACGAGGCCTTCGCCGCCCAGGTGCTCGGCTGCCTTGCCGCCTGGGAGGACGCCGACTTCTGCCGCGCGGTATTCGACTCAGAACCACTGGGAAGGTTTAACCGCGACCGCCTCAATATCGACGGCGGCGCGATCAGCCTGGGCCACCCGGTGGGCACCAGCGGTAACCGTATCGTGCTGCATTTAATGAATGCGCTGCACCGCCAGGGTTTAAAGCGCGGTATTGCCACTCAGTGTATCGGCGGCGGGCAGGCCGGCGCCATGTTAATTGAAACCGTGTAGGAGGCCTTATGAACGGAATTATTCTCAACAGCTTACGCGGCCGTGAAAAGGCCATAGGCCCCTTCGCCGAAGCTGGCCAATCCCAGCCTCAAGCCTGGCAGCATTGGTCTCTTAAAATCGACAGCGAACAAATCGCCTGGCTGATGTTTGACTGCCAAGGATCTGACGTGAACGTGCTCTCCCAGCCGGTACTGGAAGAGCTGGATGAAATTGTCATGACTCTGCAGGCAGACAAACCCAAGGCGCTGGTACTGCGCTCGGCCAAGGCTTCCAACTTTTGTGTGGGCGCCGACATCAAAGAATTTGGCCAGTTGGAAACCACAGATGCTGCCAGGCAAAAGCTCGAAGCGGCGCACAATGTGGCCAACCGTTTCGCCGCTCTACCCTTTACCAAGGTTGCCGTGGTGCACGGCCACTGCTTTGGCGGCGGGCTGGAGCTGGCGCTCACCTGTGACTATCGCATCGGCGTGCAGGGTTCGGCCTATGGTTTTCCCGAGATTATGCTGGGCCTTCACCCAGGGCTCGGTGGTACCGCGCGCAGCATCGATTTAATAGACCCAATTCAGGCCATGACCATGATGCTGACGGGTAAAACCCAGCGCGATTACCGGGCCAAAAAACTCGGTTTAATTGACGCGCTGGTGCCCGAGCGCCACGTGTACGGCGCCATTGATGCAGCGATTAACGGCAAGCTCAAGCGCGGCAAGCGCGATCTTAAATCGCGGCTTATGTTGAGCGGCCCGGCGCGTAAATTCAGCGCCAAGAAAATGCGCGAGCAAGCCGCCAGCAAAGCACCACCCGAGCACTACCCGGCTCCGAACAAGCTGATCGAGCTATGGGAGGAATACGGCGGCAACACCAAGGCTATGCTTAAGGCCGAAATCGATTCGTTCTGTGAATTGCTGCTAACCGACACTTCGCGCAATCTGGTGCGTGTTTTCTTCCTGCAAGAGAACCTGAAAAAACAAGCCAGCAGCGCCGAGACGGATGCAAACTTTAGCCACGTTCACGTAATTGGCGCCGGCGCCATGGGCGGCGACATCGCCGGCTGGTGTGCGCTGCAAGGCATGACCGTCACCCTGTTTGATATGAAACCCGAAATTATCGGCAAAGCGATCGGGCGGACTGCCGCACTGTGCGATAAAAAGCGCCTGGGGGCAGCGGCCAAGCGCGCAGTACTGGACCGCCTGATTCCCGACCTCAATCACCAGGGTGTCGCCTCGGCGGATGTGGTGATTGAAGCGGTACCAGAAAAAATAGAGATCAAACGCCAGGTGTATAAAGACATTGAGCCGCGCCTAAAACCGGGCGCCATCCTGGGCACCAATACCTCCAGCATTCCGCTCGACCAACTGGCCGAAGAGCTGCAAAGCCCCGAGCGCTTGGTGGGCCTGCACTTTTTTAACCCGGTCGCGCAAATGCAATTACTGGAAGTGGTTAAACACCCAAAACTGGCCGACGATACTTATCAAAAAGCCCTGGCTTTTACCGGTAAGATCAAACGCCTGCCGGTGCCAGTGGCGGGAACACCGGGCTTTCTGGTAAACCGCGCACTGACCCCCTATTTACTCGAGGCAATTGTGCTGTTAGATGAAGGTGTTAAACCCGAGCTGATCGACAAGGCAGCGGAAGATTTCGGCATGCCCATGGGGCCGGTGGAACTGGCCGACGTTGTCGGCTTGGATATTTGTCTAGGCGTAGCCGATATGCTGCGCAGCTCGCTGGATAACGCCATGCCCGCTGCCCCCGAGTGGATGAAAGAAAAAGTCCAAATAGGGGACCTGGGCAAAAAAACCGGCAAAGGCTTATACACCTGGAAAAAGGGCAAACCAGAGAAAGACGATAACCCCGGAGAGGTGCCCGAAGGTTTAACCGACCGTCTGTTACTGCCCATGCTCAACACCTGTAAAGCCTGCCTGCGCGAAGGTGTGATTGACAATGAAAAGCTGCTAGATGGCGCCATGATATTCGGCACTGGCTTTGCGCCGTTCAAAGGTGGTCCGATGAATTACAGCCACACCCGGGGCGAGGCGGATATCAAACAAGCCCTGCAACAACTTGCAGATAAACACGGCGAACGTTTCACCCCGGACAGCAGCTGGGACAATGGCTGAAGCAAAAACCTACTGCGATAGCGCTAAGGCCGCGCAAGACATTGTCGCGGCCGTGGGAAAAAACATTGTCCTCGCTCTGCCACTGGGCATTGGCAAAGCCAACCGGCTTGCCAATGCCCTTTATCAACTTGCTTGCGAAGACTCCTCGATCCGACTGCATATTTACACAGCGCTGACGCTGCAGGCGCCCCATCCAAACGGTCGTTTGGCTCGGGCGTTTTTGGAGCCTTTGCAGGAGCGCTTTTTTGCGGGCTATCCCGCTTTAGAGTACGCCGAGGCCCGCCGACAAAATGCTCTGCCGGATAATATTACCGTCACAGAGTTCTTTCTTCAGCCCGCCGCCTGGCTCGGCGAGCCGGACGCGCAGCAAAACTATGCCGCCATTAACTACACTCACGCGCTCAACTTTTTACTGGACGCAGGGGTTAATCTGGTAATGCAGCTGGTCGCTCCCGACGACACGGATAGCTCCTTAAACCTTAGCTGCAACCCGGATATCACACCAGATTTACTCAAGGCGAGAAGCGCAGGCCGAGCCGATTTTTTACTCGCCGGAGAGCTCAACCGTAACCTTCCCGTTATGGCTGGACAGACAAGGTGCGATCGGCGGGAGTTTTCAGTACTGCTCGACAGCCGTGATACTCAATACTCATTGTTTATGCCGCCGCGTAAGCCGGTGAGCTTAACCGATCACGCCATCGCACTGCATACCGCAGGCCTGATCAAAGACGGTGGCACCTTGCAAATTGGCATAGGCTCTATAAGCGACGCCATTTGCCACGCGCTGATTTTGCGGCACACGCAAAACGCCACATTTAACCAACTCTTACAATCCCTAGGATCGCAAGCGCCAGCAGTCTCCCCCACACAAACGCAAGCCTACTTAGGCGAGTTTACCCAAGGGCTCTACGGCCTGAGTGAAATGCTGGTAGAGGGATTTCTACCACTACTGCAACAGGGAATTGTAAAACGCGAAGTGGATGGCGCACTGCTGCATGCAGGCTTTTTTATGGGCAGTCCTGGCTTTTATCAAACGCTGCAAAACCTGCCAGCCGACGTGCGTAAGCGCATTCATATGATGCCGGTATCCTTTATTAATGAGCTATACGGCGATGAACAAAGCAAGCGCCAAGCTCGTCGTCATGCACGGTTTATCAACTGCGCCATTATGACTACCCTAACGGGCGCCGTAGTGGCGGACGGTTTAGAAAACGGTCAGGTCATTAGCGGGGTCGGAGGGCAGTACAATTTTGTCGCCCAGTCCCATGCCCTGGGTTCGGATTCGCGTTCCATTATTACTCTGCGCGCCACTCGCACCACTAAGGGCAAGGTCTCATCAAATATTGTCTGGAACTACGGCCACTGCACTATTCCCCGCCATTTGCGCGATATGGTTGTGACCGAATACGGTGTCGCCGACTTACGCGGCAAAAGTGATGCCGAGGTAATCGCCACCATGCTCAATGTTACCGACTCACGTTTTCAGGCAGGTCTACTCAAGCAGGCGCAGCAAGCGGGAAAAATTCACCGCCACTATCAAATACCCCAAGCGCATCGGCGAAATACTCCCGAAGCACTACGCCGAACCCTGGGCCCGGCCGTGAACAACAACCTGCTGCCAAGTTTCCCCCTGGGAAGCGAATTCAGCCAGTGCGAACAGCGACTGAGCCAAGCGCTCACGCGTTTGAAAGAAGCGGGAAATTCCATGCAACTGATATCGATTTTTTCCCAGGGGCTGGGCAAAAGCAACACTTATCAGCAAGAGCTGCAACGGCTACAACTTACTCGTCCGGGGTTATCACACTCGATCATGCGAACCCTGGTAAGCGGTGCGCTTAGCGACATAGAAACAACGCCATAGCGCAACCGCTTAAGTCACCGCTACAAGTATTTACTCCAACTGCCGTAATCGCCTTTTACCGACAGCTTTACGCAGGAAAGCCCCACCAATATCGCGCCACAAACACCGGCATTGACCAGCGACACCAGCGGTGCTCCACTGACTAACAAGGCAGCTGGCAACAGCAAACCCAAAGGCACTAACAACCAGCGCACAGGTCTCGCCACCTCGGCAAAAACGCACACGGCCACGGTAATGACCAACGAACCGATAATATGATCCCAGTTGGCCACGGCGCCTTCTGCACCCAGAGTAAGACGGGTAAACATCAGCCAAATACCAATAGCAATGGCCGCCAGCATGGACCAGGGCAAGGTTACCCCACCGGCGAACATATCTTTCAGCACGACGCCTGGTGGGCGCGCGAAGTCATCCTGCAACAAGTCAGTTTTGCCATCGTCGGTATCACCGGTAAAAAAGATTTTTAGCACCGGTCTTCCGGCCTTATGACGGCGCTTTAAAAACTGAAAAGTTGCCACCAGTTCATCCAGCGAGTAGGGAATTTGCAGCAGCATAGCCGCCGCCCCAATCAGACACAGAGTGCACCAAGTGCCGATCACAATCGGCTGGATAATAATAAAAGTAATCGACACCACCCCGAGCGGCACAATCATAAAACCAAACAGGGTGACCAGCCAGGGCATAGTCCGCCAGCGTCGGTTAGAACCTAGCAAGCCTGTGAGAATTTCCAGAGCGTAGGTCATGGCACCGATACCGGCATCCGGTACCGGCCAGGCTTCTGAAACCTCGGAGGTAATAATTTCTTCGGTGCCGTTTTTCGGGTTAGCGCCGCCCATAAAAAACGGCTCCCAAACGCTGTCGATGTGCCCCAACTGATAGGCCGTTAGATAACGAGAGACAAAAAAGCCAACAAACGCCAGAATAATAATAGGCGCGCGCTGAAACCAACTCGAGGGGTTAACATCCCAACCTGGCGGAATGGTCGGGCCTGTCATTTGCGCCACCGGCGCAATGCCAGGAGTGGGAGGCACTAACACGGCAAAGCCGATAGCCAGTATCCCGACAATAGTCGAATTCAGGTAACCGGCGGCACTGGGTGTCCACAACGCGAGCGGCGCAAACAACAACCACAGGCCCACTATGGTGCTGCCCCAGCGCGCCCAACTGTGACGAAAGCTGAGCGCCAAAAACGAAAAAACCAATAACAGCGAACCGCTGATGTAATCATTGAAGGCCAGGTGCTGATCGGCATAGCCCATCACCGGCGGTGAGGTGATTAACCAAGCACCGAGGCCCATATTTAAAAACGGTGCCCACAAAGACTGACGGTGTTGCTGGCGTCTTTCGGCATCAAAGCGCTGCAGCATCTTATCCGGGTTTTGCTGCTTTTCGGCGGCACCAAGCATGTCATCAGTGGGTGTAATGCCATTGGCCTTATACCAACCGAGCGGGTCTTTTTTCAGGTTTTCAATCAGTATTTCTAATCTGCTATCCAGTCTGTGCTCGGCCTGCCAATCCAACTCCTGTTTTGCTTTAGAGCAATCCAACTCGTAATGGTCCGACGCCATTTCCACCATAAACGGACGAATAAATGGTTTTTCACCCTTATCGAAGTCGTCGGGCACCACGGGCTCGGATTTAGCTTCCAACCAGGCCCCCGCTTTGGCGAACGGCTGCGGTACCTGCATGGTTTGCCACTCGCGCTCGCCGTGCAGCAACTCACCAATGCGATTCTGCAAGGCTTCGTAACTGAGGGTAATTTCCTCGCCGGCAAGAAGGTAATGCCGCTCGGGCAATTGCGCTCGTCTATCCACCGCGCGGGCAAACAGTGCCTGCATATCCTCACTGTGTAAAAACGCCTGACCGGCACCAGTGTTACCGGAATACAAATGACTTTTAAAACCCTGCTTGTAAATCCGCGCAATTTGGTGGGCCAGTGTGGGCACACAGGTGTGTTCGTTATATAGGCCCGCCAAGCGCAAAATGCTAAACGGCATGGTCGCCTCATCGGCAATAAGCGCTTCTACTTCGGCCTTGGATTTTGGATACACCCAACCGGGCGCGATAGGCGAGTCTTCGTCAATCTTGTGACCCGGCACGCCCGGCTCGTGGACCAACATAGTACTGGCATAGAAAAAACGCTCTACCGTGAAATCCTGCAAACCATGTAATAAGTGATGAGTGCCATCCACATTCACCTTTTGGTACAGGGGCGACTCTTCACCGCTAAAATCGAAATAGGCAGCTAGGTGAATCACCGCAGCAATCTTGTCGCCGAACTCCTGGCGACATTTAGCCAGAGCCAAGGTAACGGAATCTTGCGACGTTAAATCGAGGGTAAAACTGGCGTCGGCGTCATTGGCGGGCTTTTGGTCTAAGCCGACCACCGTGTAGCCGGGCCGCAGTACTTCACAGAGCGCTGTACCGAGATTACCGGCGCAGCCAGTAATCAGTACGATAGGTTTGTCGAGTTCAGCCATGATTGCAGTCCCTGATAGATAATCGGCGATAATCGATTGCGGTTATCCAAAGGGAAAAGCAAAAACTGATCCCAGGCGATATAGGGACTAAATGCTGGTTATGAGGCGAAGTTTTTGTAAAAGCTGCAAGAGTGAAGCGTTACTGCTCACTGTTATGCAAAATTGTCTCAATGTCGACGCCCAGCGTTAACACCCCCAAAGGTTCGCCGGCAACGTCCAATCGCAAACTCATTTGCACCTGAAATCGGTGGGTGGAATGGTCGTAGACTACCTCGTCAAAAAACCACTGCTTTTCAGGCTGGTGAAACCCCTGCTGAAATTTCACCTCGTCGCCCTGGTAGTAATCCGAGGTAAAGGGTACGGCGGCGATATTGCGACCCTGAGTATCGATCACTATCACTTCATTAATGACAGCCGTTTCCGCCTGCCACGGAACCAATGCCGCCATCAGAGACGCGTCCAACATCGCCAGCAAAGCATCGCTGTTTTTTTCGCGATAATCGCTGCGCCATTTGATATCAAAGCGCTGAATAACTTCTTCACTCAAGGGGCCAAGATCGGCGCGGCGCACCAATGCATGCTGCAGAGCCGCCCGGCTCAATAATTCATCGACCTGGGGCTGCAGCTTTTCCACTATTATCTGCTGCTCCGCCTCGCTTAGGGCGAAGCCCTCCGGTGCGCACAGATGCACATGACGATTAAATTGCGATAAAAAGTCGGGATGACGGGTGATAAACTCCTTGCCAAAATAAACCCCCAGAGGCATATACCGATCAAACTGGGCGTGGTAGCGCTGCGGCGCAATATCAAGTGAGTGCGCCGCTTTTTCAAAGTGTTGCCTGTCTGCAAGAATCACCTCCACTCGACCGGCATAGAGCATTTTCAGCATCTGTGGCAAGTCTTGTGCAGTTATGTAATTAGCATCGCCATTCAGGTCAAACCACAATTGCTGGTGACTGCCGAGAATGGCGCCCTTGCGCATGCTGGACGGGTCGGCTGAAAACTCGGTATCGCTGCGAGTAAACCAATACCATTTTTGCAAAATAAGCGGATCAGAGAGGGTGGCGAACTCGTCTAACTCCGGATCGGGCATGGCGGTAAAAAAGCCATCGGTAGTGCCCGTACGAACCTCTTGCTGCGCCCGGCGCCATGGCTGGTAGAGTATTTTCGGCTGATAAGGGAGGTGGGAAAAAATACAATCGATATGAGTGAGCACGCCAATCTGCTCACGGGGCTTGCGCTCGGCCGAATAGGCCGACTGAGCATTGGTGCCCAACACTACGGGTATGGAATCTGTGACTCCCTCACTAACACCATCGGCCATTACCAATGGAGCCAGCGCAGGGATTAGCAAAGCTGCTACAACCCAGCGCACAGGTGACTACCTCGGCTATGTCATTATTGTCTTTTGAGTATAGCAGCCGATCGGCTAAGCACAGCCAGAAAAAGTGTGGCCCGGCCGGGCCACAAACGGGGGAGTATGTTTAAGCCTGCTTGCTGCGCTTAATTTGCGGCAGAAAGTGCCACTCCTCTAAGCCCACTGGCAAATCGCTGGGCAAGCTAAGTAAATAGAGGGCCATATCTTTTACCCGACCGCTGACATTTACCTCGACACTGCCGTTAAGCAAGGCGCTTTTGAATGAACCGGGTTTGCAGATATCCACCAAAACGGTGTTTTCACCACGCTGGTCAGTGTAACGCAGGGCAAGCTGCAGTGGCCGCGAGCAGCCTTGGGGCAAGCGCAGCCAAACCGCTAAATCGTAGACACCGGTCCACTGACCAGCAGGCTTCCAGCTGGCGTGGGTGCTCAGCATTGAGGCGGGAATATCGGTCACCCGCTTGTCCCGAATTTTTGCCGTGGGCACAGCAACCGGCGTTGTGGGCGCGCTGGGGGGGATTGCGCTGGCGCCAGAGTGTTGCATGGTTTCGGTAGCCGCTTGAACAGGTTTGCGATTAAACAGCATCTTGTGCTCCAGAGTTCGTTGATATAGCCAGTTGGAGCAACCTTAGCACCGCTAGACGAGGTAAAAATGTGATATATCCGGCATTGTCAGCGCCGTCTCGGGGAGGTTGCGATATTGGGTGACAAGCGTTACCCGGAGCGTGAATGGTAGCGCTATCAAAGCGTTTCTAAGGCTAGATGACAAAATGATGACAGCTTACAGCGTTTACGGCTGAAGGGTTCATGTTAGAATACGCGCCCTCTGGACTCCTGTGATCAGGCCTTAGAGAGTCGGCAAAGATCGACCCAAGGTGGAGCCGCCCCAGAGTAACTGCCACACTAACAACCACTGGAATTTACATGTCTACCAACACCTATCGCGCTAGCGCGCTGCTTGGGGTGTGTCTGCTATTGCTGTCCGGACAAACCCTCGCCGCCACCGGCACCATCGACCTCACCACCAGCGGCGTCGGCTACTTCGCCCTCGTGCTTTTCGCCATTGCCTACATTGTGGTGATGCTGGAGGAAAAGCTCCACCTGCGTAAATCCAAACCCGTTCTGGTTGCCGCCGGTATCATCTGGATGTGCATTGGCTGGGTCTACACTCAGGCGGGACTGTCCCACGATGCCGAGCACGCCTTCCGCCATACGCTGCTGGAATTTGCCGAGCTGATGCTTTTTTTGCTGGTGGCGATGACCTACATCAACGCCCTGGAAGAGCGCCGATTATTTGATGTATTGCGCGCCTGGATGGTACGCAAAGGCTTTAACTACAAAACTCTGTTCTGGCTGACCGGCTTTTTGTCGTTTTTTATCTCGCCTATCGCCGACAACCTGACCACCGCGCTGTTGATGTGCGCGGTGATTGTTAAAGTGGCCGGCGACGATAATCGGTTTATTAATCTGTGCTGCGTGAACGTGGTGGTAGCCGCAAACGCGGGCGGCGCCTTCAGCCCCTTTGGCGACATTACCACGCTGATGGTATGGCAGGCGGGCATTGTCGAGTTCCAGGAATTCCTCGCCCTGTTTTTGCCCTCGCTGGTTAACTTTATCATTCCGGCCGCGATTATGAGTTTCTTTGTCGAGAACCGTAAGCCGGTCGCGGTAGAAGAAGATGTAGAGTTAAAACGCGGCGCGCTGCGTATTCTCTCGCTGTTTTTACTGACAATTCTGACAGCAGTACTATGCCACCTGCTGCTGCACCTGCCGCCGGTACTGGGCATGATGACCGGCTTGGGTTATCTGCAATTTTTTGGCTACTTTCTGCGTCGCACCCTGCCGGGCTCACTGGCGCGCAAACGCGCCCTGGCCGAACGCGCCGGCGACCAGCAAGCTCTGGAGCGTTTAGGGGGCGTGGTTCCCTTTGATGTCTTTAACCGCGTGGCGCGCGCCGAGTGGGACACCTTACTGTTCTTCTACGGGGTGGTCATGTGCGTGGGCGGTCTGGGCTATATGGGCTATCTGGCCTATATGTCCGAGGTGCTGTACACGGGTCTGGGTGCCACTCAGACCAATATTATCCTGGGTGTCGCCTCGGCGCTTATCGATAATATTCCGGTGATGTTTGCGGTGCTAACCATGGAGCCAGAGATGTCTCACGGTCACTGGCTGTTGATTACCCTCACCGCCGGTACGGGCGGTAGCCTGCTGTCCATCGGCTCCGCCGCCGGTGTCGCTCTGATGGGCCAGGCCCGAGGAAAATACACCTTCTTTGGCCACCTAAAGTGGACACCAGTCATCGCCCTCGGCTACGCCGCCAGTGTGGCATTACACCTGTGGTTAAACGCGGGAATGTTCGCGCACTGAACGCTGAACGCTGAACGCTGAACGCTGAACGCTGAACGCTGAACGCTGAACGCTGAACGCTGAACGCTGAACGCTGAACGCTGAACGCTGAACGCTGAACGCTGAACGCTGAACGCTGAACGCTGAACGCTGAACGCTGAACGCTGAACAAAATTATGTGGCGGGGCGCTTGCACCTTTCAAGCCCCCGCACACCGATAGTATTCTCCCCAGCCCAAGTCGGGGCGCAACCTCGCGACAAACAACCATTTCCCCAGATCGGGTTGTCAGGTTACGGTGCGATAACCTGGATTAATAAACAACCGAGCTATTTGATCTACATCCATCAGTCAGCCAAAGTGGTCTAAGGCTCTCTCGCAGCCTCACGTACAGGCCGCAACACTCGGCTGCTGTTTAACTTATTTGTAACTTCGGACGGTGCGCCGCCGCAGCCCCTACCCCACTTGGCAGACGCCGTGATTGATCGCCGTCAGTGTCATACGATGTAATAGAAATCTGGCGCCCGAAAGAGTATTCTGGTGCCAAGTTGAGCAATATAGCTCCGGGGCAAAAGGTTGGCCGCCACCGGCGGTCAGGCCCGTGTATTGCCGCCCTCCCCTATCACTGACTCACAATTCGCTCGTTTGGTTATGTTTTACTACTTCGGCTTTGGTTCCAATATGAGTCTACTCTCTCTAAGAGCCAAGGGAGTAGAGCCGCTGGCATCGCAACGAGCTGTATTGTCCGGGTGGCAGCTACGCTTCAATGTGCAACACTTCTTCCGACACGAGGGAGGCGTGGGCAACATCGAGTACACCGGCAACCGAGGCGACCGGGTTCTCGGTGTGCTGCACCAATGCCCGGATGAGGCACTTGAACGTCTGGACGCCGCCGAGGCCTATGGCCACGGCTACGACCGCGTCGAGATCAATGTCGAGCCCCATAACCACTCACCTGCAGGCCCCCGAACCATCCCGGCGCTGACCTATATTGGCATGCCCGAGTTTATCGATAACCGGCGCCTGCCCAGTCGCCGTTACCTGAACATTATCCTGGAAGGCGCCCGGCAAGCTGAGTTGGACGAGGACTATATTCGCAGGCTGGCCGAGCACCCGGTGCATCCGCTGGAAAGCTACCCGCCCTTCGTGCCGCCGGCGGGAGACTACCCCACCTTTGACCGGGATTCGCTGTCCGAGCAGCCGCTTTATACCGCGCTCTATGGCGCGGTCTTTGATATGTCGCAGGCACGGCCATTGCACGAGTTTCTCAAAAGTTTTTTTGGCGGCAAGGATATGACGCTGTTCCACCTCAGACGGCTGGACAGCAGCCTGCTGGACGAAACCACAGAAGACATTCGCAACGAACGCCTGAACTACGCCCAAAAGCAATACCTCAACGCCTACCTCAATGAGTACGCCCGGGAGTATCGCTATGTGGGTCGCTATGATTATCATAAAGATTAGGAAGCCCTTATGAATCAATCCACCCCCAATGCTTTCCCGCCCGCGCTGGCACACGGCGCCATCGAAGAGGTATTCACCGATGTGTTTTGCGTTAGCGGTGCCATGGAAACGGTACTCATGGATATGGACTGGCGCTTCAGCCGGAATATGACCGTGGTCCGCGACGGCGATCGATTGATCCTGATCAACACCGTTCGCCTGGATGACAATGGGCTCGCCCAGCTGGAACAGCTCGGCGAGATCACCGATGTCATCCGGCTGGGGGCATTGCACGACCGCGACGACGCTTTCTACCTTGACCGTTATCAGGCCAGGCACTGGGTGATGCCAGGTATAGAGACCGACCCCGGCCACTCGGCCCAACCGCTCGAGCAGACTTCGGCTCTGCCCATCAGCGATGCCTCCCTGTTTGCGTTCGAAACTTCCAATATCCCCGAGGGGATAATCAAGCTGCAACGCGACGGCGGCATCCTGATCGCCTGCGACGCCCTGCAAAACTGGCTGAGCCCCGACGAGCACTTTTGCGATGCCAGCCGGGAGCGAATGGAAAGCATGGGCTTCTTTACGCCGGCCAACGTCGGCCCGGTGTGGTATCAGGTAGCGGAACCGAAGGCTGAAGACTTCCATCGCCTGAAGGCACTGGAGTTCAAACACGCCCTGTGCGGTCACGGTGAGCCATTGCGCGATAACGCCCACGAGGCATTCGGCGCAACTTTTGATCGGTTGTTCCAACAGGCCGACTGACTCTGCCGAGAGATGCGTGATGCAAGACACTGTGCAAGTGCCCGGATACACCATTGACTCACGCCTGTGGCGCAACGCGGGGCGAGTCGCCTACCGTGCCGAGAGCCAGGCGGACGGGACACGAGTCACTCTGGAAACGCTCGATACCGACTACCCGGATCGCAAGCAGGTGGCCGCACTGCGTCACGAGGCCAGCATCACCGCCCGCCTTGAAGGCGTACGGGGAGTTCGAACAGTCCACGAATTGGTCCCCCACGGCAGCGGCAACCTGGCACTGATCAGTGACCTTTACGATAGCTCTCTGGCCACTCGGCTCAGCCAGAGCCGGGCCGGGCACTTGCCGGTCATACAGGTTCTAGAGATCGCCCAAAGTCTGGTCCGAACACTGGGCGACATACACGCCCGCAACATTGTTCACAAATCCATTTGCCCCCACAACATACTGATCGATCCCAGCGGCGACTCGCTGGCGTTAACCGGTTTTGGCCTGGCCTCAGAGTTGGGCCAGGAACGTCAGGAAAGTGAGTATCTGAGCCAGCATACCCCCTTGCTGGCCTATATCTCGCCGGAGCAGACCGGCCGTATGAACCGCAGTCTGGATTACCGTTCCGATTACTACTCCCTCGGCGTCGTGCTGTTCGAACTGCTGACCGGGCAGTGCCCCTTCGAGGCAGGCGACACACTTGAGTGGGTTCATCAGCATGTAAGCCGCCTGCCGCCCGCGCCTGAGACGCTGTTACCGGGTATACCGGAAGCCGTTTCCGCCATCGTTTTGAAGCTGCTGTCAAAGTCCCCCGAAAAGCGCTACCAGAGCAGCCAGGGCCTGCTGCACGATCTCGCGTTGTGTGCGGACGCGGTCAAAGAGGGACGCACACCGGAGCCCTTCACGCCGGGGGAAAAAGACCGCCTGCAGAAATTTCTGGTGCCCCAAGCGCTTTACGGGCGCGAGCGGGAATTACAGCGGTTACTGGCTCTGTTCGAACAGGCCGTGTCCGGCAAGACCCGCTTTTGCCTGGTCCACGGCTACTCCGGCGTGGGCAAATCCGCACTGGTCAACGAGCTCGACCGCCACCAGATCCGCGAGCGCGGTTTTCTGGTACAGAGCAAGTTCGATCAGTACCAGCAGCGCCAAACCTACTCGGCACTCGCGACCACCTTTCGCGCTCTGGTGCAACAAGTGTTGCTCAAACCGGAACAACAACTACTCCGATGGCGGGATAGACTGATCGAGGCATTAGGCCCCAACGGCGCTCTGGTAATTGACCTGGTACCGGAGTTGGCTCTGATCATCGGTGAGCAGCCACCCGTGCCCGAGCTGCCACCGGCCGAAAGCCGCAATCGGCTGCAATTGGTGTTGGCGAGCTTTTTACAGGCGTTTGCCGGCGAGGGGCACCCGGTCGTGCTGTTTCTGGATGACCTGCAATGGAGTGACACCCCCACCCTGGAGCTGCTGCGCCTCATCGTCACCTCACGACACCAGACTCACCTGCTGCTGATCGGCGCCTATCGCAGCAATGAAGTCGGCCCCGGCCACCCGCTGCGGGGGCTGCTGGACGATCTGAGCCAGCATCAACGCCTTCACGATATTCCTGTGGGGCCACTCGATCAGCCCTCGGTAACCCAACTGGTGGCGGACGCGCTGCGCTGTGAACCGCGCGCCAGCCTCGGACTTGCCGAAATGCTCTTCCACCGGGCCCAGGGCAACCCCTTTTTCACCAACGAGCTGCTGCGCCAGTTGCACACCCAGGGCGCCATCTGGCCGGATCCGCAAACCGGTCAATGGCTCTGGGAACTGGACGGCGTCAGCTGGGATGACGCCGACCAGGACGTGGTTGAGTTCATGCTCAAAAACCTGCGCCAACTCCCCGACGAGACACAGACGGCGCTGAAACTGGCGGCCTGTATCGGCAACACCTTTACGCTCCAAACGCTCGCCAACATCTATGAGCACAGCACCGCCGAGACGGCCCAGGCGTTGCTGCTGGCGTTGAAGCAATACACAGTACTGCCGCTGCACAGCGACTACCGCCTGGTCAATCAATCCGACGAGCACCTCTCGCTCAACCCCTACTACCGCTTCCAGCACGACCGGGTGCAGCAGGCCGCCTACGGTCTTATTGAGGCCGACGAGCTGCCCCGGATGCACCTGCGGGTGGGGCGGCTGATGCTCCAGCACGCCGGCGATACGGTCGGCAACGACCGGTTGATCGATATCGTCAGTCACCTCAACAAGGGCCGGGGGTTGATCGACACCAGTGAACAACGCCTGCTGGCCGAGCTGAACCTGCGCGCGGGGATTCTTGCCCGCCAGGCCTCGGCCTACGAACCGGCACTGAACTACCTGCAGATCGCAAAAGATCTGCTGCCGCACAACCCCTGGTCACGCATGGGCTCACTGATGGCAACGCTGGCCAGCGAGATGCAATTGTGCCTCTACCTGACCGGGCGCACCGAAGAGGCGGATCACTGGCTTGAGCTCATGCTCGAGCATGCGCACACTTCGCTGGAGCGGGCTGAGATTCTCGCCATCCGCACCCGCCAGAATGCCACCCAAGGGCGGATGAGAGAGTCTATTCAGGCCTGTATCGAAGGTCTGGCACTGCTGGGCATCGACTTTACCGAACACCCCAGCCAAGCGGACATAGCCCTGGAGCGCCAGCACGTGGAGCAGTATTTAGCGGGCCGACAAATTGCCGAGCTGGTGGATGCGCCCGTCATTGATGATCCCGCCACCCTGGCGGCCATGCGGCTACTGATGGAGATATTCGCCGCGGCCTTTTTGTCCGGCAGTGGCAACCTGTTCAGCTATCTGGTGCTCAAGTCGGTTAACCTGGCGCTGCGCTGCGGCAACTGTCCGGAGTCCGCCTTCGCCTACGCCGCCTACGGCATGCTGTTGTGCGGCGAGCTGGACGAGCCCGCCCTCGGCTACCAGTACGGTCTGACGGGTTTGGCCATCAACGAGCGGCTGGATGATCTCACTCTCAGAGCGCGCGTCATCTATGTCTACGCCATGTTCATCCATCACTGGAGCAACCACTGGTCGAGCCTCACCCCCTGGTTCCGCAAAGGCATTGAGGCGGGCTACCAGTCCGGCGACCTGCTCTATCTGGCCTACAGCGCACAAGACTGCGTGATCTGGGACCCGGGCCTGGATCTGGAAACCGCACGCCAACAGCACGAAGAGAACCTGCAAATTGTGCGCGAATGCGCCTATCAGGACTCGCTCGATTCCAGCACACTCTTTTTGCAGTTGCAGCGCAACCTGCTCGGTGACACCAAGTCCCCGTTCAGCTTGAGCAGTGACGATTTCGATGCGCAACACTGTCTCGAGCAAATGAGCGAGCGCCGGTTCATGACCGGCATCGCCAACCATCATATTTACAACGCCGAGATCAACCTGCTCTACGGCGACTACGAACAGGCACTGACGTTTGTCAAAAAGCAGGATCCGCTGATCCGCTCGGCCATGTCGCTGCCGCAACTGGTGCGTTTTTACATCGTAGCCAACCTGACGCTCACCACACTCTACCCGGGCATGAATACCGCCGAGCAAAAAACCACGCGCCAACGACTGGAAAAGGATCTGGCCAGGGTGACCCGCTGGGCGGATAACTGCGAGGCCAACTTCCGCCACCTGCAAATGCTAATGAGTGCGGAACTGGCCCACCTGGACGGTAACTACGAGACGGCACTGACCCACTACGACGTCGCCATTGACGGCGCCCGGACTAACGGCTTTTTGCGCGATGAAGCCACCGCCATGGAGCGCGCCGCGCGCCACCTGTTAGCACAGGGCAAGGCGCGCTCGGCCGAGGGTTATTTACGCGGCGCCCACGGCGTTTACAACCGCTGGGGCGCCAGACGCAAAGTGGTCCAGCTGGAGGAGCAATACCCGGTACTGCGCGAGTGGCGTCAGGCTCCAGCGGGAGATTCGCCGACCCCACTGTCCCATCTGGATCTCGCCTCAGTCATGAAAGCCTCGCGGGAAATCTCCGGCGAGATGGTGCTCGATCAGTTGCTGCAAAAAACCCTGGCCATTTTGCTGGAAAATGCCGGCGGTCAGTGGGGCTGCATAATCGTACGACAGCAAGGCCGGTACGCCGTGGAAGCCACCCTCCCGGCCCCGCAAAGCCCACCTTCATCGGAGCTGCCCAATCACACACTGGTGAACGACCGTCAGGGTAAGGCCATCGCCCTGCCGATGAGCATTATCAGCCAGGTCTTTCAAAAGGGCGAAGCGATTGTGCTACACGACGCCTGCGCCGAGGGCCCCTTTATTCACGACCCCTACTCGGTCAATCGGCGCCCGCATTCGGTGCTTTGTGTTCCCATTAAGAGAGCGCATTTTGAAGCGGCGGTTTATATGGAAAACAACCTGGCCGAGGGCGTGTTCACCGAAACCCGGGTGGAGCTCATTCACCTGCTGGCGGCACAAGCCGCCGTTGCCACTGAAAACGCCAGCCTCTACGCGCAGCTTCAGGATTACTCACACACACTGGAAGAGAAAGTGGCCGAACGCACGGCCACCCTCGAGAAAGTCAACAACGAACTGCAGAAACTGGCAGACCGGGACGGGCTGACGGGCCTAACCAACCGGCGTTCCGGCAATGCCTACTTTGAAAACACCTGGTTGCGCCTGCGGCGCGAGGGTCAACCGCTGTCAGTGATCATGCTCGATGTGGATCACTTCAAGCACTTTAACGACACCTACGGCCACCAGAGAGGCGACGAGTGCCTGATTTCGGTTGCCAAAACACTACAGGCACAGATGCAACGCGTCACCGACAAAGTCGTGCGCTACGGCGGCGAGGAATTTATGCTGATACTGCCCAACACGGATCGGGCCGGGTCAACACGTATCGCCGAAAACACCCGCCGCGCCATCGAAACGCTGGCGATTGAACACAATGGCTCCCCCACACATAACTGCATCACGGTCAGTCTGGGCGTTGCCACCATCATCCCCGGCAAAAACAACTCCATTAAACAACTGGTGTACGCCGCGGATCAGGCGCTCTACCTCGCCAAACAAAGAGGGCGAAATCAGGTGCAAGTCGCCGACTAAAAACGCGCAGCCAATCGGCTTGGGGTAGCGGTGGATGCAGGGACAGTTCGTTCCCCGCTCCCAAAATTAAAACGGATTTAACCAGGCCGCTCCTCTTACCCCACTGGAATCCCCGTGCACAGCCTGTTTGATCTCGGTGTCGCACTCCCCACCAAAAACATAATTGGGTAAGATTGCAGGCACCTGCTGGTAAATTTCATCGATATTCGACGCCCCTCCTCCCAACACAATCACATCAGGGTCCATGACGTTAATCACCGCTGCCAAGGCGCGGGCCAGTTGGTCCATATACGCCGTCATAACCTCTATAGCAGCAGCGTCACCCGCACGCCAAAGCTCGACGACCTGCGCGGCGTCCAGTGTTTTGCCCGTGGCTAAACGGTAGGTTATGCCGATGCCTGTGCCGGATAAAAAAGTCTCTTGGCAACCGAACCGACCGCAATAACAAGGGCGGGCGTTTAGCTGGGCATCCCGCGTCCACGGCAGAGGATTGTGCCCCCACTCACCGCCCACACCATTGGGCCCCGCAAAAGGCGCGCCACGATAACAAACCCCACCGCCGCAACCTGTACCCAAAATAGCGGCAAACACAAAATCGTAACCGGCACCTGCGCCATCGGCGGCCTCGGATACCGCCAGGCAGTTCGCGTCGTTGGTCACCTTTACGTCGCGGCCCAACCTCTGCGACAAATCTACTTGTAACGGCTGACCGTTCAGCCAGGTGGAGTTTGCGTTTTTTACCAGGCCAGTTTGCCGCGATACAGTACCGGGAATTCCCAGCCCCACCGGCAGCAAATCGCAGCCGGCCGCCGCTTCGGCATCTGCCACGAGGGTTGCTAGATCATCCAAGGTGCGCTGATAATCATCCCGCGCGGTGGGAATACGCTTGCGGAACAGCTCTCGACTATCCTCGCCCAGCAGTATCACCTCGGTTTTTGTACCCCCTAAGTCAATGCCTATTCTGTAGCTTGTCATAAAAGCCCTAATACCCTGTACGCTTAAAAAAGCGAAATTATAACAGGCGGCGATCAACAACTTGTTCAGCTACAATGCAATGATTACTTTCACAATAAGGCTCAACCATGTCCGGTCACGAAAGACGTCGCTTCACCCGAATTCCTTTCGACCTCGATACTCAACTATCTCAGGGGGGCAACCAGTGGCGTGCCGAACTGCGAGATATATCCCTTAACGGTGCCCTGGTTGCCGGGCTCGATGCAGCCCAACTTGACTCCGCATCCCCCATTCAATTGGCAGTCACCTTGTCAGACCAGGCAGTGATTACCATGCAAACTACCTTGGCCCACCACAGCGATAGCGAACTGGGTTTGGCCTGCCAATCCATGGATTTGAACAGCATGCAGCACCTGCGCCGCATGCTTGAATTAAACTTGGGAGATCCCTCCGCCGCTGAGCGCGAACTGCGCGAGCTGCTCACGGCAGAGTAAAAACGCACCTCATTTAATTTCACCCAACTTTTGATCGGCTAGCGGAGAAAATATCCAAACCGATTAACAGTCTTTCCTCCTTCCCCCCTCAGCCCTAGGCATCTAGCTTAGTCCGCGGCGGGGGTCCTTCACCCCTAAGCCTCCTCTTCTACCCCCCAATCCACCGGTGTTATTCCCCTCGTGCAAACTCTATAATGCCTAATTGATTCAACCGTGATTATTTAGGCAAGGCCATGACCGCTAAAGACAAGCTGTATATTTTCGACACTACCCTTCGCGATGGGGAACAGAGCCCCGGCGCTTCGATGACCCGTGACGAGAAAATCCGCATCGCCAAGATGCTGGAAAAAATGCGGGTTGATATTATCGAGGCGGGCTTTGCCATTGCCAGTAAAGGCGATTTTGAATCCATTCAGGCGATCGCCCAGGCGGTGAAAGACAGCACTATTTGTTCCCTGGCCCGTGCGGTGCCGGGCGATATTGAACGCGCCGCCGAAGCGATCAAGCCCGCTAACAGCGGGCGCATTCACACCTTTATTGCCACCAGCCCCATCCATATGCAGTACAAGCTGAAGATGGAGCCACCCAAGGTGCTGGAGCAAGCGGTTGCTGCGGTAAAACTGGCCCGTAATCACACCGATGATGTGGAGTTCTCACTGGAAGACGCCAGCCGCTCAGAATTTGAGTTTATGTGCAAAATTATCGAAGCGGTTATTGACGCCGGCGCGCGTACTATCAACCTGCCCGACACAGTTGGCTATGGTGAACCGGGGGAATATGGTGCGATGTTTGGGCGTTTAATTAACGCCATACCCAATGCTGACAAAGCGATTTTCTCTACCCATTGCCACAACGATTTGGGCCTTGCGGTGGCCAACTCGCTGGCGGCGGTGATGCACGGTGCCCGTCAGGTAGAGTGCACCATAAACGGCTTGGGCGAACGCGCCGGTAACGCGGCGCTAGAAGAGATTGCCATGGCCGTGCGCACCCGCCAGGACATGATGCCGGTACACACCGACCTGGACGTCAGTCACATTGTGCCCACGTCGCGTTTGGTATCCAGCATTACCGGCTTTGCTGTGCAGCCCAACAAAGCCATAGTGGGCGCCAACGCCTTCGCCCACGAATCCGGCATTCACCAAGACGGGGTGCTCAAGCACCGCGAAACTTACGAGATTATGCGTGCCGAGGATGTGGGCTGGAACACCAACAAACTGGTACTGGGCAAACACTCCGGCCGCGCCGCTGTTAAAGCGCGCTTTGAAGCGCTGGGCATTACCTTCGACAACCCCGAAGCGCTGAGCGCCGCTTTTGAACGCTTTAAAGATCTAGCCGACAAGAAACACGAGATTTTTGACGAAGACCTACAGGCGCTGGTCAGCGATGTGAAGCCGCAATCGGTACCCGAAACCTATAAGCTTGGCGACCTGGAAATCGTTTGTAAAACCGGGCAACAGCCCACAGCCAAATTGAGCCTTAAAATCGACGGTGCGGTACAACAGGCCGAAGCCACAGGCAGTGGCCCGGTAGACGCTACCTACAAGGCCATCGAAAGCCTGGTAAAAAGCAATGCTACGTTAAAACTCTACTCGGTGAATGCCATTACCCAGGGGACAGACTCTCAGGGCGATGTCACCGTGCGTCTGGAAAAAGGTGGCCAAATTGTCAATGGCGTGGGCGCGGATACCGACATTGTCACCGCCTCTGCCAAGGCGTATTTGCACGCGCTCAATTTACTCGCGGCGCCCGAGCGCTCGCATCCCCAGCGCGAGGGCATTTAAAAGCGTATGAACGAACGGCAGCGCCATCAGTATTTAAGCGCCCTGGGGATAGACAGTTTTGTTCCCCGGGTAGTACTGCCCTATGCACCCGAGCCTGTGCTATGTGAACTGCCACTTGCCGCCCAGGATTTACCTCCAGCAGCGGAGGCGGCGCCGCCGCACAACGAGGCCACAAGGCTGCCCACTGCAAACACCGACGCGCCCACGTCACACGAACGAACACCGAGCAAAGTAGGTAATGTGCTGGATGATATGGGTATCACCCAGTCCAGCAAACCAGTGCGCAAAGAGCCGCTTCAAGTCAACCTGCCGAAAGCGCAAACTGGCGTAGCCCCTGTACATCTACATTTATGGCGGCCGAGCCCAAAATTGTTGATTATCGATGAGCACACCCCTGGCAGCGCCCTGCCCACCGAAACACTGCTCAGCAACATTTTGCGCCTGTGCCGCGAGCAGAATACCCCGCTTAGTAATCCCGAGCGCATGCGCTGCCCCTTGAATGAACAACTGGCGAAGATGTACAGTGAAGATGACCTACGAGAAGAACTACAAGCCTGGCTTGGTGAGGAGCTAGCTAAGCAACAAGAACCCGAGCTGTGGTTGATGGGCGGCGATGCCGCACAGTGGTTTGTTAGCCCCCACACAAAAGTCGACACTTTCGCCAAAGCCACACTCAATTTAACCGGCACGCAACAACTGCCCGCCCTGGTTTTGCCAAGCCTGAGCGAACTATTGCAAAAACCCCAGTTAAAACGCCAGTTGTGGAACGCCCTGCATGCCGTTTAAACCACTCGACGCGCAAACCCTGCTCGGTCCATGCCCAGCCCCGCAAGGCCAAAACATTACTTTAAAACCGCTGAGTGAAACTCAGATAGACGCCCTTTGCAAAATTGAAAACCGCGCTCATTCTCACCCCTGGAGCCGCAAATTATTCGCCGACTGTCTGCACACCCGCCAGCACTGTATTCTTATTTACGTTGAGCAAACCCTGGCCGGTTATTTTGTGGTGACCAGCGCTGCTGGCAGTGCAGAGCTTTTAAATGTCGCCGTCGACCCCGGGCAGCAAGGCAAAGGGCTGGCCTATGCCGCGCTGTCAAAATTGCTTCACAAGCTGGATGGTATTGCCGATACCCTTTATCTGGAAGTGCGCGAATCTAATCTGCCGGCTATTGCCTTATATCAAAAACTCGGTTTTGCCGAGGTCGGACTGAGACCGAACTATTATCCTGCGAACAAAGGGCGCGAGGATGCGGTGATTATGGCTTATAGCTTTGTAGGCGAATGATGGATGGGAGCCGCCTTGCGGTGCTGCCATTGTTTAACGGCTGAAAAAGAAAAACGGCTCCGCGCGATGCGGAGCCGGGTAGGCAAATTACAGGCTAAGCACCTTCTCGCCTCGGGCAATACCCGAAACACCAGAGCGAACCACTTCTAAAATAGAAGCATCGCCCACGGCTTGTAAGAAAGCGTCCAGCTTATCGCTGGTGCCGGTAATTTGGATAATGTACAAGCTGGCAGTCACATCCACGATCTGGCCGCGAAAAATATCAACACAGCGCTTAATTTCAGCGCGCTGAGCTCCGGCAGCTTTTACTTTAATCAGCATCACTTCGCGCTCGATGTGCGCGCCTTCGGTCAAATCCACCAGCTTTACCACATCAATTAACTTGTTCAGGTGCTTGGTAATTTGCTCGATTTTATGATCATCACCAATGGTGGTCAGAGTCAGACGAGACAATGTCTCGTCCTCCGTTGGCGCCACAGTCAGCGACTCAATGTTGTAACCACGCTGTGAAAACAAACCCACCACCCGTGAAAGAGAACCGGGGGCGTTTTCCATCAATACAGAAATAATTCGTCTCATTTTATGTGCGCTCCGTCTTGCTCAACCACATATCGCGCATAGAGGCGCCGGCAATTTGCATGGGGTAAACATGCTCGGAAGTATCGACTGCTATGTCCATAAAGACCACCCGATCTTTCATGGCAAAGCACTCTTCCATTTTTGCCTTCAGCTCTTCTTTTTTCGTGACACGAATACCCACGTGGCCGTAGGCCTCCATCAGCTTGACGAAGTCTGGCAGTGAGTCTTCATACAGGCTTTCGGAATAACGGCTGTCGTACTGCATGTCCTGCCACTGCCGCACCATGCCCAGGGCCTGGTTGTTGAGGCAGATAATTTTCACCGGCAGGTGATACTGCTTAAGCGCCGACAACTCTTCGATGCACATTTGAATACTGCCTTCGCCGGTCACACAAGCCACCACCGCGTCGCGATGGGCCATTTGCACGCCCATCGCCGCAGGCAGACCAAAGCCCATGGTGCCCAGGCCACCCGAGTTGATCCAGCGACGCGGCTTATCAAACAGATAGTACTGCGCAGCAAACATCTGGTGCTGCCCCACATCAGAGGTAATGTAGGCGTCACCACCAGTGACCTCGTGCAGGGTTTTAATCACGTCCTGCGGCATGATTTTTTCACCGCTGTTGTCGTAACGCGGTGCGGTGTAAATACCGTGGTTTTCACGCCACTCGTCAATTTGCTCCCACCAGTTTTTCACCGCCGAGGCATCGGGCTTTTGCTCGCTCTCTAGAATCAGCGCCAGCATTTCACTCAATACGCTGTCTACCGCACCCACTATGGGGATATCCGCGGTAACGGTTTTAGAGATAGACGCCGGGTCTACATCAATATGAATGATCTTGGCATTAGGGCAAAACTTGTTCACCGCATTGGTCACGCGGTCATCAAAGCGCGCGCCCACGGCCAATATGGCATCGGCGTGGTGCATAGCCATATTCGCTTCATAGGTACCGTGCATTCCTAACATGCCCAAAAACTGCCGATCAGACCCGGGATAGCAGCCCAACCCCATCAAGGTGTTGGTAACCGGGTAATTCAACTTGCGAGCGATGTCGGTTAGCAGCTCAGAGCCGTTACCCTGCACAACGCCACCGCCGGCGTAAATGACCGGGCGCTTGGCATCCAGCATCAACTGCACAGCTTTTTTAATTTGCCCCGCGTGGCCGCGAGTAGCCGGCGTGTAAGAGCGGATTTTGACCTTTTCCGGATACTCGTACGGATAGGTATCAAACGGGTTGGTGATATCTTTGGGGATATCGATTACCACAGGCCCAGGCCGACCGGTGCGGGCAATGTAATAAGCCTTTTTCACCACTTCGGGAATATCGCGCGCGTCGCGCACCATAAAGCTGTGCTTTACGATGGGGCGCGAAATACCGACCATGTCGGTTTCCTGAAAGGCGTCTTCGCCAATGCGCTCTGAGACCACCTGACCCGACAGCACCACCATTGGAATAGAATCCATATAAGCGGTAGCAATACCAGTAATGGCATTGGTTGCACCCGGGCCAGAGGTGACCAGTACAGTGCCCACCTCGCCGGTCGAGCGCGAATAGGCATCCGCCGCATGAGTGGCCGCCTGCTCGTGGCGCACCAGAATATGTTTGACGTCTTGCTGCCGGAAAATAGCGTCGTATATGTGCAGCGCAGCGCCACCGGGGTAGCCGAAAACGGTTGTTACGCCTTCGTCCCGCAGCGCGCGAATTAACATATCGCCGCCTGATAGCATTTCCACGTTATTTCCCCTTTATACTGCTGAATAAAATAAATACGCCCCACTATAGCAGAGCGCCAACGCCTGTTGCCGCCGCAATAGCAGAGCTAATTGAATATCAGGATTCCCCAAGTTACGCGCTGGTAGCGACTGCGGTTTCTTGGGCAGGCGGCATCGGTGGATGCGCCTACGCGGTGCGGATGGTTCAACAAGCGGGTGACTTGCTGGCGCGGCCGAAGCTGCCGAGGTTGTCGGCGGGCCTGCGAGCCATCTAGCGAGACTGGGTATTGTCTCAGCATATGCCATAAAGTCAAGATTTTAGGGCAGTTTTTGCTCTATCAAAAGGGCTGCAAAGCACCGATGTCACAAATCCCACAGCCGGTTTCACACCCGTTAGATAAATAAGGTTATAGTGCCAGTCGGATAACGAACAACTTGGTGGGGCTATGATTTCAAAAAAAGAGCACTCAGCACCGGCAGGCAAATGGCTGTTGGGCTTTGTTTTTACAGCACTGTGTTTGGGCGGGCTTGCCACTCAGGCAGCCGAGACCTTTTATAAGTGGGTTGATGAGGATGGCAATACCCATTTTGGCACCCGCCCGCCAAATGGTGTTAAAAGCACCGCCATTCAACCCAAAACCGGCCACAGCGAGCCGGTGGACTATTCTCACATGACACCCGAACAGCAGAGCGCTCAGAGCTCCAGCGCCCAGGCAGAAGCGCAAAAAGACCCCGAGCGCTGTGAAGCGGCACGTCAAAACGCAGAAGTACTGGGACGCGGCGGCCGCGTGCGCGAGCCTACCGACGACGGTAGCTTCCGCTATCTCAGTGAAGAAGAGAAAGCAGACAGACTCCAGCAGGCACAGGAAGCGATTGAGCAGTCCTGTTAGAACGCAGAACGCAGAACGCAGAACGCAGAACGCAGAACGCAGAACGCAGAACGCAGAACGCAGAACGCAGAACGCAGAACGCAGAACGCAGAACGCAGAACGCAGTTTATTGCAGCCCTTGTTGCTGTTGAGTTCAAGTAAAAAGCCGCCCCAAATGAGGCGGCTTTTTTATTGCTTTGGTGTCTTTTAACACTCGCTTAATGGACCTGACGAGCGCGGAATACGATTTGATCGCCCTGCAAAACCGCCTCAATGGTATCGCCCGGTGCGAACTTTCCGGCCAATATATCCTGCGCCAGAGGATTCTCAATATTTTGCTGAATCGCCCTTTTCAATGGCCTAGCTCCATAGACCGGGTCGTAACCCGCTTCGGCCAGCTTGTCCATCACCTCATCGGAAATATCCAACGCCATGTCTTTATCCGCCAGGCGTTTTCCCAGCTGCTCCACCTGAATGTCGGTAATCCCGCGAATTTGATTTTTCGCCAGCGGGTGAAATACCACCGCCTCATCCACACGGTTGATAAACTCGGGGCGAAAATGCTGGCTGACCACCTCCATCACTGCGTCTTTCATCGCCGCGTAGCGATTTTCGTTGTTGGTGGAATCCGACAAGCCGCCGTCACCGTCAAAGCTCACAGTATCGAAGGACTTATCCTCGGCTAAATCCTGAATGCGATCCGAGCCCAGGTTGGATGTCATGACCACCACGGTGTTGCGAAAATCCACGGTGCGGCCCTGGCCATCGGTCAGGCGGCCGTCATCCAACACCTGTAGCAGAATGTTAAAGACATCCGGGTGCGCCTTTTCAATTTCATCCAGCAACAGCACCGAGTAAGGCCGACGGCGCACCGCCTCGGTTAAATAGCCGCCCTCTTCATAGCCGACATAGCCTGGCGGCGCACCGATCAAACGCGCTACCGAATGCTTTTCCATAAACTCGGACATATCAATGCGCACCATCGCGTCTTCGGTATCAAACAGAAACGACGCCAAGGCTTTGCACAGTTCGGTTTTACCGACCCCCGTGGGGCCTAAAAACAGAAAAGAGCCATTGGGCCGGTTAGCATCCGACAAGCCCGCACGCGAGCGGCGCACCGCATTGGATACCGCCACCACCGCCTCGTTCTGACCGATCACCCGCTGGTGCAAAGCATCTTCCATTTGCAGCAGTTTTTCGCGCTCGCCCTCGAGCATTTTTGCCACTGGAATACCGGTCCACTTGCTCACCACCTCGGCAATTTCTTCATCACCCACGCGGTTGCGCAGCAGCTTCATCTCCATCATGTCGACCTGGCTGGCCATATCCAGCTGCTTTTCAAGCTCGGGGATAATGCCGTACTGCAACTCAGACATGCGACCCAAATCCCCTGCCCGACGCGCTGCATCCAAATCCTGGCGCGCTTGGTCAAGACTGCTTTTAATCTCCTGCGAACCATGCAAAGCCGCTTTTTCGCTGCGCCAGATTTCTTCCAGCTCGGCGTATTTACGTTCCAAGTCATCGATATCCGCTTCGATTTTCTCTAAACGTTTACGGCTGGATTCGTCCTCATCTTTTTTGACCGCTTCGCGCTCGATTTTCAACTGAATCAAGCGGCGCTCCAACCGGTCCATTTCTTCGGGCTTGGAATCAATTTCCATACGGATACGGCTGGCGGCTTCGTCGATCAAATCAATCGCTTTGTCGGGAAGCTGGCGGTCGGTGATATAGCGCTGGGACAGTTTTGCAGCAGCGATGATGGCCGAGTCGGTAATATCTACACCATGGTGCAGCTCATAGCGCTCTTTTAAGCCCCGCAAAATCGCAATAGTGTCTTCCTCGCTGGGCTCGTCCACCAACACTTTTTGAAAACGGCGCTCCAACGCAGCGTCTTTCTCAATAAACTGACGGTACTCGTCAAGTGTTGTGGCGCCCACGCAGTGCAGCTCGCCTCGCGCCAGCGCGGGCTTTAACATATTGCCAGCGTCCATGGCACCCTCGGCTTTACCGGCGCCGACCATGGTGTGCAGCTCGTCGATAAACAGGATGATGCGACCTTCCTGTTTGGAAAGCTCATTCAGTACGGATTTAAGGCGCTCTTCAAAGTCACCGCGAAATTTTGCGCCGGCCAACAGCGAGCCTAAATCCAATGACAACAGGCGTTTGTTTTTTAATCCCTCGGGCACTTCACCATTGACGATGCGCTGCGCCAGCCCTTCAACGATAGCGGTTTTACCCACCCCGGGCTCGCCAATCAATACGGGGTTGTTTTTAGTGCGGCGCTGCAATACCTGTACGGTACGGCGGATTTCATCGTCGCGGCCAATCACCGGATCCAGCTTGCCCGCTTCGGCGCGAGCGGTTAAGTCGACGGTGAATTTCTCCAGCGCCTGGCGGTTTCCCTCGGCATCGGCATCGTCTACGGTTTCGCCACCGCGCACGGCTTCCACTGCCTGCTTTAAACGCTCGGTATTACCGAACTGTTGCAGCAATTTGCCCAGCTCGCTGTCTTTGTCGTCCATCGCGGAAATTAACAAAGACTCACTGGAGACAAATTTATCACCCGCCTTTTGCGCGTAGCGATCGGCAAGATTCAACAGGCGCGCCAGCTCCTGCGACATACGCACATCGCCGGACGGACTTTGTACTTTCGCTAACCGATCCAACGACTTGTTGAGTTCATTGCGCAGACCTTTTACATCAAAGCCCGCTTGGGATAGTAAAGGCTGAACCGTGCCGCCCTGCTGATCCAGCATAGCCAGCATCAAATGGGAAGGTTCAAGTTGAGTATGGTCGCGACCTACCGCCATCGACTGGGCATCGGAGAGCGCCAGCTGCAACTGATTGGTTAAACGGTCTATACGCATGGGTGTAATGCCTCAATAACGCTTGAATAGTCTGGTTATTAAAGTAGGGGCGATTGAGGGGAAATCAAGTTATTCGTCTGACGTCAGACATGGGACGTCAGACAAATTATTTAATCCATATCGCGGTAGCCATGCGCCCTGTGTTTTTGCCGTCACGGCGGTAGGAGTAAAATTGTTCGCTGTCGCGATAGGTGCAAAAATCGCCGCCGTAAATCTGTGTCACGCCGCAAGCATTTAGCGAGGCTCGCGCCAGAGCGTAGAGGTCGGCGTAAAAGTGCATGGGCTTGAGCCCGGGGCGCATAGCCGCAGCTATGGCGTCCGTGTGGGTGTCGGACTGGGCATGCTTAAAAAACGCCTCCAGCACATCCACTCCCACCTCGAAATGTTCCGGGCCGATAGCGGGGCCGAGCCAGGCCATCACATCGTCTGCTTGAGCATTAAGCTTATCCAGCGCGCGGGGAATAATTCCGCGCGCCAGCGAACGCCAGCCTGCATGCACAGCAGCTACTTCATCACCCGACTTACTGCACAATAACACCGGCAAGCAGTCTGCGGTCAGAACCACGCAAGGCAGCCCCATCTCGCGGCTGTAACTACCATCGGCAGTGCGAACCAGGCCATCGTCTTGCGCCTTAAGCACTTTTACGCCGTGTATTTGCTCCAACCATTGCGGCTGTTTGTGCCAACCACAATGGGCCGCCATCGCCTCACGATTGGCCTCAACCGCCTGGGGAGAGTCCTCCACATGCAGGGCTAAATTGTTACTGGCGAAGGCTCCACCACTGTTGCCGCCCTTACGGGTGGTGACCACTGCTCCAACAGTCTGTGGCGCTGGCCACTGGGGCGTTATAAAAGAATCAGTCACTATCGTCCTCCAGCGCGGCCAATAACTGCAGCATATCCTCGGGCAAGGGAGCCTGCCAGCTCATGAGCTCTTCTGTGAAAGGGTGAACTAACCCGAGGCTTGCGGCGTGCAGTGCTTGGCGGGGAAATTCGCGCAGCGTTTGCAACAGCTCGGCGGACGCTCCCTGGGGTTTGCGAAAACGGCCGCCGTATACAGGGTCGCCCACCAGTGGATGATTAATATGAGCCATGTGCACGCGAATTTGATGAGTGCGCCCCGTCTCCAGCTTAAGGCGCAAATGAGCATGGTGCTTAAACCTCTGTAATACTCGGTAGTGAGTAACAGCCTCTTTACCGCTGATGGGCACCACCGCCATCAGTTTACGCTGCTTAGGGTGGCGCCCAATGGGCGCGTCCACCTTGCCACCACCGGTAAACTGACCGATAGCAATAGCTTCATACTCACGGCTGACACTGCGCGCTTGCAGTTGCGACACTAGGTTGTGGTGTGCCGCCAGGGTTTTCGCCACCACCATTAACCCTGTGGTGTCTTTATCCAACCGGTGCACAATACCCGCCCGAGGCAGCTGCGCCTGATCGGGGTTATGGTGCAAAAGCGCATTGACCAGGGTGCCGCTGTAATTGCCCGCCGCTGGATGCACCACAAGCCCCGCCGGTTTATTCACAACTAAAAGGTGCTCATCTTCAAAGACGATATCCAGGGCAATGTCTTCTGCCTCCCAGGTATCGTCGCTGGCAAGTTCTGCCTGCAGCGCCAGAGCCTCGCCACCTAGTAGCTTGTCCTTGGGTTTGCCGGATGCACCGTTAACGGTTAACTGCCCGGCTTTGATCCACTCTTTTAGCCGCTCGCGGGAGTAATCGGGGAACAAGAGTGCCGCCACCTGGTCAAATCGCTGCCCCCGACACTCGGGTGGCACTGCGGCGGCAAGCTCAATGGTATTACTCATCCGGTTTCTCTCGTTTATACAGGGGCGCCGCTTTGGCTTGCCCCCCGACTGTGTTTAAATAGCGCCCTACTGGGTCAAATGACCCGGACTCTGTGATGCGAGATGATAACGAATTGTGAGCTATAACCCTATGCGAGCGTCTGTTTTTCTTCTGAGTGGCCTGTTGGTGTTGCTGCTCAGCGCCTGTTCATCCAATGGTGACCGGCAGGACTTTACCTCTGAGGCCGATTTGTACGAGCAGGCCATGAGCCAGATGAGCAGCAGCCGCTGGGACAGCGCCATCCGCTCGCTGCAACTGCTGGAGGAGCATTTCCCCTTTGGTAAATACGCCGAGCAAGCGCAGCTGGAGCTGATTTACGCCTACTATCGCTCTGGTGACCCTGACGCCGCTACCGTTTCGGCTGATCGCTTTATTCGCCTGCATCCGCAACACCGCAACGTAGACTATGCCTATTATATGAAGGGCTTAGCGGCTTACGACAAAGACGAAAACTTCTTGGCCACCATTATGCCGCTGGACCAGACCCAGCGTGACCCGGGAGCGGCGCGTGAATCTTTGGCTTACTTTACCCAGCTGCTAAACCGCTACCCCGACAGCCCTTACGCCCAAGATGCGAAAAAGCGCATGCTCTATCTGCGCAACCGCCTAGCGCGCTACGAAATTCACGTCGCTAACTACTACTTTAAGCGCGGCGCCTATCTGGCATCGGTAAAGCGAGGCCAATATGTGCTGGAAAATTACCAAGGCACCCCCGCCGTACCCGACGCCTTGGCTGTGATGGTGCAGGGTTACCACCTGCTGGAAATGGATGAACTGTCGGATCGCAGCCTGGCGGTATTGCGCCTTAATTACCCGGATCACCCGGCGTTTGATAATGACGGCGACTTTAACTTTCAGCACGGTGATGTGGAAGAGCGCAGTTGGATCAGTAAGGCCACCTTCGGCCTGTTCGATAAGCGCGACCCGCGAGGCTTTGACTCCCGCCGGGTATTTGACCCCCAGTACCAAGACGCACCGCGGGCGACCCAGTAACAATTTGCTGGTTGCAACAAAAAAAGGGGCCGATAGAGCACTGCTGTCCCACAGTTTAACCTTCATAATGCGAATCTCATCTGAGGTTCGCATTTTTTGTGTCTGGGCGGGTCTGGCTGGAGTATCTCTCGCAGGCTTCTTCTCTCAAATAGATTGAGCTGAAGGACACGTAAGATTCTCTGAACCGTCCAGCCAGCCTTGGCACAGTGCCGAGCGAAAGAAACCAGTAGGTATGTGATCATTGCGATCCATAGCTGAGTCAATATGGCGTTCTTCGACAAGCCGACGAAGGCCTTTATTTTTAGATTCTGCTTAATAGCCTTAAAGAACAGCTCTACCTGCCAGCGACCTTTATAGATGGCTGCAATCGTGGAAGCACTGAGGGAAAAATTGTTGGTTAGAAAGACATACTTCTGGCCACTGTCACGGTCTCGATAGCCAACTCGGCGAAGCTTGGGGGCTCCACGTTTTAGGGCGTGGGCGCTATTTAGCTGGATGACCTGATCACTTGTAATGCCTTTTTCTTTGATGACTGGCCTGCGCTCCAAAACCTTATAAATAGCTTTAGTTCGAAGCCGGGTCACGAAGCTAACCCCTTGATTTGTAAGCTCTCCAAACCATTGGTAGTCGACATATCCTTTATCAAAAACGACAATGCTGCCTTTAGGAAACTTAAATTGGCGCCCCTTAACCATGTCGTTTTCATCGCCGTCAGATAACGCAACAAACTCAGGCAGCATGTTGCCATGATTAAGCCCCACGCTGAGTTTTACGCCGGCTTTACCCTGATGGCACGAAGCCCACGGAAAAAGATTGAGTGACAGATCAATAATGCTGGCATCCAGCGAGTAAAGTGGGTTCTTGAATCGAAATCTATGCTGGGACGGTTGCTGTTTGCAACGATGGAGGAGTTTATAAAAAACCGCTTCATAGAGATCGGCAGGCTGATTTTCATTGAGCCTGGCCAGCGTGGAGCGGGCTATGGGTTTGGCTCCGAGATGGTAAAGCTTACGTTGCTGAGTTGCCAAATTAGATTCTATGTCACGCAGGCTCTGGCGGCCGGATAGCTGTGACATGGCCATACCCACAAACTGGTCCCAGCGACTGGCCGAGCGTAATTTTTGGCCTGTATGATGCTGCTGCGCTAAGCCTTCAAATTCATGTCTCGAAAGAGGTTTTAGCAGCTGATGAAATGCGGTGTTATGATGTGACAAAGCCTGAATTCCCTGTTGTTGCTGTGTTTGGTCGCACATACATTGTAACAACAGAGGTTCAGGCTTTCTTATTTATTCCAAACTGTGGGACAGCAGTGCCGATAGAGCCCCTTTTTTGTGTCTGCTACTCTCCGGCTTTCCAACCCGAGGTAATCGGATAACGCCGATCGCGGCCAAAGCCGCGGGTAGTAATACGCGGGCCGATGGGGCTTTGGCGGCGTTTGTATTCGTTGACATCCACCAGGCGTACCACCCGGCGCACATCATCGGCATTAAAACCCTCGCGGATAATCTGGTCGGCGCTGTAATCGCGCTCGACGTACAGTGCAAGAATCTCGTCCAGCACCTCGTAGGGCGGCAGTGAGTCCTCATCTTTTTGATCCGGCGCCAATTCGGCCGAAGGCGGGCGGGTAATCACACTTTCAGGGATAATCTCGCCATTGCGATTGCAGTGTCGTGCCAGCTCAAACACCAGCGTCTTGGGTACATCCTTAAGTGCATCGAAACCGCCGGCCATATCGCCGTATAGGGTTGAATACCCCACGGCCAGCTCACTTTTGTTGCCCGTGGTTAAGACCAAATAGCCCTTTTTATTGGAGATTGCCATCAGCAACACACCGCGACAGCGCGCCTGTAGATTCTCTTCCGTGGTATCCACCTCGCGGCCGGCAAATTCTTCAGCCAAAGCGCCCATAAAAGCGTCATACATGGGCTCGATACTGATGGACTGATAGCGCACTCCCAAGGTTTCCGCCTGAGCAGCCGCATCGTTTTTACTGAGATCAGAGGTGTAGCGAAACGGCATCATTACCGCCTCTACCCGCTCGGCACCCAGGGCGTCCACCGCCAGAGCCAGGGTAAGCGCGGAGTCGATACCACCCGAGAGCCCCAGCACCACGCCGCGAAAACCGTTTTTGTTGACGTAATCGCGCAGCCCCAGCACCAGCGCCTGATACACCGCCTCCAAGCGCGAGGGCTGTGGCGCCAGCTCAGTCGCCGCCAGCGTGAGTGTATTGCCGTCACGCACCAGAGTGCTGCAGGCGATATCTTCGCGAAACAGCGGCGAGCGATGACAGAGTTTACCCTGCTGGTCTATCGCCATAGAGCCGCCATCGAAAACCAGCTCATCCTGCCCGCCCACTAAATTGGTATAAATAATGGGCATGCCTCCCTCAACTGCGCGCTGCGCCAGCAAAGCCTCGCGTTCGCCCGCTTTGCCCTGATGAAAAGGCGAGGCATTCAGATTGAGCATCAACCGGGCGCCGGCCTCGCGTGCCTGTAACATAGGCTCGCTGTGCCAGATATCCTCACAAATAGTCAGCGCCGTTGGCGTGCCGTTTAAATCGAACACGCAGTGGGTATCGCCGGGCACAAAATAACGCACCTCGTCGAAAACTTGGTAGTTGGGCAAATGCTGCTTGGCATACTCTGCCACCAGCTCGCCTCGGTGAATCACCCCGGCCATATTAAACACTCGGCCCGCCACCACTTTGGGATAACCGACCACCAGCGCCAGGGGTAAATTGGCCGACTGCAGCTCAGCGAGGGCACGATCGATACGCAGCTGCAAACTGGGGCGCAGCAGCAAATCCTCTGGTGGATAACCGGTTAAGGTCAACTCGGGGAAAACAATGGCATCCACCGCCTGGCTTTGCATCGCCTTGTGGGCAACCTCAAGCACCTTTAGGGTGTTGCCGGGAATATCCCCTACCAGTAAATTAATCTGCGCCTTAGCGATCACCAGATTGTCCATTACTCTACTCTCTACCACTTTAATAACAGCCGGTATTTTCCGCTAAAGCGCGCGATTAAGCAAAGCAGCGCTATGCTGTACAATGCCTCAACCCCTGGGCGGCAAATAAAACCTATGAGATCAAGACCGAATACATTAGAACAAGGTTACGACCCCTACCAGCTGCTACGCGTATACACCTACTACCGCGTACTCTTAGGCTGCCTGCTCCTGCTGATATTTGAAAGCGACGTACTCACCAACCTGTTGGGCAGCGAACACGACACCTTATTTTTTTACAGCTGCTGGGGCTACACAGGCCTGAACGTGCTGCTACTTGTGGGACTTTGGCGCAACCGCCAGCCTCCCAGCTTGAAGCAGCGTTTTGTTGCCGTTGCTTTCGATATTTGCGCGATCACCCTAATGATGTTTGCCAGCGGCGGCGCCACCAGCGGCCTGGGCTACTTAATGATCGTCTCGGTAGCCGCCGCGGGCATGCTACTGCCGGCACAACTGGCCATCTTTATGGCAGCTTTAGCCACCCTGGCGCTTATCGGCGAGAGCATTGCCCACCACGCCATCACCGGCATTGATACCAAATCATTATTTGCCGCCGGCTCTTTGGGCGCGCTGATTTTTATCACCGCTTTTGCCTTTCAGTATGTGACGGGAAAAATTCGCCGCAGCACCGCCGAGCTGAAAGCCCAGGCAGAACACGTCGCTCACTTACAAAAACTGGCCCGCCTTATCGTCGAACGCATGCGCACCGGCATTATCGTGCTGAATAAACGCGATGAAATAGAGCTGGTCAATGACGCGGCGCAATCCTTCCTGGGAATAAACGCCCACCCAGAGCTAAACCTCACCCTCGACAAATTACCGGCAATCCAAGAGCCGCTCGAGCGCTGGCGCAAAACCCGCGACCCACAGCTGGGCAGCACAGTGGTTAATGCAGCAGCAGGCAGTGCCAGTGAACTAAAAATAAGCCTGGCCAACCTGGAGCTGGGTAAAGATGAGGATACGCTGGTTTTTATTGAGGACAACCGCGCTATTGCACAACAGGCGCAACAACTTAAACTGGCCTCCCTGGGGCGTTTAACCGCGAGCATTGCCCACGAGGTGCGCAACCCATTAAGCGCGATATCTCACGCCAGCCAGTTGCTGGGCGAGTCGCCAGACATCAACCCTGCTGACGCTCGGCTGCTGGAAATAATTGGCCATCAAACCCAACGCGTTAACCAAATTATCGAAAACATTTTGCAGGTTTCTCGTCGCAGCCCCGCCTCTCCCACAACCATCGAGCTCAACGAGTTTATGAATGAGTTTCTCGCTAACGATTGCGAGCACAACAGCTCCATTGCGCTGCGCTCAGACACTCCTGAAGTTTATGTGCAATTTGACCCCTCACAGCTACAACAGATACTCTCAAACCTGATCAGCAACGCGCTGCGCTACACCCGAGCAGACAGTCAAGGGCGCCCGGTAACTATTGAGCTGGGTATAGAGAGTCGGCGCGACACGCCATTTTTAAAAGTAATCGATAACGGGCCGGGGATCGCAGCGGAGAACCGGCGACATATTTTCGAGCCCTTTTTTACCACCGAAAGCAGCGGCTCTGGTTTGGGCCTGTTTATTTGCAAAGAACTCTGCGAAGCCAATCAGGCTTTTATTGATTACTTGTGCGACGAAGAGCAACCCAGCTGTTTTACCATTCAATTTGCCCACCCCGATAAGGTACAAAAATGAGCGACGCCATAACCGCCCTTGTCATTGATGATGAACCGGATATCCGCGAGCTGCTGGAAATTACCCTGGGGCGCATGCAAATTGAAACTTTTAGCGTAGATACCATTAGTGGTGCCAAAAAGCTGCTACAGGAAAGAGAATTTTCCATTTGCCTAACGGACATGAAACTGCCTGATGGCAACGGCCTGGAAATTGTCGAGCATATTCAACAGCATCAACCGCGCCTGCCGGTTGCGGTCATTACCGCCCACGGCAATATCGATGTCGCCATCGATTCAATGAAAGCGGGGGCATTTGACTTTATCTCGAAACCGGTTGATTTAGGCACCTTGCGTAAGCTGGTCAATAGCGCGATACAAACCACACAAATCACCACAGAGCCGAGAGACGCCGGGCCGGCTATTACCGGCGAATCTCCGGTGATGCAAAAGCTTAATAACAGCATTCGCAAGCTCGCTCGTTCACAGGCGCCGGTTTATATCAGTGGCGAATCCGGTGCGGGTAAAGAGTTAGCCGCGCGCTCTATTCATCATTTGAGCCCCAGAGCCAACAACCCTTTCATCGCCGTTAACTGTGGCGCAATTCCGCGCGAGCTTTTAGAGAGTGAATTATTCGGCCATGTAAAAGGCAGCTTTACCGGCGCCCACCAGGACAAACCAGGTTTATTTAAAGCTGCCGAGGGCGGTACGCTGTTTTTTGATGAGGTGGCCGACCTGCCCTTAGATATGCAGGTAAAATTACTACGCGCGATTCAGGAAAAATCCGTACGCCCAGTCGGCGCTACCGGCGAAGTAAAAACCGATGTACGGATATTGTGCGCTACCCATAAAAACCTGGAGGACGAAGTCTCCCACGGCCGCTTCCGCCAAGACCTGTTCTATCGCCTCAATGTTATTCAACTAAATGTACCGGCGCTGCGCCATCGTCAGGAGGATATCCCACCTCTGGCCAGTCAACTGCTGCAAAAAATTGCTCAGGCGGCGGACATGCCCGCGCCAAAACTGTCGGCCGGAGCCATCAAAACTCTGCTTAACTATCCATTTCCCGGCAATGTGCGCGAGCTGGAAAACATTCTCGAACGCGCTTTTACCCTGTGCGACGAAGATATTATCGACGCGGAAGATTTACACTTACCCGAGTCAGCCCCTAAACCCGTAAGCGCTAACGTCTCTGGCGGCAGCGGCGCGCTGGATTATTATCAGCGCTGCCTGGAGCACAATTCTCTGGATGAATATCTGGAAGAAATCGAGCGGGAGATTTTGTGTAATACGCTTGAATCCTGCCGCTGGAATAAAACCCAAACGGCGAAAAAGCTGGGTATTACTTTCCGTTCGCTGCGTTACCGGTTGCAAAAACTGGGGCTGGATAAAGAATAAGGCCCGCTATCGCGGGCCTTATTTACGAGCAAGATTTCACTACAAACTACCAACACCGCCCGTCATTATCTGGAGTGGCATCTTTCTGCCCCAGATTGTTCAGTGTCATACTGGTGCAATCTGAGTCTCCAGTTTGAGGCGCCTTGGCCGGAGTAGCAGTCGCGGTAAAGCCAGCGCCACCATCCGTTACAGTAACTTCAATATTGTAAAACTCCTCTGCCGAGGTGGTAGTGCCCACCATCGGACAATCGGTAAACGTATTGTTTAAGGTATAGCAACGCTGCATTTGATGCGCCGCGTTGGTTAAGGATGCTTTTGCATCCGCGCGGTTGGACTTGCGGACGCTCTCCAGGTATGAAGGAATGGCAATGGCGGCAATAATTCCCACAATCGCCACCACAATCATCACCTCAATTAACGTAAAGCCTTTTTGTTGTTTCATTGTTCTTCCTGCAATTACTGAATTTGACGCCATGATTGGCGGCCCTGGACAATGCTAGGCTCCCCGGCGCAAATATAGTCCACGGTGCCATCACTATTTTGTTTAATAATCAACTGCCCGCCATCGGCACATATAGCCGAAGCACCTGGATCGGGATCCGGATCCGAGCCCGGACCAGGTGGTCCGCCACAATCAGGTCCCGTACATGGATCTTTTGGATCAGAAAGCTTAGAGAGAGTATCGTCTTCGATCCCACAACCTGCGCTTTCACACTCCTGTCCCGGAGGTGGATATAATCCACCGACACCAGTCAGCCCCATAATCCAACTCTTACCACCAAAATCGCAAGGGCTATCAGTGGGCACTACCGTCGGGAAGATAAGACGATCAAAGGACAAAATTGGCTTATCGACGACCCGCTCTGCACTCACGGTATCGAAATCCAAAACCCAGCCTGCATAACTGTCCCACTCAATCTCATTACCGTTGGGACCCTCCCCTTCATATACACTGCGAATGCCACCGCTTTCGCTGGTGATGTTTTTTGGGAAAAGGTCACCCGAAGAAACAGTTTCTCCAGTGTCAGCAATACCGTAAAAGCTCTGAACAGAGTCGTCGCTGAGATCGCCAATGGTTAAATAACTCCCTGTACCAAAGTACACCATGGTCGCAACTCGCCCATCCTCGTGCTTCCGATAAGGATTTATGCCTAAAATTGGCGATGCCGTAATAGGCTGAGAACCCCCTGCTTCAAACAGAGTGTACTCAACCGACAGATCCTGCAGGTCAAATTTATACATATTACCTTGCAGGTCACCGGCGTAAGCATAACGAGACAAGAAACTGCCACCAACAGCTATCGCAGGCTCACTCAAACCGTTATCACCAGCAATACCTGTATCAATATACTGAGGAGTAAAAGTGCCGTCTAAAGGGATCACCACCAGTTGAGCCTTGCCACTTTGACTGTTGTAACCATTACCGCTAATTACAGCCCAGCTGCCATCGGGCATAGGAGCGATTATCGGCGTACCGGTAATATTGCCAATTTCAGGAGCATTGCTTTCTGTCAGCTCAAATAAAACATCATCAGAGCCAAAACTGGATGGATTGGAAACATCCAGTGCAAAAATACCTTTAGCGCCCGCACCCATTGTGCCGACTAGTATGGTTCTCCATCGACCACCGTAGAATGCATCGCCGATAAAAATCTGACCATCCACAGAGTACTTGTGAGGATTTACCGAAGAGCCATAATTAGACGCCGTGCGCCGTCGCATTTGTTCATAGACGTTAGACGGTATATAGGCAAACCGCTCTGTCCCTGTTTCTGCATTGAAAGCATGCAACATTCCGTCATTAGCGCCAACAAAGACGGTTTTATCACTTTTACTTGCAACATAACTCTCATAGCTATCCGCGCCATTTGCCCCTGAAAACGCAAAACCGAAATTTTGCGTACCCGAAAATTTGGGGTTGGAGTTAACAATATCGCCTAGCTTTTCTTCTGGATCTCGTTCCGCCATCCCAGCGACATCTTCCCCCCTGATCCACCTTACTCTCTGCTCCCCCAAGCCATCCAGACCGAGTGCAGGATCGGGATTTGGTGTTGCGCCACCAAGTAAACTCTTTTGTGTGTCTGAGAGGTTAGAAAAACTAAACTCTACGGTAGCGTTATCGGCACGAGTCCAAATATTTCGGCTTGATGCTGCAGGAAGACGATTGGCCGCTGACCAAATTTTACCAGACAAGCCTGAGCTACCTAAATTGGCAGCGATAAGGTCCCCAGTCCAATTGGTCGTATTAAAAGTGGCCTGATAGGCAACCGAATCCGTCCCCAAGCGGGTCGAGTTAGTCGCCACCGCAGTGGCAGAGCCCGCTCCCTCGGCGAATGCCTCTACCGCCTTGTACAAAGAGGCCTCAAGCTCACGCGGGTCGGTGGCGAAAAAGTAGGTAGGGTTATCAGAACCGCTTGGTGCGCTGACGTCGTCGCCATTTTCATCGACAGTATCAAAGCCACCCCACCGAGCGGCGTAATATAGAGGTTGCTCGAGTGGTTTAGCTGAAGAGCTACCTATATCAAACTCTTGGGTGGTCGCATCCCAATACTGACTGTATCGGTTTTCACAACGCCCTTTATAGCTGTCGCGACACTGACATTGATTTGAGCCGCTACTATCACAACTTAATGCGTTAGGGTCAGGGTGATTATAAGAGAACCAGTTAATACCCGAATGGACATGGAAACCGTCCATTGTGGTGCCACTAATTACATAACCAAAACCCATTCGGTTCGGCGTAGACTGAGCAACAACCTGAGTGGTGACCTTAACTTTGTCGCCGCTGAGCTCGTAGTCAATAACACCCCACATGTCCTGATCAAAGTCACCGCCCTGCTCGCTATCTTCCCAGTTGACATACAGCTTACCGCTATAGCGCGAGCCAGAGTGATCTTGTTCAATTATTTTAAAATCAACAATTGCGCAGTTAGCGTCTGGGTTAGTAGTGGTATTACGGCATGCCGGTTGAATACTCACAGTTTTACCTGAAGACCCAGGCACAGGCACATCGACACGCGGTACGGCAGGAGCCAGGGCCACCCCAAAAGTTTGGACAGTCTCTCGATCGTTTGCAATACCATTCAATCTCGCATGATAGGCCATACCAGCGATTTGATAACTCCCCCCAAGTCTGGGTGCATCGGGGCAAGTCCCCTTAGCACCCGATAGATTTGAAACCGTTTTGGCAGTACAAAGCTGGTCTGTATTAGCCCCCGACTCGCCGACAAAGTAGGTTCCACCATGAATCCCCTCTGCCGAGCCCACGCCGTCCGTTAGCGAACTTAGATTTTTACCTCCAGCGATATCACTGAAGCCCGCCAGTTGGTCCGAATCGTAAGAACTGGTTGAAGCATTGAACTGCAACACCGCCATAGGCGCGCAGTAGTTATCATTGTCGATCGGGTCTTGCCAGTTAACTGTGCCCAGGCCCGATATCCGACCACTATCATCTGTGGAAAAGTTCGGACTTTTGCCAGCTAAATAGCGCAAAGACTCTAAGTATATTTCCGACTGCGGATTACCCCAGTTCGAACACTTGCCGTCGCTAAAATAGGCCAGCTCCCAACGGCAGTTATCCGAGCTATTGTACTGTCCCGAACTAAAATCGTAACGAGAAATACGTAGAGCATCCAAAGTGCCTACAATACCCAACCCCCCTCCGGAGGGAGTCTTGAAGGTACCATTTGCATTGACTTCATCGGCCATACTGCCGACATTACGACGCAGCACACCACCAGATTTATTAAGGGTATAGGAGCCAGTTATTAAGCCGAAATGAATGGTGTCATCTTCACCATAACGCTGCAGTACACCTATGGGTTTTGGTCCATCAGAGTAGGCCTTACAGTTTTCGTTGTTGTCCAAGTCAATATGGTCTGAATCACACACCTCTACCATTACTTCCAGGTCAGCCAACCTTGCATCAGTACTCGGGCTTGAGCTGTAGGCATGAATTCCCGAAATAGACGGTTCATTATCGTTACTACCGGTTCCCCATCGGCACTGCCAACCTTCGTTACTTGCCCAAAGGGAGTAATTACCACGAGCCACATGCATCATTGGAGGAGAGTTAACGTTTTGTGATTGCTGGTTGCGATTGGACGGGTTGGTGGAGTTACAAATTGTGATACCCGTAGCCGGCGTTCCAGTCTGACCTGCAGTGACTGAATAAGGCGTGAGCCGATTGATATCCGTGCCGTTGTAAAATTTCGCAAACGAGTGTGCATCCTGAGGAAGCATTGCACGCTCAAGGATGGTTAAGGTGCCGGTATCGCCATTGCTTGCGCGCTTACCACCATAAAGAATTTTTCGCACCGTATCCATACGGGTCATTGTTGCCCAGTTTAGGAAGTTACCACTCCAGTTTCCAGAGCAGTAATGGTTACTGGAACGACCGGCGGGGCGAAAGACATTGCCATCGTGACGATAGCATTTATTACTATCAAAGTAGCCGTAGTATTCGTAGTCATTTTTATAAGTAGTATCCGCGTAGCCATCCCCATCCAAATCCGAATAGTCATCGTACGCTTTAAAGAACAACTGATGATCGTTAGACATATTCAGCATAACAATCGGCGTTACCGGACGGGCCAAAAACAATGGTGACTGCGCCAAGTTAATCGCCTGAACACTGTGTACACTACCCAGTGTTAACACTGCTGTGACTGCGGCCGCGATCCAACGCATTGGCTGCTTGGTCGTTCTCATAAAATTTATTCTGTTCATCGTCTAAACTCCGTGTTGCTTGCGCAAACAGATGGCTTAATTTCGGTAAGTGGATTGCAAAATAACATTGGCGTCGGTAGAGCCGCCGGTAGAGCGCGAAGTCACTCGGTAGCGCACTTCCATGCCGCGATTGAGCATACTCGCCAGGTCCACCGGATTACCGTCAACACCGCTTGAATAGAACTTTACTTCTTCGACTAAGTAGGCCGGCCGCTCTCTCACATGATCGATATCTTCTGAATAACTTGCCGCCAAAGCTGACCAGTTGTTATCAAAGTCTTGCCAAAAAACGGTGCTAGACTGATCCAGCGACTCTTCAAATCCCACTGCTGTACCAATGGGCGGCTCCGGCACTTCTAGTTGAAATTCAGCCTCACGAAGGGCCGCCTCGGAAGCCTGAAAAGCCAATTGACGATCGCGCATATTACCGGCCATTTGTTCCTGCAAACCGCTACCGCGAATCGCTGACAAACCTAAAATGGTAATGACAAGCACCATAATCAGCCCCACGATTAGCGTGGCGCCCGTTTGCTTATGCTCTATCTGGCGATTCATAAAAATCTCCTTACGGTAGCTTGCTTCTGATGCCGACGGTGGTCGTAAACACCTGGCGAATACGTTTGTCAGTTGCGGTTATTTCTTCGCCGGCAAACTCAAAAGTTTGCTCATCACTAGTGGCATTATCATCGGGGGTTTGCACTAACACTTCTATCCTCGCCGCTACTGCATTCATCCAATTGGCAACCGCACTATGCTCTATATAATCATCGGCGGAGCGATTGGCATCGGTGTCCATACCAATTAATACATTGAAATCCTCTACACCACGCAAAAGCTCAAACGCGGGATCAGTATCGATTTTCTGATATAAACCCGGGTTGCCATCTGCATCTTCAGCCACATAATAGACAACGGTGTTAATCTTGAAAACTTCGGCACCCTCATCAAAAGTTTCGATCATATTATCCGGATTGCCGCCCCATGAAGTCCGGGCATTGCCGGGATCGGCACCGGGGCCGTGCCCGAGCTCGACCTCAGCCCCAGACTCCGTAACACTGGTGGCTTGAAACAACATAGCTTTGTCACAATCTGCTACAACAACAATATCGTTTGCACAAATACCACTAGGACAAGCCTGTCCCGGCGGAGTCGTTAAATCTACAAATACGCTATTGGCCGTATTCGCATTACTGACTGGCGCAGACTCCGAATTAGCGGTGTAGGCGACCAGCACTTGAGTTCCCGCTTTAGGCTCTGGAGCAAGAGGAATTTCTGCAGGCGGCGTAGCGGCATCGTAAACTTGCAGAGGAACACCAAAGTCGAAGTCAGAACTAAAGGTATGACCATTATTCAAAGTAGAGCTAATATTCCAATCGGTCGGGTAAGCACAACCCACATACCCTGCCTGACGTAAATCCCGGCTGATAAACTCGACGGCCAGGCGCCCTGTCTCTTGCAAACGGGATAACCCCTGCTGGGTAGTGAAAACCGTTTTGCTGGAAATAAACATCTGCACCACACCCGTCATCAATACCAGGCCTATGGTGATGGCGATCATAAGTTCGACCAACGAGAGGCCGGTTTGCCTATTCCTATTCATTTATTAGATCCTTGAAACATACTCGAATGTGGTTTGCTCAATTTCATCACCCGCCTGGTTTGCCGTGGGCTCGTTCCAAACCAGCCTAACGGTACAAACTCGTGCGGCACACTCCACCTCACCTTCACCGCCCGGCAATTGTGCGGCCAGGGCTTCAACATCGGGCTCAACCACGGCACCGCCGGTCACCACGGCGTTGGATGACGAGGAGGCGCGCATTTGCTCGAGTATGTCGTAGGCAATAATATTGGCCTGGGAGCGCAAATAGGCACTGCTGTTGTATTGCAGCGAACGGGTTTGCAAAGCGGCCAATGCCATCAGGGCGGTAGATAACACCAACACGGTTATCAGCACCTCAATCAGGCCGACGCCGGTTTCGCGACCACTGTAGAATTTATCGCTGTTCATTAGGGACACTCCACTTCGTCTACATCCATCATTCCCGCCACACCTATGGTGATAGCACGCTGCCTTTCCCCCTGACACCCTTCGACGCGAGCGTTAAGAATAACCGGCGCAGTGTTGGCTGGTCCGCCGATACGGGCCAGCTGACCAGTGCTGGTGTAGCGCACAAAACTGACATTGGCACCGTCGTTGGTGGCGGTAATAACGGCGTCGTCATGCAAATCATTAATATGTCGCAGCACATCTGTGGCGGCGGCTAACACAGGAGCGGCCGCAGCGTCGGATGCAGCACCGTCTACAAACATCAGCCAGCCGTTGGTCCAGTCAGCCGCGCAACCCGTGCCATCGTTGTTACTGGCGCAGAGGCTAACCCGGCGGCCGCGCTTCACCGCTTCGGCTTTAGTGGCCTGCAGCGCGGCGGCGAGCTCCTCACCTAAGGCTTCAGAGCGATTGTTAAGTATTAGCGTGGTAAAACTCGGGGCCGCAATAGCAACCAAAATAGCGGCCACAACTAAGGTGACCATCAGCTCAATCAGGGTAAAGCCTCGGTGCTTACCTGGGTTAATAGATTTCAACGAACCACACTCCCTTTTGTTTTACGTTCGACCTGTTTTACGTTCGACGTGTTGGACGCTTAACTTGCTGTACGTTTGACGCAGCTATTTTCACTTACTATATTTTTCAAACTATCACAGCGCTGGGGCCTTTGCCGCTAGCCGGTGATATGCGGTCATCATGGAAGAATAAACGGACGCACCACTCATAAAACAAGGATGCTGCCATGAAATATCAAGGATTTACCCTGATTGAATTAATGGCCACATTGGCCATAACTGCGGTGCTGCTGGCCATCGCCGTCCCCGCTTTTGAGCGCTTAATACGCGATTTACGCACCGAATCAATAACCTGGACGTTTTTCAACGCCACCCAAGCTGCACGCTCTTACGCCGTCAAAGCTAACAGCCGGGTAACCATGCTCGCCAACCCTACCTGGGGCGATGGCTGGCAGATTTTTTACGACGCGAACCATAACGGCCTTTACGACGACGGCGAGCAACTGCTGACCTCCCAAGGGGAGTTCCACGAATCTATAGAGATAAAGGGCAACCGCCCGCTCCAGGATTATGTGTCTTACTTGGGAACTGGGGAGAGCCGCTGGGCCAGCGGCGATAGAAACACGGCATTTCAGGCCGGTACCATTACCATTTGCCCCGCAGACGAAGGGCCGGGGTATGCGCTGGTATTGTCGCGCGGAGGCCGGTTTCGTAAGGAATCGCTAGACGAAACCGAATGCGACGATTCAACGTAGCTCTTTAGGCAGAGAAAAACGGATATTTTCCGGAATGCCTTCCACCTCTTGCGAGTTTTGCGCGCCTTTGCTGACCAAGTGCTCAATTACTTGCTGCACCAATGCCTCGGGCGCGGAAGCTCCGGCGGTGATACCCACCTGCTTTTTCCCCACAAGCCAGGCATCTTCTATCTGTTCGGGGCCATCCACCAGATAAGCCTCAGCGCCGCAGCGCTCGGCCAGTTCGCGCAGGCGGTTGGAGTTGGAGCTGTTGGGCGAGCCCACTACCAGCACCAGATCGCTTTCAAGGGCCAGTTGGCGCACCGCGTCCTGGCGGTTGGTGGTGGCGTAGCAGATATCGTCTTTGCGTGGGCCTTCAATGTGGGGAAACTTGGCCCGCAGCGCTTCGATAATTTTGGCGGTGTCGTCCATGGACAAAGTAGTCTGGGTGACATAGGCCAGCTGGGTGGGGTCTTTTACCTCCAGCGCGGCGACGTCGTCTTCGTCTTCTACCAGGTAGATGCAGCCACCATTGCTGTCGTCATACTGGCCCATGGTGCCTTCCACCTCGGGGTGACCTTCGTGGCCAATTAAAATGCACTCGCGCCCCTCGCGGGAGTAACGGGTGACTTCCATATGTACCTTGGTCACCAGCGGGCAGGTGGCATCGAACACTTGCAACTTGCGGGCCTCGGCCTCGTTGCGCACTGCCTGGGATACACCGTGAGCGCTGAAAATTACGATGACATCGTCGGGCACCTCACTCAGCTCTTCCACAAACACCGCGCCGCGCTCGCGCAGGCCGTCTACCACATAGCGGTTGTGCACCACCTCGTGGCGCACATAAATCGGCGAGCCGAACACATCCAGTGCCCGATTGACGATATCAATGGCTCTGTCCACCCCGGCGCAAAAGCCGCGGGGGTTAGCGAGTTTGATTTGCATATTTAAACCCTTCGGGTTTTGCAACACCGCGTCGGACGTCTGACGCCCGACGTCGGACGAATTAATGTACCTGCGCCGGTTCGATTTCCAATATCGCCACCTTAAAGACGATATCGCGCCCGGCCAGGGGGTGGTTAAAATCGACGGTGACTTCGTCATCGTTAAAGTCTACGACAACACCGGGTAGCTCGGCGTTCTGAGCGTCGGCAAACGAGAGCATCAGGCCTTCACTTAGCTCCAGCCCGGGCTCAAATTCCGAGCGGCTGATAATTTGTAAGTTGTTGGGATTGTGCGCGCCAAAGCCGTCCTCGGGCGGAATCACAAACTCTTCGCGCGCACCTTCGCACAGGCCGTAAAGCGCCTTCTCAAACCCTTTCAACATTTGCCCGTCGCCCACGGTAAAGGTGGCGGGCGAGCCTTCAAAGTTCGAGTCCACCATTTCGCCGTCGGGCAGCGACAGCGAGAAATGCAGGGTAACTTTGGTTCCCGGCCCTATCGCTAACTCACGCATTGTTTTGCTCCCCGGATTTTGTCGCACTGTCATCCTGGAAAAAGAGCATATACACAATCATTAAAAACGCCCCAAAACAAATCGCCGAGTCCGCGAGGTTAAACGCGGGAAAGTAACTGTTTTTGTAGTGGACGGAAATAAAGTCCACCACATAACCAAAGCGCAACCGGTCGATAAGGTTGCCCACAGCGCCGCCCAGCACAAAACCTAAAGCGGCGGCTTCAAGCCAGCGTTCGCGGGCGATGCGCAGCAGCCAGATCGTAATGGCTATGCTCATAAACAGCGCAATGCCGGTAAAAAACCAGCGTTGCCAGCCGCCGGCATCGCTTAAAAAGCTAAAGGCGGCGCCGTGGTTATGCAGCAAGGTCAAGTCAAAAAACCAGGTGACTTCGACCGGACGACCATAGGTTAAACCAGCCGTAGCCGCGGCTTTCGACCACTGATCTAACACAATCACCACCGCTGCCAGTAAAAACCACCCCCAGGGGTGTGCGAATCGCTTAAGCCCTGCGCTTTGTGTATTAGGCCTTTTTGTATTAGGCATAGTGTCGCTCTTCACCCGCGCCGTCGATATTGTCTACACAGCGCTGACAAATATCCGGATGAGCCGCCACAGCACCCACGTCGGCGCGGTGGTGCCAGCAGCGCTCGCATTTGGGGTGCTCGGATTTACTCACGCCCACCTTCAATCCTTCAACATCTGTGGCCACGGCATCTGCCGGGGCGTCATCCAATGCGGCCAAAGACGCGGTGGAGCTGATCAAAATAAAGCGCAGCTCGTCGGCCACTTTTTCCAGCGCTGCCTTTAGCTCGGCGTCGCAGTAAAGGGTCAATTCAGCGGTCAACGAGCCGCCAATGGCGCCTTCGCCACGCTTGGCTTCCATCACCCGGTTAACGGCGGTTTTGACCTCGGCAATTTGTTCCCAAAAGGCATCGCCCAGCTCGTCGTCGGCGCCACCGGGCAGCTCGTACCATTCGGCGGTAAAAACAAAGCCCGTGCGCTCGCCGGGAATTTGCTGCCACATTTCATCGGCGGTAAAACTCAAAATCGGCGCGATCCAGCGCACAAACGCCTCGCTCAAATGATAGAGCGCGGTCTGCGCCGAGCGGCGCGGCAGTGAGTCGGCCTTGGTGGTGTACTGGCGATCTTTAATAATATCCAGATAAAAACCGCCCAGCTCCACCACACAGAAGTTGTGCAACTTTTGGTAAATCTGGTGCAGGCTAAAGCTGTCGTAAGCGCTGATCAGCTCTTGCTGCAGGGCTGCGGCGCGGCGCACAATCCAGCGATCCAAGGCGATCATTTGATCCGCCTCGACCAAATCCGTCGCCGGATCAAAACCGTTGAGGTTAGCCAGCATAAAGCGCGCGGTATTGCGCATACGGCGGTAGGAGTCGGCGGTGCGCTTTAAAATCTCGTCGGACACGCTCATTTCCGAGCTGAAGTCGGTGGCCGCCACCCATAGGCGCAGCACATCGGCGCCCAGGTCGTTCATCACTTTTTGCGGCGATACGGTATTGCCGATGGATTTGGACATCTTGCGGCCGTCGGCGTCCACGGTAAAACCGTGGGTCAGCACGGTTTTGTATGGCGCGGTGCCGTTAATGGCCATGGCAGTTTTGAGCGATGACTGGAACCAACCACGGTGCTGATCCGAACCCTCAAGATACAGGTCTGCCGGATAGCTGAGCCCCTCGCGCTGGCGCAGTACCGCGTGGTGGGTCACGCCCGAGTCAAACCAAACATCCAGGGTGTCGGTGACTTTTTCATAGTCGTCGGCATCGCTGCCCAAAAGCGGCGCGGCGTCCAACTCGTACCAGGCATCCATACCGTCTTTTTCTACCGCTTGGGCCACCTGCTCAATAAGCTCGGCGGTGCGCGGGTGCAGATCGCCGCTTTGCTTGTGCACAAACAAAGCGATGGGCACACCCCAGGTACGCTGACGGGAGATACACCAGTCGGGACTGGATTCCAGCATGGAATCAATGCGCGCGCGGCCCCAGTTGGGCACCCACTGCACATTCTCCACCGACTTGGCCACTTCGCCGCGCAGATCGTTCTTGCTCATGCTGACAAACCACTGGGGTGTAGCACGGAAAATCAGCGGGGTTTTGGTACGCCAGCAGTGAGGGAAGCTGTGAGTCAGTTTGCCTGCATTAAACAGCGCGCCTTTTTCGGTTAACAGATCGATGACTTTTTCATCCACCTTGTACACATGTTCGCCGGCAAACACCTCGACAAAATCCCGGTACACGCCATTGTCGTCAATGTAATTCAGCGTGCCTATGCCGTAGTTTTTACCCACCGCAAAGTCATCCGCGCCGTGATCAGGCGCCGTGTGTACACAGCCGGTACCGGCGTCCAGGGTCACGTGATCGCCTAAAATAACGGGGACACGACGGTCGTAAAACGGATGCTGCAACACCAGATGCTCAAGCTTGGCACCGGTAGTGCGGCCGACTACTTTGTAGTCTTCAATGCCCGCGCGGTTCATCACCGACTCCAGCAGCCCTTCGGCGACTACCAGGCGCTTGTCGCCCACTTGCACCGCCACATAATCCAGCTCGGCATTTAAGCTAACCGCCTGGTTGGCGGGCAGAGTCCAGGGAGTGGTGGTCCAGATAACCACTTCTAAGTCGCCCTCTCCAGCCAACTCAGCAAACGCGGCACTGGCGGCGCTCTGGTCCACAAAGGCAAATTTTACGTCGATACTGAACGAGGTTTTGTCCTGATACTCCACCTCGGCCTCGGCCAGTGCCGAGCCGCCCACCACTGACCAGTACACGGGTTTAAAGCCGCGCTGCAAGTGGCCGTTTTCAACGATCTTGCCCAGGGCGCGAATAATATCCGCCTCGAACTTATAGTCCATGGTGAGGTAGGGGTTATCCCACTCGCCCAGCACCCCCAGGCGAATAAAGTCTTTCTTTTGCCCCTCTACTTGGCGTGCGGCATAGGCGCGACATTTTTCGCGGAACGCTTTAACGTCCAGCTTAACCCCGGCCTTGCCGTGTTTTTTCTCGACATTGTGCTCAATGGGCAGACCGTGACAGTCCCAGCCGGGCACATAGGGGGCGTCAAATCCGCTTAGGGTTTTGCTTTTAACAATAATGTCTTTAAGAATCTTATTGACCGCGTGACCAATGTGAATATCGCCATTCGCATAGGGAGGGCCATCGTGCAAAATGTACGACTTGCGCCCTTTACGGGATTCACGAATCGCCTGGTACAGGCCCGCTTTATCCCAGGCTTTAAGCATCTGGGGCTCGCGCTGCGCCAAGTTTGCCTTCATGGCAAAGGGCGTATGGGGCAAATTCAAAGTTGCTTTGTAGTCACTCATGGTCGTTGTCTGTTACCCGATCTGTGTTAAGGCCGCGAAAAAGCCGCGCCCCCGGCGAATATCCTGTTGCAATTGTGCTTTTAAGGCATCTACCGATGCAAACTTTTGCTCGTCTCTGAGCTTGGCGTGAAACTGGATTGCCAGAGCCTCGCCGTAAATATTGCGGTCAAAATCAAACAAGTGAACTTCCAGCAGCGGCTCAATATCACCCGCCACTGTAGGTTTTACGCCCACATTGGCGACCCCGTGAAAAGTATCACCTTTTAATTGCGCGCTAATCACAAACACCCCCGATAATGGCGAGCGAAAGCGCTTTAAGCGCAAATTGGCTGTGGGCACCCCAATCTGGCGCCCCAGCTTTTTGCCATGGCCAACGCGCCCGGTAATGGTAAATGGCCTGCCCAAGTAGGCCTCGGCGCGGGCAAAATCCCCCGCCGCCAACAGCTCGCGAATCCGGGTGCTGCTGATGCGCTCATCCTCGATGGTGAGGGTGCAGGTATCGGTTACCGTAAAACCCTGCTGCTTACCCACCTGCTCCAGCAAGGTGTAGTCACCGCGCCGGTCGCAACCAAAGCGAAAATCATCGCCCACTACCAAGTGTTTAATCCCCAGGCCGTTAACTAGCACGACATCGATAAACTCGGCGGCGCTTAAACTCCGCAGGGCCTCGTTAAACTGCAGGCAAAGCACCCGCTCTACCCCGGCCTGCTGCAGCGCGATCAGCTTTTCGCGCAGGCGCATCAACCGGGCGGGCGCCTTTTCGCGGGCGAAATACTCGTGGGGCTGGGGCTCGAACAGAATCACCACCGAGGGCAACTGAAACTGCCACGCCGCCTCGGCCAGCTGACGCAATATCGCCTGATGCCCCAGGTGAACCCCATCAAAGGTGCCAATGGTGGCCACAGAACCGCGATGTTCCGCGCGCAGATTGTGTAAACCGCGAATGAGATGCACTTAAACCAGAGCCTGCCGAGGGTCAAAAACTAAACGCGCGAGTATACCGTAGGTGCGGGGGGCGGGGGTACCTTTGCAGAGAATTCAACGGCAGGTATTGGCACGCACACCGCCAAACGCCAGCAAGCAGCCCGGTGTTTAGCGGTGATTAAGAGTTTTGACCCGGTTTTTACATCATCTTGGGGCCAATTAACGCTACTGCTCTTCGCTTAGCGAAAGAATATACGCGGCGATCTTATCCCGGGTTTCCTGGTCCAGAAAGTTATGGGCGGGCATTACATGCTCGCCCCAGCGGCCGCTGCTTCCCTCGGCAATAGTCTTGGCGATATAAGCTTTAGGGTCTTCCAGATCACTGTATTTTTGGGTGATCTGCAAAAAGCTTGGCCCCACCGAGGCTTCGCGTTCTTTGTGACAGGCGATACAGCTGGTGCTTTTGGTTGCCTCTTTGCCCTCGGCAATAATCAGCTGCGCCTGGTGATTCAGGTCATCGGCATTAGCAACAGCCGCGGCCGCGGCTGCCTCTTCTTCGGGGGTGGGCAAGGCTGCGTTTTCATCGTATTCGATATAACTCAGTTTGGTGTCGGCGCTGCTGCCCCACCACTGGGTGCCATATTCCAACACCCACAGGCGTCCGTCCGGGGTAATTTTCATATCCAGCGGCCCGGCCCACTCAATACCGGGAGCCAGGTCTTCAATTTTGGTGACGTTATCGAACGCATCCAAGCTCACCACCTTGACCCAGCTGCGCATAAAGTCGCCAATAATTAATTTACCCTGGTAGTAATCGTCGTACGCCAGATCATCGCCACTTGGGTACACACCGGCCACCAGGGCATTGCGCCCGCCCTGACCCAGCTCGGGAAAACGCTCGGAACGGGCATAGGGGTACCAAATCAACGCAGGCTGCGCCGGTGGCAACACTTTTAAACCTGTGTTGCGAGGCGAGAAGTTCTCCACCGCCAGCGGGTTAAACAACTTGCCACTTTCGCCCGCTTGGTAATCGTACATTCGATAGGGAATATTATTGGCCAAAACGGCGGGCCAGCCAAAGTAGCCGGGCTCAGTCACCTTGTTAATTTCGTCGTAACCGCGTGGGCCAAACTCCTGGGTATCGGCTTTACCATCCGGACCTACATCGCCGTAGTAAAGCGTGTCGGTATTGTCATCGATGGCGATGGTATAGGGGTTGCGCGTGCCCATCACGTAAATTTCTGGGCGGCCGCTTTCATTTGCGGCGAATAGATTGCCTTCGGGGATGGTGTAGCCGCCTTTTTTATCGGGAGTAATGCGCAGAATTTTACCGCGTAAATCCTGACTGTTAGACGATGTGCGCAGCGCGTCGTGGTAGGTGCCCTCGGGGGTATTGTTCATGGGGCCGGAGTCATTGGACTCGAACGGATTGGAGTTGTCCCCCAAGGCGACAAACAAATTACCATAGCGATCAAACTCCAGGTTGCCGCCGGTATGACAACAGGTGTTATCGTTGGGAATATCCAGCAGCACTTGCTCGCTGCTCATATCCAGTTTTTTATCGACTACCGTAAACTGCGATAAACGCTGCAACAATTCTGCTTCGCCGGATTCATCGGCCAGGTTATACATGGCATAAATTATCTGGTTATTCGCAAAGTTCGGATCAAAAGCGACAGCCACCAACCCAAATTCAATATTTTTCTTGGGCGCAAACACCTCAAACTCGGCCATGGTGTGCAAATCTTGCGTGGACATATCCAACCACAAAAGCTTGCCCTGGCGCTGGCCAATCATTGCCGCAGAATAATCGGCGCTAATGTCAAAGCTGATTGGCTCCACCAGATTTTTCACTAACACCTTCTGCTTAAAGCGACGCGAATCCGGTTTGGACTTTTCGTAATCCAGCGGCGCGCGATCGGCTAGCGCGTAATCCAGACCACCACTTAAGTGTTCGCGAAACAAGGGGTTGGCAAAAGTCTCGGCCGTGTGACCCAGCCCGGTATAAAAAGCCCGGCCACCATCGAACTCGTGGTACCAGGCAATGGGGTGGTAATCGCCGTGTTTGCCACCTTGGTAGCTGCGTTCATCCACCACCAGCAAGTCGTTGCGCTGCTCCGACAGCGCATAAAAATCGTACCACTCATCGGCCAAATAAAATTCGCCAGGCAAATTCTTGGTAGCCGGATGGTGTTTATCCACCACTTTTAAGCGCGCACGCTGAACATTGGAAGGGTCACCCGGATGAGATTTAAACGCGGCGCCAACCAATCGCTGGTACCAGTGCCAGTTACCCTGGCGGTGCTCGGTATCAGTGGCCGAATGTATGCCGACAAAACCACCGCCCGCCTGAATATAGCGCTCCATGGCCACCTGTTGCGACGCGCTAAGAATATCGCCCGTGGTATTCACAAATACAATGGCGGCCATTTTTGCCAACTCTTGATCGGTAAACACACCCGCGTCGTCGGTGGCGACCGGCGCCAATCCTTTCTCTTGCAATAATTCAGTGACCGCTTTTACGCCGGCGGGAATAGAATCGTGGCGCCAGCCCTCGGTCTTGGAAAACACCAACACCTGACTCAAGCGTTGCGCTTGGTCTGCCGCAGCAGCTTCAGGCTCTGACTTTTCGGTGGCACCGCATGAGATAACGGAAAGGCTAAACAGGGTAATGGCAACTAGCGCCAATAGTTGACGAGGATAGATAATCATTATTCCAAGCACACTTTAGGATAGTTATTATTTCGTCGGCCAAGCAAAACCGCCGCGTGACGAACAGCTCGATAAGCCAGTTTGATAATCGAGTTAAAGAGCTGACCCTAAAAGTCTACTTCACCATAAGAGACTCGTCATTGCACTTTTCAAATATTTAGTCGCCGCTTTACAGAAAATGACAGAAAAACGCCCAGCCGATTACCAGGCCGATAACGCTGTTTCTCGTTAGCATGTTCGTCAGTTGCGGCCGTTTGTCTACCTTAGAAGACACTCAGCCAAAACTCACTGCCAGGGCGCTATTCAATGGCCGCCAGGGCTTCACTCAGACTTTTTACGGCAACGATTTCAATACCATCCATTGCTTTGGGAGCATTGCCAATAGGCACAATCGCCCGCTTAAAGCCGTGCTTCGCCGCTTCGCGCAAACGCTCCTGACCGCTGGGTACGGGGCGGATTTCGCCGGACAGGCCTATCTCGCCAAACACCATTAAATCGTGCGCCAGTGGGCGGTCGCGAAAACTGGAGACTATGGCCAATACCAACGCCAAGTCCGCACTGGTTTCGGCCACACGCACGCCACCCACCACATTGACAAACACATCTTGATCGCCAACCAGCACTCCGCCGTGACGGTGCAGCACCGCAAGCAACATGGACAACCGATTCTGATCCAAACCTACCGCCACCCGACGCGGATTGCCCAGATGGCTGTCATCCACCAGAGCTTGAATTTCCACCAGCAGCGGGCGGGTGCCCTCCCACATCACCATCACCACCGACCCCGAGGCTACTTCGTCGCCGCGCTGCAAAAAAATGGCGGAGGGGTTGCTGACCTCTTTCAGACCTTTTTCGGTCATGGCAAACACGCCAAGCTCGTTCACCGCGCCAAAGCGATTTTTATTGCCACGCAGGGTGCGAAACCGCGAGTCGTGTGAACCCTCCAGCAAAATAGAGCAGTCAATCATATGCTCAAGCACCTTGGGCCCTGCCAGTGATCCGTCTTTGGTTACATGCCCCACCAAAATAACCACGGTGCCAGTTTGTTTGGCAAAGCGCGTCAAATAGGCCGCCGCTTCGCGCACTTGCGATACCGAACCAGGTGCCGATTGAATATCGGATAAATGCACCACCTGAATCGAGTCCACCACCATCACCTTGGGCTGCAGCTGCTCGGCCGCCTGCCCGATCAGTTCGACGCTGGTTTCCGACAGCATTTGCAGTTTGTCGGTGGGCAGCCCCAACCGATTGGCGCGCATAGCGACCTGCTGCAGCGACTCTTCACCTGTTACGTAAAGACAACTCAATTGCTCAGCGATTTTGCACAAGGTTTGCAGCAGCACCGTACTTTTACCCGCGCCTGGGTGCCCGCCTATTAACACCACCGAGCCGGGAACCAGGCCACCGCCCAGCACCCGGTCAAACTCACCCGTGCCGGTACTCAAACGTGGCAAGTCCTCCAGGCTGATATCCGCCAGAGTCTGCACTTTGGAGCCAGCGCTACCGGCGTAACCACTAAACTGAGCATTGCGCGCCCCGCCTTTGGGCGCCGGCCCCAATTTCATTTCCACCACCGAGTTCCAGGTACCACACTCGCTGCACTGCCCCTGCCACTTGGAGAAATCGGCACCACATTCATTGCAGACGTAAGCGACTTTTTGTTTGCTAGCCATAATTTGAAATCGTTATTGCGGCGGCATACGCCGTAAGTGAATATCTTGCACAACCCGGATGGCCGGACGCACGGTGAATAATAGTGACCCGATTAGAAACAACCAAGTGGCGGAGGTCTGAGTAGACTCGGAGAAAAACAGCACGCTGCCGATAACAAATAGGACCCCTGCCGCCAAATCGTTGAGCGAGTACCACAAATCATAGCGAGCACTTATCTGACGGTGACGATCACTTTGTTCAGCCAAACGGGCATCGCAAAAATGTAGTTTTGCGCTCATACAACTTTCCCATTTACGTAAATTTTACAAATAACACCTGTGTTGAATCGGTATCTCGCGCTCTGCGCGGCTATTGGCGCTGGCATCAATGTTGCGTTGCTATAGGCAAAGCGAATACAGGAGTAACTTTATGGCTATGGTACCGAAAACACTCAATGATTTATTGCAAATAACTCAGCGCTTTCACGCCGAGATGGCGAAACACCTAACTCAGTACAACACGCCGCAAACCGATGAACGTCAGCAGCTATTACTGCAGCATCTGGCGCATAAGGAGCAAGTGTTGGCCGACACCTTAGCAGAGCTGAAGCTCGACTCAGACTTAGGACCGTTACAAACTTGGTTTTACGAGTATACCGATCGCCACCCCATCGCCGCCTTTGAACCGTTAGAGATCAATCTGCGTGAGTACGATATAGACAGCGTCGCCGCTCTAACCGCAGATTGGCACGGCGAGCTGGTGGATTTGTTTATTTATCTGACCGAGCGCGCCGAGAGCGACCGCACGGAAAAACTTGCGCGCGATGTGCTGGCCATTGAAGCCAGCCACGCGCGGCAAATGAGCTACGATATGGCGCGCAGCAATGATATCTAAACAAGCAGGCTAATGAGTAGCCGCAGGCTCTACTACGACCAAAGACGGAGCACGAATCTGAAGCTGCCCCCACATAGTCATTAAAAATGCCACCTCTAGATCGACATTTTGGACTTCCCCGGCTTCAGGCAGAGTAAATGTAACTGCAATGCGTTGCCATGGTGTTTCACCAACGGCAGTGGGGATAGGTGTCTTCTCGGACAGCACGCTGCTACGGCCCAACATCGGCGGCGTACCTTTTCTCAGGCCCTTTACCAAGATCTTAAGGGCCGGTTCTGCGATCATGGAGCTGTCGTTATTACTAAACATAGTTTTAATGTCGGCGGAAAACTCCAAAGTCCTCCCCATCAAAGGGGCAACGTCCTCCTTGCTAAGTATCTGACGCAATTTACCCCAGGGTTCTGTTCCGGTACGAGTAATCGTCAATATGCTGCCCGACACGCTCAATTCATAGGAATTATTACCTGCATGCTGTAACAACGCCCAATGATTTAACTTACCAGCAGTAACATCCGTGAAATTAGCATTTTTTATCACACCTGGGGCCGGTGCGACATAGGTAGCGGAGGCATCTTTACTATGGTCACAGGCAGGCAAAACAATTGCACATATTAAAGCCAGCGCGAACGGCGGTAGTGATGGTTTCACGAGTTAGTTCTCCAAAAACTTACCCAGTCATCTTAACAGACTCATGCCCCACACTACGCCACTTGCGGTTAATGCGTGTGAATATGTTCCTCTCCACCTATAATATCGTGCCCATGCAGTAAATTTTCCAATGCCTGCCCCTCGGGCATAAATGAGTCATCCACCGCTGCGCGAAAACAACCCAGTATCCAAGGGTAGGCATCGGTCACGTAATAGCCGTACTGCCCCTCATAGGTCATGCCATTGCACTCATCCAAATCCCCGGCGCCCTCAATGTACTCGTAATCACCGATAAACTGTCCGTCGTAATTGCCACTGGCCACCGCACCTGTGCCCGCTTCAGGGGTCTCGTAGCCGGCCACCGCAAGGCGCTCTCCACCATCGTTTTTTAACCGGTAACTGGAGGTAACTGCTCGAATACTACCCGTGTCCTCAATGCAGGGGCCGAACACGGGAAAGCCATCGGCGGCAAAACCAATAAGCGGTGAAGGCCCGCTAGCCGAGCTGCACTCGAGCTCAAACAGCGCGCGCGGATTGCCGTGATAATGGTAACTACCATCCGGTTGCGGATGGGCATTGTGAGCATCGGTACCAAAATAATTTAAAGGCGACATAGGATCGTAACGCCAGGGATTGCTTTCCTGATCCGGGCCGCAGCCGATCTTTTCTTCGCCTAATGGCTCGTCGCCCACGCCATAACAGGCGGCGGCCAAAAGATCAGCTGTTACACCGTTGAGAAAAATAACGTTCTTTACACCTACCTGCAAAGGGGTAACTTCGTCGGCGAACTGGGGGTTAACCGGCAGGGTGTACTGCGCAACCACCTCGCTGACATCCGAGGCAAACTTGGCGGACGCATCGTTAAAGTCGTGATTGGGAATCTGATTCAGACTGAAAGTACAGGTGTCATCCTCAACAGAGACCTGCAATGAACCGCTAAAGGGCAGAGACCTTTGTATATCCGTCACTTGTGAATAATAGGTACCCTGGTACGAGGTACAGTTTCCGCCACGACGCGCGAGCGTGGCTTCAGTAATATCGATGTTATCCGCGAATGCTGTCACACTCGCTGCTGTCGCCTGGGCACTCAACTCGCCTACACCGATCGTCAGAGCAACCTGATATACACCGGGCACATCCGGTGTAAAACTCGGTTGTGCAGTATTAGCGTACTGCAATTGCGCACTACTGTCTGGCGGCGTCTGCACCAGCGACCATTCAAAATTGATAATCACATCAGCAAGTGCATCAGACACCACGCTTTGCAGTACCACTTGCTCTCCCACGGCCACCTCGGCAACCGACTGAATGGCCGGTGCAGGCAACTCTTGCGATGTTTCAGAGCTTGCCGCGGAAGCCGAACTGCTCGAAACGGTATCTGCGCTTTCGCTGGAGCTGGAGACACTACTCTGCGCTTTGATAATTTGCGTCACAGCCTCGCTGGCAGAACCGCTGGAACCTCCGCAGGCGCCCAGCAGGAGGAAAGAGGCAGAGGCCAGAGCTGTTAATAAACGAGGGTTATTCATATTCACGGTCCTTTAGGCAGTAAAGCCAGGCCTTGGCAATTTTAACGCCACCGTGAAAATCATTTTGTAAAACAATAGGTTGCAGAAAAAAGTCAAAACCTAAACGGGACATCGCTTATAGAACTCACGCGAGCGTGTAGTAACTCCAGCGCCTTTCGCCGCAGCGCTGCAAACGTCCGTCGCGATGCAGCTTTTTCAGTAGATATGAAGCGCGGTGATGATCCACCCCGAGCAACGCCTGCACCTCGGCATTGTCAATGCGACCGCGCTCCTCCAGCTGCGCCACAATCCGGTCTTCATCGCAGCCCTGGGCGGCGCGGACTTGTATCGTCTGCTTGTCGGTCGGCTCAGACGCGACTTGCGCTACAGGCTCGAGAAAATGCAAATGCCGTACACCGATATTCTGCCCGCGACTGGCGATCAGGGCGTATTCGATCAGATTTTTTAATTCGCGCACATTACCGGGATAATGATAAGCGCGCAGCTGCACCAATGCTTCCGCATCGATTTCCACATTCTCGCGGCCCATCTGTGCGCACAACTGTTCGGCAAAATATTGCACCAGCAGCGGAATATCCACGGCCCGCTCGCGTAAGGGCGGCAGAGTAATTTGGTAGCCGGCAAGGCGAAAATATAAATCTTTGCGAAACTCGCCACTACTGACCCTATCGCTCAGCTCGGCGTTGGTGGCCGCCACTATGCGCACGTTCACCCGCCGGGAGTTTTTCCCCCCCACCGGCGTGACCAACCCATCTTCCAGCACACGCAGCAACTTTGCCTGCAGGGGTAAAGGCATATCACCTATTTCATCGAGAAACAGGGTGCCGCCATCGGCGCGTACAAAAAAACCAGCCCGATCCGCCACCGCACCTGTGTAAGCGCCTTTGGTGTGGCCAAAAAACTCAGCGTCGGCCAGCTCGGCCGGTATCGCCGAACAGTTAACCGCAATAAATGGCTTGGCGCGGCGCTCGCTGCCATAGTGGATCGCGCGCGACACCAGCTCCTTCCCGGTGCCGCTTTCCCCCAACACCAACACATTGGTGTTCTGGGCACTTTGCAGCGCGCGCACTTGCTCAAGCAAATCGAGAATGGCGCTGCTTTGACCAATAAACGCCTCGATACCCCACTGCGCCGCTTCGCGCTCACTCACCGCCGATAATTGCTCACCAGCTAGATGCAACGCACTTTCCGCCTCAAGACGACGGTCTATTTGCTCTTGCAGCTGACGATTAAGACTCAAGAGTTCACGGTTTTGCTCGCGCAACTGCAGCTGCTGCTGGCGAATCGTTAAATGCGTGGTGATTCTTGCCAGTACCTCTTCTCGCTGCAGAGGCTTGGTAATGTAATCGACGGCCCCCACCGTAAAGCCTTTGACCTTACTGTCGGTATCACCCAGTGCGCTCATAAAAATAATCGGAAAGTCGTGACCTTGGGGCAGCTTTTTCAAACGTCGACAGACCTCAAAGCCGTCCATTCCGGGCATCATCACATCCAGCAACACCAGTTCGGGTTGGCGCAAGCTGGCAACCTCAAGAGCCTGCTCGCCATCGGTTGCCACCGCAAGCTCAAGGCCACTGCTGGAAAGGTAATCCACCAATATATCCAGGTTCGCGGGTTTGTCGTCGACCACCAGCACTAAAGGTTCGTTATTTTTCATAAGCCACGCACGTTCTGTCTTTGCGAAATCTCCCTATAAGCGATTATAAGCGAATACTGACACCTTTAAGCGATAACCTTCTTATAAGAGCCCAAGAAAACCATAAGCCACTGTTTACAAAGAATATTTATTTTGGCCAGGCTTTTGCTATAGCAGTTATTAACACGTTTATCTCTGGATTACGACATGATGATGACTGCAACTGACCTGAACCAAGAGCCGCAACCGCTGGTATTGCTGGTAGACGATACACCCGCCAACCTGGATGTACTGGTTGAACACTTGAGCAAAGAAAATATCGACCTGATGGTGGCCACCTCCGGCCAGGAAGGGCTGGAGTTAGCGCACCAGCACCTGCCGGATTTGATTCTGCTGGATGTGATGATGCCTGGCATGGACGGCTATACCATGTGCGAGAAATTGATGGCTGAACCTGACCTGGCCGATATTCCAGTGGTGTTTCTCACCTCGCGAGACAATGAGCTCGACGTTGAGCACGGTTTGTCCCTGGGCGCCGTAGACTATATTGTCAAACCCTTCTCGCTGCCGATTCTTAAGGCCCGTGTGCGTAATCATTTGGCGCTAAAGCGCCGCGGCGACCTGCTGACCCAGCTAGCCTGTACCGATGGCCTAACCCGTGTAGCCAACCGCCGCCACTTCGATCAAACCCTTACTCAGGAATGGGCGCGGGCGCAACGCAGCAACAGCGAACTGGCCCTGGTGATGATCGATATCGACGAGTTCAAACCTTACAACGACCGCCTAGGACACACTGCTGGAGATGCCTGTTTACGTCAAATAGCTCAAGCTCTGAAAGCAGCGCTGCACCGCCCCGGGGATTTGTTGGCGCGCTATGGCGGAGAAGAGTTTGTCGCCCTGCTGCCCGATACCGACCTGCCGAGTGCCGCACTGATTGCCGAGCAGATGCGCCTAGCCGTGCAGCAATTGCAGCTCCCACATCCCACCGCATTGGCCCCCGCACAGGTGAGCGTCAGCATGGGCGTCGCCAGCACTTACCCATGCGATCTGCAACAAGCCCAAGATCTTCTCGAGCTTGCCGACGAACACCTGTACCAAGCCAAGCGTATGGGACGTAACCGCGTTTATTGTTGATACACCGCGATAAGGGTACTCTTGCCATCCCAAGTTACGGACACTCAAACAACCTATGAATAAGAATCGCCGACAACCATTTGCCGCCCTGATCCTGTGCGCTCTTGCCAACACCGCAAACAGCCAAGCCGACGACCTCACGGCTCTTTTGGCAATCCTGGAAGAAGAGACCGCTCTAGCCACCCAAAGTAAAATGAACGCCGACTATGTTCCGGGAATGGTGACTATACTGCACCGCGAAAACCTGCAAACTCTCGGCTACAGCGATGTCGCTGCGGCGTTAAACCAAGTGGCGGGTTTTCATACTACCGTCAACAACGCTGGCGATGTCCGCACCCTGGTGCGTGGCGTGGGTGCCACACTCAACTCCAGCAACCTGAAATTAATGGTCAACGGCGTCGCAGTAAACCGGGCTACCGATGGCTCCGCAGACTGGGTGTTACGCCTGCCACTGGCGCAAATTGATCGCATCGAAGTCATTCGCGGCCCGGGCTCGGCACTTTACGGGGAGTTTGCCTTCTCCGGGACAGTCAACATCATCACCCGCAGCGACAACTCAGTCGGTGCCGAAATTGGCAGCAACGACAGCACCCAAATGAATGCCAGCTTTGCCCATCAGTGGGACAACAGCGTATCGCTGAACGGCACCGTCGCTTATTGGGACAGCGGCAACAGTGGTCTTTACACCAACCCCGACAATTTTGCCGGCTTTGATGCAGGGTTCTCTCCAGGTAAGGTCTACGATCACGAACAAGGCGCTACCGTCCTGGCGCAACTGGGCCTGCTGGGCTGGCAGGGCAACATTTATCTGGCCGATGTGGAGCGCGGTCCGGGCTACGGCGAGAGCGCCGCCATGCCGAGGGAGTTCGAACCACGCAAAGAACAAATCTGGCAGCTCGATCTCATTAAGTCCTGGACGCTCAGTGAGACACTCACCTTTGCCACCCAGCTGACCCACCTGCAGACCGATTTGGACCATGCTACTTATCTTCCCATCCCCGAGGGAGTCCGTGGCCCCGGAGGGCGCCCAATTCGAGAGTCTCGCTTTACACAGGAAGGCAATAGTGATCGGGAAACCAATCTCACGTTCAGCGCCCATTGGCATTTGGGAGAAGGCCATCGTATTTACCTGGACACAGGTTACACCCACAGCGAAGTGACCGATTCATTTCGCCATCAATTTGTTATCGGTGGCCCCATCATCGAAGTGCCCCAAGACGAACTCGCGCTCAGCCCCGGCACCCGGCGTGAATATATTCACTTTACGGCGCAAGACCAGTGGCAAATAAATCAGGCAATAGAATTAACCCTTGGCGTGAGATATGACGACTACAGCGACTGGGGCAGTAACCTTGCGCCGCGCATCGCCGCGGTGTGGCGCGCCTCCGATAACCATATTGTGAAAATGCAATACGCCGAAGCCTTTCGCCCCCCCTCTTTGGCGGAAAGCGGCGACGTGCGACCCGGCCGCCCAACTGGCAGACCGGACGGTCCGCCAGGAAGGCCAACTCAGGAGCCACCACCCCCGGCACTAACCGAAGAGCGGCTCAACTCGAGTGAAATCGCCTATATATACAAACGCCCCAGTTTTAAATTCAGCGGCACTGTATTTCACACCACAGTGGAAGATTTAATCGAGTTCCACCTACAGCCCGGGCAAAGACCCTATTGGCGCAACCGAGGGGATATCGACAGTTACGGCCTTGAGCTCGAGTGGCAACAAAAACTCGGTCGCAGCTGGGAGTGGAATGCCAATGTCTCTTACGTGGACGCCGAAGATCATTTCGACGTAGATAAAACGCTGCTCGGCTCTATTGCATGGCTCGCCAATGCCGACTTGGTATGGCACGCATCGCAACACTTCGATCACGCCCTCAAAATTCGCTATGTCGGCAGCCAGGAAGGCTGGGAGCTGGATTTACGCACCCCGGTCACCGAGCGTTTCCAGGACTACACCAGCTTGGACTATACATTGAGCGTCAATAAGCTATTGCAGGTAAACGGGTTAACCCTACGAGCTTCTGTTCTGAATATATTTTCCGATCGTCATAACAGTGTGCCCACCCCCGCGCAGTACCCACAGGGCTTGCCCCAGGGTGAACGCACGGTGAACGCGCAGCTGGAGTACCGTTTCTAACGGCCTAGCAGATGATGACCGAGCCATGAGCGCGCAAGGACGCCAGACATTGAGGCTATCGCTTTGGTTTAAAGCCATGGCTCTGTGTACCCTGCTGTCTCTACCGTGCCAAAGCCTGGTGGCCGACAGTTTCAGCGACAGACGCGCGCTGGTGGGTATTAAACTGTTTCGCACGTTAATCAGCGCAGACCTGCAGCTCGCGGAAAAACAAAGCGCAAACGGCTCCCTATCCATCTACTTTGTCTACGCTACAGACATGGAGCTTGCACGCGAGCATCTGCAACAATGGCAGAAAAACACCGCTGCGATTCAGCAAATTGAGACCACCGCCACCGTCATCTCACTGCAGGAATACTATCGCACCCAGCCCCTGCCAACCGCCGTATTTATTTCGCAAAAACTTAACAGCGCCGAGCTGGATGAGTTTATAGAGTACAGCCACAACAAAAAAATTATTACTTTTTCACCCTATGCGGGTGACGTCCAGGCCGGTGTGCTGGCGGGAATTTCAGTGGCAGCCACCATTAAGCCACTAATCAATACGGCCACACTGCGAACCTCCGAGCTGTCGATCAAAGACTTTTATCTCAAGGTGGCAAAACAATTATGAATATACTCAAGCTGCCTGCCAAGCTGAACACTTTGTACACCAATATCAGCTGGCGAAGTTTCTTGGCGATTAATTGCATCTTTGTGGTGCTGACGCTGGCCTTTGTAATCTCGCTGGGCCGCTACTGGTACAACACCCTGCAGCCCAGGCTATACAGCATGGCCGAAACCCAAGCGAGCATTCTGGCACAATCACAGGCGACCTTACTTCAGGAGATAGTGCAGCACACCGAAGCCAACTCACTGCCACTGGAACTCTACAACGCCGTGCAAACCATACTGCTGGTAGAAGACCCCGCCATTAATGAAAGCTTTGTTCGCGGCCTTAGCCTTGAGTTTGATTACGACAGCATGGCGGTCAAACAGGACTCGCTGAATTTTGTCGAAGGCAAGACAAATTGTGAAAGCTGCTTTGCGGCAAATTTTCCACTGCTCGATCAAAACGGGGCACTGGTAGGCATTGCGCATTTCAATCTAAGCGACAGCTACTTTCGCGCTCTAAGTCGCGATATGCAATCTAAGTTGATCACCGAATCAAGTATCGCGCTGCTGCTGTTATTTACAGTGTGGATAGTAATGCTGGTTATGTTCCACCGGCTTAATACCGCCAAGCGTATTATCGAAGATTCTGACCGGGCCAAAACCCGCTTTATGGCTAATGTCACCCACGAGCTACGAACACCGCTAAACGCAATTTTGGGTTACACCCAACTTTACAAAAGTGACCCCGACCTCGCCGCTCAGTACCGTGCCGGCATCGAAACCATCGACCGCAGTGCAGAGCATTTGCTACTGATGATTAATGACATTCTGGATTTCTCCCGCGCCGACGAAGAAAACCTGACACTTAACCCAACGGATGTATCGCTTGCGCTGTTTTTGCAGACCCTCGCCGAAATGGGACAGATCAGTGCACAACTACAGCAGATAGAATTTTGCACTGACTTCCCCGCCACCCTGCCCAGCGAAGTCAACATTGATGAAAAGCGCCTGCGCCAGGTGCTACTTAACTTGATCAACAACGCGATAAAGTTCACACCTGAAGGCGAGGTGTGTTTCCAGGTTCAAACTCTGAGTCAGTCGCAACGTCATATCCAGCTGCGTTTTTCAGTCAAGGATACGGGGCTGGGCATCGCCGCAGAGGATTTACAGAGAATTTTTATTCCCTTTGTACAAATAGAAAACGCCATTACCCGCGCAGAGGGATCGGGCTTAGGGCTGGCCATTAGCCAGCGAATTCTGCACTTAATGAACAGCCGGCTGCGGGTTAAAAGTCAGCCAGGCTCGGGCAGTGTATTTTATTTTGATCTGAACCTGCGCCTGGCTGCCAATGGCAAACAGGTGGATATAGTCACACCCATTCCACCGGAACCGCAAACACTCATATTGCCTAGCCCCACCACCCTCGAAGCGCTGATTGCGCATGCGCAAAAGCACAATATTCTTGGCTTGCGAAATTGCCTTCGCGATCTGCAAGACGACCCGCAGTATGCGGATTTTTTGCATACGGTTTCTCCCTACGTGCAAAGCTATCGCTTTAAACCGTTAAAAGAAAAACTGGTCGCTTACTTAAAATCGGCCTCAGCAGAATAATTGCCCCGCTCGTCGCCCCCCTGCGACTGACTTTAGCCATTGATTGTTAACCGGCCGGCTAGATATTTGCCGCCCGAGGCCCGCTGTATTAGACTTCCCCCATTCGGCGGCAAACCCGTCGGCATAATATAGAGAACCGCGCACCCCAAGGATCTGAACCGGCAGCACTTTGTGATTAAGGATTTGCCCCGCGCCCCATACGTTTGACTTGAGTATCTGACCAACTTTAGGGACCTGGTAATGGCTTACCTGCACCGGAAGGATGTGCCACTGCGGATTCCTGTCGTCGCGCATCACACTATTGGTGCGCTGGAAGGCAAGGTAGACACCTATATCCAAAACCCCTACATCTCACGTCGCCATTTGTGCTTAGAGTGGAGCGGAGAGCTGTGGCAAATAAAGGACCTGAGCCGCAACGGCACCTGGGTCAATGGCCGCAAGCTGGAGAAGGGAGTTTACTACCCACTGCAAAAAGGTGATCAGATCCAGCTGGCAGGCGAAGAAGGCGCGTGCTTTGAAGTAGAAGATCTGGCGCCGCCCCGAGATATCTTATTACCCATTGTCTCGCAGAATGGCACACCCGCGATTATTGAACTGCAAGCGGCCAACCTGATACCCGATGAAGAGCAACCCGAGTGGTACATCTACCAAGAGCCCAACAGCGGCCAGTGGCTGGTGCAGTCGGTAGCAGACAGTAACCAGCCCGCAAAGCCTCTGCGCCATAACGATATTCTGGAAGGAAGCGCCGGGCGCTGGCAGCTGTTTTGCGCCAGCGCCAGCGCCCCCACGATGGAACGCCCGAGTCAGGCTTGCATAACCGAGGCGGAGATCCGCTTTGAGGTCAGTCTGGACGAAGAGAGCACCGGGTTGTTAATCCACAGCGAAGGCCAGCGCTATAACCTGGGTATTCGCGCCCACAATTACCTGCTGCTGCTATTGGCGAGGCACCGCGCCGATGACGCCCGTCAGGGGTTGAGTGAACTCGACCAGGGCTGGGTGAGCAACGATTTACTGGTCCACGAACTGGGGCTGGAGCCCAATCACCTAAATATCCAAGTTTACCGAGCCCGACAACAGCTCACTAAGACCATTCCGCAGCTCAACCACGACAAGTTTGTCGAACGCCGAGGCACCACCATGCGCCTGGGGTGCAACAGGTTTTCTATCCACAAAGGTGGTAAAGTAGAACAACAATTGCCCTAAGGCTTAAGTCCGTTGTTCACTAGCACTTCTGCATGATCGATCAGAACCTACACACCGACTCATTGGTCGCCGGCCGTTATCGCGTTATCAAACGTATTGGTCAGGGCGGTATGGGCCAAGTGTTTCTGGCGCAAGATGAACAGCTCGACCGCCCGGTTGCCATCAAGCAACTGCGCCACGACGGCGACAACGCCAAAGCGCTTCACAGGTTTGAGCGCGAGGCTAAGTTCCTCGCCAAACTTAACCACCCCTGTATCGTGCAAGTTTACGATTACATCGCCGAAGTGAGCGGCGGCTCGCTGGTAATGGAGTATATCGACGGCGTGGATCTGGCGCGCAAGCTGCGCGAAGAGGCTACCTCCCTGGCGCAAAGACTGCAGTGGCTGTATCAGATTATGGCCGGGCTCGCCTGTGCCCACGCGGCGGGAATTTTGCACCGGGATTTAAAACCCGAGAACATTCTGGTGGGGCGCAATGGCAACGCCAAACTCACCGACTTTGGCATTGCCCGCGAACAGCAACAAAATACCGAGCTGACTCAGGCGGTGATTGGCAGCTACGCCTATATGTCACCGGAGCAAATTGCCGACGAGCCGCTGGATTTTAAAAGCGATCTCTTCTCTTTCGGCATCGTCGCCTACAGTGTGCTGCTGGAGCAGCACCCCTTTGGCGCCACCGGCAACACGTTAAAACTGCTGCAAAGTATCTCCGCAGCGCCCCTAAACAAACAGGCTCTGGATGACAGCAAGCTGCCCGAAGAACTCTGCGATTTGCTGCAGAGCTTGCTGGCCAAAGATAAATCCCAACGGCCCGACAGCAGCCAACAGGTCTGTGAAAAACTGGCGCTAATCAGCCAGCAGCATCCGTTGTCGGAAACTCTGGAAGGCGGCGCTCAAACCGCCGAACTGCCCCCTCTTACCCTGTTTACCCGGCACACGGGGCAGGCAGTGCCACGGCGACATAAGCATAGGCGCCACTGGCTAACGGTTGGCGCTACCTTACTGATCGCTGCGGTCGCCGGCATTTGGTTTAGCGGCCAGGGTTCCTCACCGGGGCTCATCCCCCAGGCTGTAGCCGTGCTGCCGCCACGCTTTAACCCCGACGGCGAATTGGCCGAGGCCGATCAACGCCTAATTGGGGGCACTTTGTATCAGGCCGCCCAACAGAGCGTGGTGCAACTGCCGGGAGCCGAAGCCATCCCGCGTTTTGAGGTGGACTCCCAGAGCGGAGAACCCTTTCAAATACTCACCGCCCTGGCCGCCAAAGAGCTGATCATTACCGAGGCCTTTTGTAACCTCACCTGGTGCGACATCAGCATCAACCGCCTGGCACCGGCCAGCGACAGCCAACGCTTGCAAGTGCTGGCAAGCGCCAACTTTCGCACCACAGTAGATCGCTACGCCATGCTCGCCGAGCGGGTGAACCTGCACATCAACAAGCTCTATAACCACGAAGGCGAAATCCAGCTCGACTTACCAGATGAAGCGGAGTACCGGGTCTTTGCCGAGCAGTATCAACATTATTACAGCGCCGGCGCTAACCCCGCCCAGCTGGATGCCTTAGAGGCGCTAAGCAGCCAAACCAGAAACTGGGCCGATGTACAAATTTTGTTTCGCGAGATTGCTTTGGACCTCTACCACGACACGGGTGACGACCAAGCATTGGTGCGCCTGGAGGAGTTCCTGCCAGCCAAGAACCGCAGCGACACAGAGACACAACTACTGAATCAATTTGCCCTGGCGCGCAGTCAGAACGATTTTGCCCAGGCCCGTCACTGGCTGGAGCGGCTTGAGCAACAAGGGCTGGAGCAGACGGCACTGACGGAACTGGAGGGCTTGCTGGCACTGTCGGAAGGCAATTACCCGGTGGCGGTGGAGAACTTTAGTTACAGCGTGCAACTGCGCCCCAGTGTGCACAATTACTTCCGTCTTTCTATGGCCTCCTGGCTCAACGGCGACATTGAAAGCGCCCGCGAGCACATTGCTAACGCCTACCAGCTCAACCCCCAAGACCATAAAACCAACCGCTTTCGCGGTTTAATCGCACTCTGGGAAGGCCGCCTGGATGAAGCCAACCAGGCTCTGCGCCAGGCCCTAGAGAGCGAGCGCAGTGCCATAGTGCTCAACAATCTCGCCGTGGTGTTGCTGCTGCAAGGCGACTACGCCAGCTCACAGAAGCGTTTAAACGAGGCTTTGCAAATTGCACCGGGCGACGAGCAGACGCTGTTTAACCTGGCCGATGCGCATAAACTAAGTGGCGACGATGCCACCGCAAACCAACTTTACCAACGTGTTGCCGAGCAGACCGCGAGCGCCTCTGATGCCTATTCGCTGCGCCTGAACGCCCAGGCGCAAGCACATACCGGCAACCATGTAAGCGCCATTGCTGTGTATCAAAAAGCGCGCGAGCTCGACCCCGACAGTGGCGACACCCACTACACCGGAGCCTTGGTTTATGCGTTGGCAGGAGAACAGATTTCCGCGCGCCTAGCGGCCCGGGCGGCCTTAGAGAGCGGGATGGGGCAGGCCTGGTTTGCCCTACCCTGGTTTGACGGGTTATGTGACCAAGCGCAGGGGGCGGATTGTTTAGCGATAGCGCAAGCTCTCTAAACAATCCGCCCCCCCCTAAAACGGGTTAACTACCCAGCGCAAAAATCAACCGGGCGGGCGACCCACGCGAACGCCGGGATCAGCTGAGGTATAAATTGTCGCCTCGCCGGATTTATTATCCCGGTACATTGCCACAAAACTGAAATCCACATCTTCGTTCGAGTCATCGAAGTTGTGAATGGTCAGCACCAACTCGCATCCATCCTGAGCAACCCGAGTTTCAATATCGTGCAGCGTGTCACCTTTACCCGGTGCGTAAATCAGCCCATCCTCAATAAAACGCCACTGACCTTTTTTATCATCTGTTTTGAGATGAAACACCAGTACCGCTTTTTCATAACGACGGTCATCGGCATCCGACTCAGGGTCAAAGGCCACCGTAATATTTTGAAAGCTCTTCTTTTTACCCACGCCGTTCATTGGCCAAACCTGCGCGCTGCCTTTCTCGGGTAACTGCGGGCTCAGCTCTATAGAGACGATCTGGGCACCGCCCTTGGGAACCACTAATTCATAGTTTTGTGTTTTCTTCGCCATACATTAATCCTTCTCTAAAGCCTTGATCCTATCGCCTTAAAAACGCACGCGCGCACTCAAGGTTATGCTGCGAGGACGAGTAATATAATCAAAGCGCCCCTGCTGGCCATATTCAGGTCTGTACCTGCCGCCAGTAATAGCGCGCTCATCAGTGATATTGTCGATATCCGCCGCCAGATACCAAGCACCCCACTCTATTCCGGCATGTGCGTTCACAAGGGTATAACCGGATAAGCTCTGATAATCGGCGAAGGTTTCGTTCAAGGCGGTGGTGGTGTCGCCAACGGTCACCAGCGATACTAGGGTATCCAGCTCAAAAGCGTCAAACGAATGCCGACCATCCAGCGCCAAATTCCACTGTTCACGAGGCGAGCCCGGCAGGCGGTCATCTTTTTGTGGATAGGCATCCATCACTAATTCGGCGTCGGCGGGTTCATCAATACGAGCATCGTTATAGCTGCCGCCAAACTTCAGTCCCCAAGAGGGCGAGAGTGACCAATAGCCTTCTAGTTCAACACCTTGAACCAAAGCGCTGCCCGAATTCACGTTAACGAGATAGCCATAATCATCATAGGCGCTCTGCTGAATCTGTTTCCAGTCAATTAAATAGACACTGGCGTTCAGACTTAGGCGCGACCACAGCTCGTTGGTTTTTATCCCCAGCTCATAGTGTTCGGCATAGTCTGGGCTGTAGGTGCGATTATTTTCGATCCCGGCGGGCAGTGCATTGCTGCCGCCACGGCGAAAGCCCTCTGAGTAAACCCCGTACCAGTGCACACCGGCAGTGGTCTCATATTGCGCGCTGGCCTTCCATAAAAAGCCGTCGTCGCTCTCCTCGTCGGCGTCGCAATAGGGCGTAGGTTCAACCCCATTAAAGCGATCATTCATGGGAAACATCGAGCAGATGGTTAAGTCATCAGTTTGATCGTAGTAGCGCCCACCCAGGGTCACCGTCCAGTGCTGGCTCAGCTTATGGGAGGACTCGGCAAAAATAGCCGACTCACCCAACTCTTCAATTTGTTCGGCGTAGTAATCGCGCGGCTCTGGCTCATCTAGCCCCCAGAAGATATCCAACCCAGGGGCTAAATCCACCACCGTGCCATCAATTTTATCTTTGCTGTAATACGCACCGACTAACCACTGCCAGACATCGGCAGACTCGGGCGAGGTCAAACGCAGTTCAGTGGTGTCTTTACTAACCGTAAAGTCTGAGACAGTTTCAGAGGCAAAGTCTTCATAAGGCGAGTAAAACGACGAATCGTAATAAACCTCATCCAGCCACAGTAAATAATCTGTCTGATCGGCGCGGCGCTCGGTCTGATAATCGTAACGGCTTTGTATAAACGTCGCGGTCGCAAAATCAAAATCGTAACTGGCGGTGATATTCGCCATATGTAACTCGGTATCGGCGGGCTGTAAAAACCGGCTGGAGGCGCCATAGGCATCGCCGGTAAAAGGCTCATTGCTCGCCTGGCGATCTTCCACGGTGCGATCCTGATAATGGTAGCTGCCATCCAATCGCAGACGCTCGCTGGGCTGCCAACGCAGGCTTAAGCGCGCCTGCTCGCCCTCTTCGCTGTTAATGTCAGATGCAGGCCCCGCGAGCAGATAATCGTTGTCGATAAACCCGGCTACTTCGTCTTTGCTCAAGACCAGCCGCGCAGCAAAGTTATCGCCCACGGGAAGGTTGCTGACCAAGGTGGAGGCATAACCCAGATCGTCACTGTGAGCCGTATCGGTAATGCTGGCGCTCAGCTCTGTCTGATAGTCGCCCAACTGGGGCTTGGCCGTGCTGTAGCGCACAATACCGGCCAGCGAACTGCTGCCGTACAAAGTGCCTTGCGGCCCCTTCAAAACTTCTACCTGCTCTAAATCAAGCAATTGCATATCCGGGGGTAAAAAATCCCCTTGCAGCGGGATATTGTCCACGTAGCGGGTAACCGTGCCGCCATTGCCACCCAGATCGTCTGACGCAACACTGTCATTGCGCAGGCCGCGAATAATTAATGGCGTGGGATTGCGGCTGCCGGTATCGACAATATTAAAACCGGGGGTCTGGCCTGCCAGCGCGTTCAATGTCAGCGGCTGCTGCCTGTCGAGCCACCACTTTTCATGCACCGACACTGAGCCGGCAAAGCTCGCCTGGGTTTGTTCTCGTTTACCCGATACGACCACCACTTCATGGATGGTCTCGGTCTGCTTCGTATCCGCTTCACCGGCTGCGTGCACCATAGCCGGCAAAAGTGCCACGACTAAGACCGGGCCCTGCCCGCGGAAAATAAGGTTTTTTATCATTTACTTGCCCCCAAGTTGTTCTAATCGCTGCGGCACTGATACCTCAGCACTGCGGCGCCCTGAACTTGTTATATAGCGATTATAAAAAAGGCGCCTGTGGCGCCTAAAACAAACAGCGAAAATTATGCCATAACCAGGCATTAACTCACGCGATTATTTCAGCAAGGTTACCTTTTTGTTCCAGCCAGCTTTTGCGGTCTGAGGCACGCTTTTTCGCCAGTAACATATCCATTACCTGATTCGTATCGTCGCCGTCCTCGACTCGTAATTGCACCAGTCGACGGGTGTCGCGGGCCATGGTGGTTTCACGCAGTTGCAACGGGTTCATCTCGCCCAGGCCTTTAAAGCGTTGCACACCGACTTTGCCTTTTTTCTTCTCCGCCTCAATGCGCTCTAAAATGCCGGCCTTTTCGCTATCATCCAGGGCGTAGTAAACCTCTTTGCCGACATCGATGCGGTACAGCGGCGGCATAGCCACATAGACATGCCCGGCCGCAACCAAAGGACGGAAGTGACGCACAAATAAGGCGCACAGCAAGGTGGCAATGTGCAGACCGTCGGAATCGGCATCGGCGAGAATACAGATTTTGTTGTAGCGCAACCCATCTAGGGACTCTACTGCTGGGTCAATGCCCAGGGCGACGGAGATATCGTGCACTTCCTGGTTGGAGAAAATCTCGCCCGAGTCCACCTCCCAGGTGTTCAGAATTTTACCGCGCAGGGGCATGATCGCCTGGTAGTCACGATCACGGGCTTGCTTGGCCGAACCGCCGGCCGAGTCCCCTTCCACCAAAAACAGCTCACTGGTCGCCGGATCATTGTTGGCACAGTCGGCCAGCTTGCCCGGCAGCGCGGGGCCTTGAGTGACTTTTTTGCGCGCGACTTTTTTGGAGGATTTCACTCGCCTCTGTGCATTGTTAATACACAGGTCGGCAATCTTATCGCCCTCTTCGGTGTGCTGGTTCAGCCACAGGGCGAAGGCGTCTTTGGCCACGCCGGAAACAAACGCCGCTGCTTCGCGCGAGCTTAAGCGCTCTTTGGTCTGCCCAGAAAACTGCGGGTCAGATAATTTAGACGAAAGCACATAGGCGCAGTTGGCCCAAATATCCTCAGGCGCCAGCTTAACGCCGCGCGGCAGTAAATTACGAAACTCGCAGTAATCGCGCAGTGCATCCAGCAACCCCGTGCGCAGACCATTTACATGGGTACCGCCCTGGGCGGTGGGAATTAAGTTGACGTAGCTTTCCTGAATAAGCTCGCCGCCTTCAGGCAACCATTGCACCGCCCAGCTGGCCGCTTCGGTTGAGCCCGAAAACTCACCTACAAAAGCCTGTTCAGGGATTACCTCAAAGCCCTGGGTATTGCCGATTAAGTAATCACGCAAGCCGTCTTCGTAATACCAGGTGTCTTTTTCACCCGAGGTTTCGTCGTTAAAGTTAACCGTTAAGCCTGGGCATAACACGGCCTTGGCGCGCAGCACATGGCGCAAACGGCTGACAGAAAACTTGGCCGAGTCAAAGTAACTGGGGTTGGGCACAAAGCGCAGAGTTGTGCCGGTATTGCGCTTACCGCAGGTATCAATGACTTCTAAGTCAGAGATCTTTTCCCCGTCGCCAAAGACAATGCGATGCACCTGACCGTCGCGCTTAATAGTGACTTCCAGCAGGGACGATAGCGCGTTCACGACCGACACCCCAACGCCATGCAAACCACCGGAAAACTGATAGTTTTTGTTGGAGAACTTACCCCCCGCGTGCAAGGTAGACAAAATCACCTCTACCCCGGGCTTGCCCTGCTCGGGGTGAATATCCACCGGCATGCCGCGACCGTCGTCGCTGACGGTAATGGACTGATCTTTGTGCAGAGTAACGCTTAGTGTTTTGGCGTGTCCGGCGAGGGCTTCGTCGACACTGTTGTCGATCACTTCCTGCGCCAGGTGGTTGGGGCGGGTTGTCTCGGTGTACATCCCGGGGCGTTTTTTTACCGGGTCCAGCCCCGTGAGGACTTCAATATCTTCAGCGGAATAATTGGCCATATTTCTTTTTTAAGTGGAATTAACGAGAGGCCGCTTTTTCAAACGTCCGGAAAAATTCGATGATCTCGCCCAGATGCCGTTCAAACGCCACAAAACTGTGGTCGCCCCCCTCTTCCACCAGCTGCTTACTACCAGCGTACTTGGCTACCGCTTGGCGGTAATCCAGGGTTTCATCGCCAGTTTGCACCATCAGCCAATAATTGTCGGGCCGGGTAATAGGGGTAGAGTCGGCCGCGCGAATTTCGTCGACATGGCGGGGCTCCAGGCGGTAGCTATCATCGGTGTGATAGGCGTTGAGGTCAACACCCAAATAATCCGGCATAAACTGCCAGGGCGCCACTGCCGGATTCACTAGCACGGCGGGGCGGTTGTAGCGCTCCGCCACCCAGGTGGCCCAGAAGCCACCGAGAGAGCTGCCGATTAACCACACGGGCTCGGGCTGTAAAAACTCCATCAGGGCTTTTAATTCGGCCTGGGTTTGCGCCGGATAGGGCGTTAACTGGGGGCAGTGGAAACTCAACTCGGGTTGCTGTTCGCTCAGCCAGGCTTTCATTTGCCGCGCTTTGAACGATAATGGCGAGCTTAAAAAACCGTGCAAATAGACAATGGCAGACATAAATACTCTAAGCCGCTAATACCCGGCAGACTTATAATCAATCACATAACTTTTATCGGTCACTCGCGAAACACCTGTTTCAAGGCGGCCGTCCGGGTATAAATCGAACCAGCGATAACCGGGCATTTGCGTGTCCACGGTAAAGTCATCACAACCAGGCTTAAACTGCACACACGTTGACGGGGTTGCCAGCAGCAATCGCTCATCCAATAACCGCTCGAAAGTCTGGTGCACATGGCCCCAGCAAACCGCTTTTACCTGGCTCTGGCTTTCCAGTGCGGCAAAAAATTCGGCGTGGTTGCGCACGATATACTGGTCTATCCATTCGCTGCCCACCGCCACCGGCTGGTGGTGGAGCATAATCAGAGTTGGGGTGTCCGGGTGAGCGGCCAGGGTATCGCGTAAAAACGCCATTTCGGCGGCCGCCAGCTCGCCGTGAACATAGCCGGGAACACTGGAATCCAACAATACCAGTAACCAGCCACCCACTAGCATGGTTCGGTGGGCGGGCTGGGTAACGTGAGCCACCTGATACATGACATCGGCCAGATCGTGATTGCCGGGCAGCCACCCCAAGGGACAGTCGAAGTTGCGTTGCAGGGTATCAAGAAAGCGGCTGTAGCAATCGGCATCTGGCTCGCTGGCCACGTCACCGGTGCAGACTACGGCCGCTGGGTCAGGCTGCTCGCGGGCGATCAGCGCCAGCACATCGGCCAGACTCTGGTCGGTATTCAGGCCCAGCAGTGTGTCCCCGTCGGCCGCGCCCAGGTGGGTGTCAGTGATCTGAATCAAGCGCACAGGAGTTCCGGTGCTTTGTGTGGATATCGCGCTCGCCGCCATTACCTCTAATGATCCTTGTTGTTACACCAAATCTGCGTCCATAGCAGAAATTTGACACAACGATAAACGGTAATAGGCGCCAAATCCAGAGGACGCAAGCACCGCGCAGCAAAACTATGACGCTCACCCCACTTTTTCGGACTTAACGTGCAGCGATCAAGACAGGATAATTTCGTGCAGCGAGTGACCATTCTTCAGACAATGGTGTAGCCACTCACCCAAAAAACGATTGAACTGGGATTTTTCGTCGGATTGATACATCTTCTGGTTGGGGTAGTCGTAGCGAACCTCAAGGCGGCGGTGCCCTTCCCACGCTAAGACTTCGGCAAGCGCCGCATCATGGTAGAGGCGCACCAGCAATTGTGGACTCTGCAGCCAGTCACTGCCGGTGTCGTCCACCCGACTGACCCGCAGTGTGGTGGTATAGCGCATACGTTCGGTCACCTCGATACGCATCTCCCAGCTGCTGGCGCCCTGCTCAACGGCAAACTGCCAGCTATCGCGCGCCTCAAAGCCCGGTGTCAGCTTCAGCAGCAACCAGTAGTTGGCCTCACACTGGGCCATGTGCCGGGGAAAGTCGACTTTGTAGCGCTCTTTAATCGCGATGACGTTATACCTCTTGCATCAATTGCGGGCGATTCAGTGCCAACCATTGCAACGTAATCAGGGCCGCCGGATTATTCCAGCGACCGGTGTAAAGGGAGCCGAGTACAGCCTCTGCGCTGAGAACATGCATTTTAATGTCCTCGTGCTCTTCGGGCAGACCGAAGACGCCTCCAGCATCAGTGAGGTCGCAAAGGCCAATATACAAGTAGAGCTTCTCATCACAGCCGCCGGGGCTGGCGCGGTAGTTACCAATGTAGCGCAACTCCACCTCGTGAATACCCGCCTCTTCTACCAGCTCGCGACGGGCGACATCCTCAGCAGTTTCGCCCTCTTCCATCATGCCCGCCACGACCTCAAGACACCAGGGGCCGGATTCATCGCGCAGCGCACCAATACGAAACTGCTCCACCAACGCCAACTCATCGCGGCGCGCATCGTACAAAAGCACCCCCACGGCCTGAGGGCGGTAGACAATTTCCCGACTCAAGGGTTCGCCCCAATCGCCATCGGCAAACTGTCGATGGCGCAGGGTGACTTCATCGGCATGAAAAAAGCCCCGGTACAGCGGCTTGCGCTCCATTATTTCCACGTCGTCGCGGTCGAATACGGGCGGTGCAATCTCGGGGCTTTTACTCATACTTACCTATACCTTGTGATAAAGCTGCGAACCTGTCTCACGAAACTCCTCCGCCTTGGCCTGCATTTCGGCCTCGACATCCAGCATACGAATCACTTGTTCGCCACTGTCATCCAAACCAAAACCGTTTTCGGCGGCGTAGTCGCGCACCTCCTGGCTGATTTTCATGGAACAGAATTTGGGGCCGCACATAGAACAAAAGTGAGCCACCTTGGCCGAGTCTTTCGGCAGAGTTTCGTCGTGATATTCGCGTGCGGTGTCCGGATCCAGCCCCAGATTGAACTGGTCCTCCCAGCGAAATTCAAAGCGCGCCTTGGATAGCGCATCGTCGCGCAGCTGCGCCCCAGGGTGGCCTTTGGCCAGGTCGGCGGCGTGGGCGGCGATCTTGTAGGTAATAATACCCTCTTTTACATCGTCTTTGTTAGGCAGCCCCAAATGCTCTTTGGGAGTGACGTAACAGAGCATCGCGCAACCGTACCAGCCGATCATGGCTGCGCCAATACCCGAGGTTATATGGTCGTAACCGGGGGCAATGTCAGTAGTCAGCGGCCCTAGAGTGTAAAAGGGCGCTTCGTCGCAGCACTCAATCTGCTTGTCCATGTTCTCTTTGATCATGTGCATAGGCACATGCCCCGGCCCCTCGATCATGCACTGGACATCGTGCTTCCAGGCAATTTTGGTCAGCTCGCCCAGGGTTTCCAGCTCGCCAAACTGAGCTTCGTCATTGGCATCGGCAATCGAACCTGGCCGCAGGCCGTCGCCCAGGGAGAAGGACACGTCATAGGCCTTCATGATTTCGCAGATGTCTTCAAAATGAGTATAAAGGAAATTCTCTTTGTGGTGCGCCAGACACCATTTGGCCATAATCGAGCCACCGCGACTGACAATACCGGTGACCCGCTTGGCGGTGAGCGGCACATAGCGCAGCAGCACACCGGCGTGAATGGTGAAGTAGTCAACGCCTTGCTCGGCCTGCTCAATCAGGGTATCGCGAAAGATCTCCCAGGTTAAATCCTCGGCCACGCCATCAACTTTTTCCAGCGCCTGGTAGATGGGCACGGTGCCAATGGGTACATGAGAGTTGCGGATAATCCACTCGCGGGTCTCGTGAATATTCTTGCCCGTGGACAAGTCCATAATCGTGTCCGCCCCCCAGCGGGTGCCCCAGGTGAGCTTTTCCACCTCTTCTTCAATGGAGCTGGTAAGCGCCGAATTGCCGATATTGCCATTGATTTTCACCAAAAAGTTGCGCCCGATGATCATCGGCTCTAACTCTGGGTGGTTAATGTTGGCGGGAATGATCGCGCGGCCACGAGCCACCTCATCGCGCACAAACTCGGGGGTAATTTCAGTGGGAATAGCCGCACCAAAGTCATTGCCCTGGTGCTGTTTCTCCAAAACCCCCTGCTCGCGCGCTTGCGCCAGCGCCATATTTTCGCGAATCGCAATGTATTCCATTTCTGGAGTGATGATGCCCTGACGGGCGTAGTGCATTTGCGATACGTTCTTGCCGGCCTTAGCGCGGCGCGGGACCCGGTGATGGTTAAAGCGCAGGTGGGCAAGCTTAGGGTCGGCCAGACGCTCGCGGGTAAACTCCGAGTTCACTCCCTCCAGCAACTCGGTATCGTCTCGCTCTTCAATCCAGCGGGTGCGGATATCCGCAAGCCCCTGACGCACATCCACAGCAACCGCTGGGTCGGTATAGGGGCCAGAAGTATCATAAACGCGCACCGGCGGGTTGGTTTCACCGCCAAAATCAGTGGGGGTATCGGCCAGACTAATTTCCCGCATGGGCACGCGTATATCGTCGCGCGAACCTGTTACATAAATTTTTTCCGAGCGGGGAAATGGCTGCACCGAGGCGTTATCCACCTGGGCGCTTTCACTGAGCACGCGCTCGGCGCTCTGTTTATTCTGAGTCATGGGAAATCTCCTGGGTTATGGGTGCGGCACTTGCCACGGTTGCATAAGAAAAAGCGTAAAAATGATCCACCGGGCCATGTCCCCGCCCTACCTGTAATCGGTCGGCGGCAGTCAGAGCTCCGGTTAAATAGTGTTTGGCCTCACGACAGGCCTCGTAAGATGACAGGCCACGGGCAAGAAAAGCGGCGATTGCCGAGGCCAGGGTGCAGCCGGTGCCATGGGTATTTGCGGTGCGAACCCGCCGCGCTCTGAGCAGCTCGCAGCGCTCGGCATCGAGATACACATCCACCGCCTCATCCGGATGCTGCAAATGGCCGCCCTTAAGCAGCACGGCCTGGGCACCCTGTGTAAGCAGCGCCTCCGCCTGCCGGGTCATTTGCGCTACGCTTTCTGCCACGGGAGCATCCAGCAGCGCGGCGGCCTCGTGCAGGTTAGGGGTAAGCAGACAGGCGCGCGGGATCAGTTTCTGGCGCAGCGCCTGCAAGGCGTCATCGGCCAGCAGCCGGTCACCGCTGGTAGCGACCATCACGGGGTCTAACACTAAAGGAATGAAGGTGGGGAGTTCAGAGGCCAGGGCGGAGATAATCTCGGCGTTGGCGAGCATGCCGGTTTTAATGACTTTTACCGGCATATCCGCTAGCACCGACTGTACTTGGCGAAGCACAAAATCGGCGGATACAGACTCAACCGCCTGCACCCCCTGAGTATTTTGCGCGGTTAAGGCGGTGATTGCCGAGGCGCCGTAAACACCCAGGGCGGCAAAGGTTTTTAAATCCGCTTGAATGCCCGCCCCGGCTCCGCTATCGCTGCCGGCAACAGTCAGAGCAACGCAGGCAGACGTAACGCGATTAGGATATTCGGTGATGTTGGACATAAGCTGCTTCCTGGAGGGGGCGAGGAAACAGCGCAGCAACTGCCGGTGCGGCAGCGGCTTGAAGCCGGGAGCAGACGCCCCGGCAAATAGAATGGATACATAAATTCATAAGCGCTCGTTCCCTACGCCGGTACTAACCGGATCAGGTCGACGGGACTCTCTCAGCTTCACCACACGAAGCACCCCGACAAGACAGAATCGGCAGTCTAGAGAACTGCTCCGCGGCTGTAAAGCACAGCGTTTACGGTTTTTTACTAGCGGCGCGAAAAAATGAACGTTTATTCATCTCGACCTAGAGGACGCAAACCGCTAAACTCTGGCCTGTATTAAAATCGCACACAGTAGAGTGCAACTAAATTTGTGGAGCCAGCGTCTTTACCGCAGCAACGACCACAAAAACGGACGCAAGACCTACCGGGATACCAAATGAAGCAGACAAAACGTTATTTTTTTGCCGCGCTGATTGCGCTTAGCAGCAGCGCCCAAGCCGAGTCTATCCTCGACATTTACAACCTGGCACTGGAAAACGACCCCCAGTTAAAAGCCGATAGAGCGGCTTTCGAGGCGGGGCTAGAAAACAAAACCATCGGCCGCGCCGCTTTGCTGCCGCAAATTACCGGTTCTGCTAACGTCAGCTACAGCGAAACCGACTCGGAGTATGAAATCCGCAGCGGCGAGGCGGCCCTTACGCCCGCCGGCACTACCGAAAATGAAGTCAAGCGCTGGGGGCTGGATTTAAACCAGGCGCTGATTGATCTGAACGCCTGGCACACCTATCAGCAAGGTGCCGCATTGAGCGAGCAGGCCAAGGCGCAGTACTCGGCCGACCAGCAGAGTTTGATTGTGCGCGTCGCCGAAGCCTACTTTAACGTGTTGCGCGCCATCGACAATTTGGAAGTAGCCCTGGCCGAAGAGAAAGCTCTGGGACAGCAGCTGGAGCAAACCAAGCAGCGCTTTGAAGTGGGCCTGACCCCCATTACTGATGTGCACGATGCCCAGGCAGCGTACGACAGCGCCCAGGCCGCCACCCTGGAAGCGCGCGGCCAACTGGGTATTAGTTACGAAGCCCTGGAGGTACTGACCGGTCAGTCGCACGATGCTATCGCACCTTTGGGCGAAGATTTTCCCGTGGTTCCCCCCTCTCCGGCCGATCGCCACAGCTGGGTAGAATTCGCCCTGGAAAATAACTTCACCCTGAAAGCGGTAAGCGAAGCGGCGAACGCGGCCGAACAGCAAGCCAAGGCCGCACGCGCTAACCACTACCCGACCCTGGGCCTGAGCGCGGGCTACAGCGAATCAGATAACGAAACCGATATCGACTCGACGCCGTTTAACTACAACGATCAGGACGGCTACACTGTGGGTGTCAATCTGACCGTGCCCATCTTTAGCGGTTTGCGCACCTCGGGCCAGCGCCGTCAGGCCTACGCGCAGGCGATGCAGGCCGACGAGCAGTTCAATTTCCAGCAACGCAATGTGATTCAAAACACGCGCTCGCTGCACTTGGCCGTCGAGACCGGCGTAGCACGGGTAAAAGCTCGCAAGCAGGCGATTATCTCTAACGAAAGCGCGGTTAAAGCCACTCAATCCGGCTTTGAAGTGGGTACTCGCAACCTGGTTGAAGTATTGTTGGCGCAACAATCTCTGTACCAAGCCCGTCGCGATTACTCCAACGCGCTCTACGATTACCTGATCCAAATGACCAACCTGCGCGAAGCCGCCGGCATGCTAACCCCTGCCGATGTTGAGCGTATTGACAGCTACCTGAAAGAAACCGAGCAGGTTAGACGCAGCGATTACGGCCTGTAAGCCGGCCGCCGCACAATAAAAAAGGGGAGCTAGCCGAACGCTAGCTCCCCTTTTTTATACCAAACTCAGCGTTGCTATCGGTGCTTACACCAGCTGCATGGGAATGGTATTGGTGGTGCGCTCGACTTTGTTTTTGTCATCCAGGTACACCAAACGCGGCTTGTAGTTTTCCAGCTGCTCTTCGGTGTACTGACCATAGGCGCCGATAATCACGCGGTCACCTACTTGCACTTTGCGCGCTGCCGCGCCATTCATTGATATGGTGCCAGAGCCGCGCTCAGCGAGAATCACATAAGTGGTGAAGCGCTCGCCGTTATTGACGTTGTAAATATCAATCTGTTCAAACTCGCGCAGTCCGGCCAGTTCTACCAGATCGGCGTCAATGGCGCAGGAGCCGTCGTACCAAAGCTCAGCCTGGGTAACAGCCGCCATATGTAATTTGCCTTTGAGCATGGTAGAGAGCATGGGCTCCTCCTTTGTATCAACTTATGGCGCCTGAGCGCCATCGCCGGGAGTTTAGACAATTTCCAGCGATATATTATCAATCAAACGGGCCCCTTCCGTATACATGGCCCCAAGGACGGTCATCTCCCTGTCATCATCCGCCGCAGGCTTGAGAGTGCGGCTGTTGCAGATCTCAAGGTAATCCACCTTAAAACCCGCCTCTTCAATTTGTTTGCGCCCCTCATTTTGCAGCGCTAAAAAATCCCGTCGCCCGGCTTTAACCTGCTCACCCACCCAGTTTAGGGTGCGATTTAGCTGGCTAACACGTGGGCGCTCGTCGTCGGTAATAAAGCCATTGCGCGAGCTGAGCGCCAGACCGTCGTCTTCACGGTAAATCTCGCCCGCGCTGATCTGCACCGGCATGCACAGATCCTCGACCATCCGGCGAATGACGGCGAGCTGCTGGAAGTCTTTCACCCCAAACACAGCTTCATCTGGCTGGACGATATTAAACAGCTTGCTAACGACGGTAGTAACCCCTTCAAAATGACCGGGACGACTGGCTCCGCAGAGCACATCAGTCATGGCCGGCACTATCACCCGGGTCTGCTCATCCATGCCGTTGGGGTACATTTCGGTCTCTTCCGGGCAAAAGAGAAAATCGCAGTTCACGCCCTCAAGCTTGGCGGTATCAACAGCCAAGGTGCGCGGGTACTTGTCCCAGTCCTCATTCAGACCAAACTGCAGGCGGTTGACGAAAATACTCACCACCACCACATCACAGCTGCGCTGAGCCTGTTTCACCAGTGCCAGATGAGCGTCGTGTAAATTGCCCATGGTGGGCACAAAGCCTATGCGCTTGCCCTCGCGCCGCGCTTTGGCAAGCTCTGCGCGCAGGGAGCTGATGTGATGAAATACCTGCATAAAGCCCTCAAACTACCCGCTAATTCCGGGGGGCGGATAATACACTTTCGCGCGGGGGATGTACATTTTTTGGGCGAGGTGAATGCCAGAGGACTGAAGTCGGATGTCTGACGCAGAACGCAGACAATACACGCCAACCACGCCCGCGCGAATGCTAACGAGCAAATAAAGAACCCTGTGACTGACCGGGCCGGTCGGGCTCACGGGGTAGGCGAACCACAGCATCCCCTACGGCTAATCGGCCACCCTGAACGATTCGGGCGCACAAACCGCCGTAACCGTACATGGCGGCGGCGCCTCCGGGTCCAAGGTTTTGATTCATTCGCGAACAGGGGTGACACAGCGCGGCGGGCTCGAGAACTACCTCGCCTATTTGTACCCGTTGATGGCGCAGTAAATTCAGGTTCAAGCCACTGACCACAAGGTTACGGCGCAGCAGGACAGGATCGATTTCAGCGAGGCCTGTATGCTGGCAAATTTGCTGGATAAATTCACGACTTATAAGCGTCACCTGCCGCCCAGAGCCGGGGGTTTTGCTGCTGCGGTGATCGCCTGCGAGGCCCCGGTCCGCAATCGCCTCGGCGGACTTCACCACGTGAATTCGACCGCGATGAACACTGCGCAGACCGATCCACTCCAGACGGCCTGGCTTTAGGTCTTGGGCGAGTTTGTCGAGTAGGCGGGCTTGAGAGTTCATAGTTTGGCCGTAATGCGGGTTACGGGTTACGAGGGATGAAAAGCTGCGCCGGGTATACGGCATGGAGACATTGTTTCCATATCCGACCCTACTTTAAAGTAAATTGACTTACCACTACCCGCTGATGATCGGTTCAAGTTTATTCCCGGAACCTTACCCCTTAAACAATGAAAGTCTATTCAATATATATAACCTTTACCGGCAGTAGCAAAGCTGAAATCGACGAAATACGGCAGCAGCATGACGAGCTTCATAAAAAAATAGCGGCGCACGTCACCGTTGTTTTTCCCTTTGAAAGTCGCGCGGATGAAACTGAGCTGATTAGACTTCTCAATCCCAAGATGAGAGCCAAAGCTTTTTCTTTTTCAGTGGCCCGTGAGGTCACTCAGCGTGAGAATATTGGCTATTTAAAAGTTTTGAAAGGAACGTCACATTTCCACGCTTTGTATGCGTCTTTAAACTCCACCCTCAACCTCGAAAACACTATCCCCTATGAACCCCACGTTACAATTACCCGCAACTGCGAGCCTATAGAAAAGGTAGAGTTACAAAACGTAGAATTTATGACTGAAGCAGTCATTCTAGAGAAGATTTATAGTAACGGCAGGGGACGAATAATTTACCAATGGCCTAACGCCGAATCTGAAAGCTGAGAAATCCTATTCCGCTTCCCGTAAACCGTAAAAAGCATCAGATCTCAGACATCCGTCGTCAGACTTCTCAATAATCATCCTGCTGCGAGAAATACTCCGGCGCCAGATTATCAAAGCGTGTGTATTTACCCACAAAAGCGGCGCGCACGGTGCCTACTTCACCATTACGTTGCTTACCCACAATCAACTCGGAAACGCCTTTATCAGGACTGTCTTCGTTGTAGTATTCGTCGCGGTAAATAAACAGGATAACGTCGGCATCCTGCTCGATGGCGCCCGACTCACGCAAATCCGAGTTCATGGGGCGTTTGTTGGGGCGTTGCTCCACACTCCGGTTCAGCTGCGACAGGGCAATGACCGGGCAGTCGAACTCTTTCGCCAGAGCCTTTAGGGCGCGGGAAATTTCAGAAATTTCCTGGGTACGACCTTCGGTGGAACCGGCCACCTGCATCAACTGCAGGTAGTCCACCATAATCATGCCGGGGTTGCCGTGCTCGCGGGCGATGCGCCGGGTGCGGGCACGCATTTCCTGCGGTGTTAAGCCCGGGGTGTCGTCAATAAACAACGGCTTGTCTTTCAGCTTACTCACCGCTGCTGACAATTTGGGCCAGTCCTCTTCGGTGAGTTTACCGTTGCGCATATGCCCCTGATCGATACGCCCTACGGAGGACATCATCCGCATAACCAGCGCGGCCGAGGGCATTTCCATACTGAACACCAGCACCGGCCGCTGCTGGGTAAAAATGGCGGACTCGACAAAGTTAAGGGCCAATGCGGTCTTACCCATGGAAGGACGGGCGGCGAGAATAATAAGCTCGCCGGGCTGCCAACCTGAAGTTTTTGTGTCCAGGTCCGCAAGGCCAGTGGTCACACCGGTTACGTCATCCCCCGAGCGAAACAGCTCGTCGATGCGCTCAACCGTCTCTTTGAGCAGGCCGTTAACTTCGCGCAGACCACCCTCTTTGGGGCGGTCTTCGGCGATTTGCGCAACGCGCTTTTCGGCCAACTGCAGCAAGTCGTCTGAATCCAAACCCGCTGGGTTAAAGCTGGACTGGCTGATGTCCTGCGCCGCGGCGATCAGTTGGCGCAAAGTGGAACGCTCACGGACAATGCGGGCGTAAGCGGTGATATTAGCCGCGCTCGGGGTGTTCGCCGCCAGCTCAACCAAGTAACCAAGGCCGCCAGCTCGCTCCAGCTCGCCGTGGCGCTCCAGCGCCTCTGACAAGGTAACCGGGTCGAGCGGCTGTGCGTCCTCCTGCAGCTCGATCATCATGCGCAAAATCAGCTTGTGATCTTCGCGGTAAAAGTCCACCTCCGAGGCCACTTCGAGCACCGCATCCAGGCGGCTGTTCTCCAGCATCAAACCGCCCAGCACCGCCTGCTCGGCCTCTACCGAGCTGGGCAGTCCCGGCCTGGCTGTGTCATTGTCAGAGCTGTAGTTTGATAGAGCCTCGGAGGACATAGCGAACTGGTATTTTCCTTGTGTTTTGCTACGGGCAAAAAAAACGGGCACCCGCCAGCGAAGCTGTCGATAGTGCCCGATTTTCGTCAGTTTGTCAGCGCTTGTAAACGCTTAGCCACCCGGCATAAAGGGCAGCTAAACAGAATTACTCGGCAACAACAGACAGTTTGATCGCCTGAATCACTTCAGCGTGAACCTGAACGTCGATGTCGTATTCGCCAACTTCGCGAATCACACCTTCGGGCAAGCGCACTTCTGATTTAGCCACTTCAACGCCAGCAGCGGTAATGGCATCAGCGATGTCGCGAGTACCGATAGAGCCGAACAGTTTACCTTCGTCGCCAGCATTGGCTTCGATGGTAACCGCCAGATCGGCCAACTTCTCGGCACGCTTTTCGGCTTCAGCTTTCTTCTCTGCAGCAGCAGCTTCCAGCTCGGCGCGACGCGCTTCAAACTCAGCGATGTTAGACTCGGTTGCCGGAACAGCTTTACCCTGGGGAACCAGGAAGTTGCGGCCAAAGCCTGATTTTACGGTAACTTTGTCGCCAATGGCGCCCAGCTTACCTACTTTCTCGAGCAGAATAACTTCCATCTCGTTAACCCTCTAGTTTCAATTTTGCCTGCGGGTTCATGCCTGTTTAGGCTTGATACGTCCGCGTATATCCAACCACGTGTCGCCAAAGGCGACGATCACTAACAGAATCTTAAACGGCTGCAGCAACACCAGTGCTATGTAAAACAACACCAACCACTGCACCCCCATGCCTTTCTTTGCTACCAGCGCATGCGCCAGGGCAATACCGGCAAACAACAAAGGCTGTGCAAACACCAGCGCCCAAACCTTAGTGGTGGCGGGCTGCAGGTAGCAGTAAACAACCGCCAGCATGCACACCAAAGAGGCCACCGGCATTAAGCGCAAGGCGCGAAACTCGGTGCCAAAACCACCTGGGTTGTACAACAAAGCCTGCCACCAGCGCCCCAGTACCAGCCCCACGGCCCCACTTAAGGTGGTCATGGCGGCCAGCAATCCCAGTACCATAGTGGCGTTGGGCTCAGGCAAGGCCAGCGGCGGCTCAGCCTCGGCGGCAATGGCGGCGATAATTTCTGCCAGAGCAGACACGGCCTTTTCGACCAGCTCCGGCAGTGCCACCCCCACAATTACTGCACCGAGAGTGTTAAAGGCCACCAAGCCCATCAGGGCGTGTTGCCAGGACGCGCTTTGCCGCAGTACCTGGGCTGCGGCAAAAATGCTCACAGCGCCAATAATTGCCAGTGCGGCGTTTTGCTGCCCCATAGCCATCAACACTATGGCCGGCAGCAGTGCCCAAGCAAGTACCATTACGCCATCGGCAAGGCCTCGCCTGAGAGTCACCAGGGCAACGGTGGCCGGACTCAGTAACGGAATCCAGTGCCCCAACAGGGCGACCGCTGCAGCCTGAGCGCGGCCGCGCATAATAAATTCAGCCAGCGCGCGCACAACTGTTAGTCTTACTCGTGGCTGTCCGTGTACGGCAGCAGTGCCAGGTAGCGTGCACGCTTAACAGCGGTAGACAGCTGACGCTGGTACTTGGCTTTAGTACCCGTGATACGGCTGGGTACGATTTTACCGGTTTCAGTGATGTAGGCTTTCAAAGTGTCCAGATCTTTATAGTCGATCTGCTTTACGCCTTCAGCGGTGAAACGGCAGAACTTACGGCGACGGAAAAAACGAGCCATGGATTATTCCCCCTCTTTCTCAGTGGTCTGTTCTTCGGCTTTCTCTTCGGTTTTTTCCTCAGAGTTGTCAGAAGACTTTTCAGACTCTTCGCGACGCGGGGCGCGCGGTTGCTTGCGCTCGCGGCTCTCTTTGTCAGCCTTGGCAATCGGAGACTCTTCGGTAACAGCCTCGTCAGTACGGATTACCATATTACGTAGCACAGCGTCGTTGTAGCGGAAGTTGGTGGTCAGCTCTTCGAGCGCTTCGTCGCTACATTCGATGTTCATCAGAACATAGTGTGCTTTGTGGATTTTGTTGATGGAGTAAGCCAGTTGACGGCGACCCCAATCTTCCAGGCGGTGAACCTGGCCACCACCGTTGGTAACGGTAGCGGTGTAGCGCTCGATCATACCGGGCACTTGTTCGCTTTGGTCCGGGTGGACCATAAATACGATTTCGTAATGACGCATTAATCGCTCCTTACGGATTAAAGTCTTCCAGCCATTGCCAGTAAGACAAGGAGTGGCCGAGCACAGGGCCTAGCCGGTTACTACCCGCACCCAGAGGGTACAGGGGCGCGGTATTCTAGGGAGTTTGGGGGAGGAAAGCAAGGTTAAATTTTGGGCAGAAATAACAGTCGGACGTCTGAGGTCGGATGTCTGACGCTGAACGCTGAACGCTGAACGGTGAACGGTGAACGGTGAACGGTGAACGGTGAACGGTGAACGGTGAACGGTGAACGGTGAACGGTGAACAAACTAATGATGATTTTGCCCCTATCCAGCGTCAACCCAGTTTCGGCATGATTTTATGGGCGACCCAAATAAAAAAAGGCGGCTCGATAATAGAGCCGCCCTTTTAGTGTTCCACGTTCAGCGAAGCTGGCATCTGACGTCAGACATCCGACTTCAGACGCGCGCAGCGCCCATTAACCATAAACCGGAAACTTAGCGCATACGTCCAGCACTTTCTGCTTCACGCTGGCGATAGCCTCTTCGGCGTTGCCTTTTTCCAGGCCGTCTAATACGTCGCACATCCAATGGGCCAGATCGGTACATTCGCTTTCACCAAAGCCGCGGGTAGTGATGGCCGGGGTGCCTACGCGCAGACCCGAGGTCACAAAGGGTGAGCGTGGGTCGTTGGGCACCGCGTTTTTGTTTACGGTGATGTTGGCCTCGCCTAGCGCAGCGTCGGCGTCTTTACCCGAGTACTCTTTACCGATCAGGCTTACCAGCATCAGATGGTTTTCGGTGCCGCCGGAGACCACATCCAGGCCGCGCTCCAGAAACACCTTGGCCATAGCCTTGGCGTTTTTAACCACCTGCTGTTGATAGGTTTTGTAGTCGTCGCTCATGGCTTCTTTAAAGCTGATGGCCTTGGCGGCGATTACGTGCATTAAAGGGCCGCCCTGACCACCGGGGAATACCGCCGAGTTGAGTTTTTTCTCAATCTCTTCATTGGCCTTGGCCAGGATAATACCGCCGCGAGGGCCGCGCAGAGTTTTGTGGGTGGTCGAGGTCACCACGTGAGCGTGGGGGATGGGGCTGGGGTATACACCCGCGGCAACCAAACCGGCCACGTGGGCCATATCAACCAGTAAGTAAGCGCCAACTTTGTCGGCGATTTCACGGAACTTGGCCCAATCCAACACCTGCGAGTAAGCCGAGAAACCAGCCACAATCATGGTGGGTTTGTGCTCCACGGCCAGGCGCTCTACCTCTTCCATATCCACCAGACCTGTGTCCGGGTTCAAGCCATATTGCACCGCGTTGTAGGTCTTGCCCGAGAAGTTAGGCTTGGCACCGTGAGTCAGGTGACCACCGGCGTCCAGGCTCATACCCAAAATGGTATCACCCGGCTTACATAGCGCCTGGTATACCGCGCCGTTGGCCTGTGAACCCGAGTGCGGCTGGACATTGGCGTAATCGGCGCCAAACAATTCACAGGCGCGCTCGATGGCCAACTGCTCGCTTTTGTCGACGTACTCGCAGCCACCGTAGTAGCGCTTACCCGGATAACCTTCGGCGTATTTGTTGGTCAGTTTGGTGCCTTGGGCCGCCATTACCAGCGGGCTGGTGTAGTTTTCAGAGGCAATCAGCTCGATGTGCTCTTCCTGACGACGGCTTTCGTTCTCGATAGAGTCCCAGATTTCGGGGTCAAACGAGGCGATTGTTTGGCTTTTATCAAACATGGACAATTCCTACACTAACGGGCAGCGCTGGCACTACCGGATTGTTGAAAGGGGATAGGTTGTAAATACAGGTTGCAAAAAAGAAAGGTGGCGATTGTACACCAATCGAACAGAGATTCGCCACGGCAAATTGGGAGGACGGGTCAAAGATCAGACCTCTGATATCAGACGTGACTTAGGGCCTGTTCACACAAATTAAATACAGCCTGTTGCGCCTAAAAATTCGCCAATCAAGGCGCGAGGAGAGAAGTTTGGTTATTCCAAATGAACGACGAGCAAAGCTTACCGCATCCTGCTCTCGCGCCTCACCTGCATCCATGCAGGCGACGCAGAGTGGTGGATTTTTAGGCGCAACCCGAAGGGCTGGAGCCAGTTTTGCCCCCAGCGTTGTTACCGCTCGCTTATTTGGAATAACCAAACTGCGCTCACGGTGCCTAGCTGGAAACAAAACTGACTTCCAGCAGGCGGATTTACTTAGTGTGAACAGGCCCTAGCCAAGTTCCGCCGTCAAAAGTCAGCTTCTAATGCTTAAACCACAAAAGTCGGCCCGCTGCGCTCACCACTGGCAAAAGCATTTAAATTCTCACCGGTGACTTTGGCAATTTGCGCTAATGCTTCGCGGGTGAAAAAGCCCTGATGACCGGTGACCATCACATTGGCGAAGGTAAACAAGCGGGCAAACACGTCGTCCTGCAGAATACTGTCGGATTTGTCTTCAAAGAACAGATCGGCCTCTTCCTCATACACATCAATTCCCAGGTAACCGATTTGTCCGGTTTTCAATCCGTCGATTACCGCGCGAGTGTCGATCAGCCCACCGCGACTGGTGTTGATCAGCATCACCCCGGGCTTCATTTGCGCAATGCTGTCGGCGCAAACCAGGTGATAAGTGGAATCGAGCAGTGGACAGTGCAGTGAAATAATATCCGCCTCGCGCCAAAGCTGCTCGCGAGGTACGTACTCGGCCATCGCGGCCATGGTGTCATTGGGGTAAGGGTCGCTGACCAACAGACGGCAACCGAAGCCCTGCATAATGCGGGCAAAAGCGCAGCCAATTTTGCCACTACCCACAACACCCACGGTTTTGCCGTGTAAATCGAACCCCAGCAAACCGTCTAAGGAGTAATCCTGCTCACGCATGCGATTGTAGGCGCGGCGCATACGGCGGTTTAAATCCAGAATTAAAGCGGTGGCAAATTCAGCCACCGCGTAGGGCGAGTACTCGGGCACCCGGCAGACGGTAATACCCAGACGTTTGGCCGCGGGTACATCCACATTATTAAAACCGGCGCAGCGCATAGCCAGCAGCTGCACACCCCCGGCGGCCAATTGCTGTAGTACGACCTCGTCCAGAACATCATTAACAAAGCAGCATACGGCATTAAAACCTGCGGCCAAAGGCGCGGTCTGCGCGTTAAGGTGCGCCTCAATAAAGGTCAACTCATGGCCAACAAGCTGCGCAAGATTGTCCCGGTCATAACGCTTGGTGTTGAACACCGCCACTTTCATGTGTCGTCAGTCCTTTTTCTCTATAGAGCCGTCCGCCTTGTCGTTTTGCGCACTGGCGGCGGCATTGGCGTCGACGGTGAAAAACGGAATGGTAATCGGATAGTTGCGAATCACACCGTCTTTGGCACGAATCGCCCCGAGCACAATAAACACAATCGAGACAATCCCAAGCACCGGCAAAAGCACTAAACCAATGCCGATAAATACCAAGAACAAGCAAATCCAAAAATAGATAAATGAGCTGATAATCCAATTAAAAACGACTTTACCCTGCTCATTAATGTACGGATCTTCACGTTTAAGCAGCCACATCACCAAGGGCACAATCCAGCCGCACATGGGAATGATATAACCGCACAGCTGGGCAAAATGTAAAATCATGCTGTAACTGCGGTTGTCTACATCACCGATCATATCGTCGGTAGTTGAGCCACCCAGCAATTTTGCCTTGGCCTTGTTGTACTCCTCGTCCGAGATCATGCCTTTTTCTTTTAACTCATTGAGTTTTTCAATTTTATCTAAGTCCATGGTTCACTCCTTTATTTCAATTAAACCGATTGTGGTGCCAAGCGGTTAAGGTATTTTTTCACCCGCGCAGCCATTTGATCGTAGTGCTTACCCAGAAGTACCTGCAGCTCTTGCTCAGTCACATAACCAATCGCCTGGCGGTGCTCTATTTTTAATTGCCGCAGGCGCTCCTGCTCGGCAAAAATGGCCTCGGCATCGCTAAACTCACGCAGCTGCAGATCCGCCAAACGCTCGCGGTGCACCCGCAAGACTTCGTCAATACTGGCCTTGGCTGGCAGCGCCTGTACATCCACACCGTTAATTGGGCTGGTAAACACATTCACCGCGCCAGTGTTGTTGCTGATGATAAAACCATCGCGCTCGGCAACACTTTCAAACTCGATAATATCGTGATGCCGCCACTGCCCCAGTAAACACTGAATTAGCCAAATCCACCATACCGGCTTTAATGGTGTAAGGCGATAACAGGCTGCGGCAATGGTGCGGTCAGCGGATAGAAAAACACTCACTAACACCGCCCGCCCCAATTGTTGGCGCAACCCCTGCGGCTCATAGTCTCCCAAATGCTGAAAACCCATAGACTGCAGTTTTTTGCCCACTCGCCGGTTGTAGACTTGTGCCGCCCGGGGAAACTCCTCCACGGCCGCCGGGGTGTAATCGGCTGGTGCCTCCTTGGCGTGTGCGAGAATTTCCTGGGCAACATTCAACGCCTGCTGCTCCGCCGGGTCGTCGCCCACCTCTTCCATCAAGGCCAGCATATTCCGCCCTTCGGCATGCTGGGTGGCGAGGGCGTTAATCATATTGTTGGCGAGATGGTCTTCCAGGCTCAGGCCTTTGGCATCAGCCAGTTGCAGATCCTCGCGCAGTGTTTGCGCCAATCGCTCGCGCTCGTTGCGCCCATTGTTAAGGCAACCATCGCGTTCGATCTCGATGGTTTCGCGCATCGCTTCGCTTTGCTCATCAAGGTGAGCTAAAGCCGCGTCAAAATCGGCTATAGCATCATCATATTGTTGCAGCTTTTTATACAAGCCCGCGCGCTTATAATAATTTTGCCACAGGGCTTCGCGCGCAATCACACGGGTCATATCGGCGACCGCCGCCTGCAGCGGCACCACGGCGTACACCATGCCAAGACCATCGTGAATCTGCGCCTCGTCATCTTCGGCGCCGTACGCAAGCCCGAGGTATGTATCCGCGCGCTCGCCCAGCAGCTCAGTGAGTTTATCCGGATGAGCGGCCATTGCCCTATCGTACTGCTGGTGCATGGCTTCGCGGTCTTCCGCGTCGGCGTAATACCCGGCCCGTTGCCGCATCAGTTCTAGGTGTTCGGGCACAACCGTTAACGCTTTTTCCAGAGTTTTATAGGCGGCGGATTCATCCTCAGCGACCCAATAGAGATCGGCGAGTGCGCCCCATAAGCGCGCCTGCTTAGGGTTGCGCTGCAACGAATGTAGTAACAGGGAACGAGCCTTAGGCTCTTGTTCCAGCGCCTCTAGGGCCTCGACGGTAGCGAGGATAATGTCAATGTTATCCAGGTGGGCGCGGTATAGAGGCTTGAGTAGCTTGTAGGCCGCTTGGGGCTCGCCTTCATCCAGCAACGCCTGAGCCTTCTGTAGATTTTTGCTAGCGGTGATATCCATGCTGCACTCCTTTTTTTACCTGTTATAACACAGGCACATGGAGCGCACTATGCCGGGCTGCGGCGCTGGCCAAAAACGATTTGCTCTAGGCGACTGTCAAAGCCGGGCGCGGCTTCGTAAAACTCTACCTGACCATCAACCAGCAACTGCACCAACTCATCGCGGCGCCACTCTCCCAGCTTGCGCTGAAACTTATCGTAAAAAAGGTACTTTTGCGTCGACGGCATGATCATGCCCAAATGACAGCGCTCGCGCGTCTGATCACCTACGGGAATATCGGCGTAGGCACCGACTTGCAGCTGCTCAACCTGCGCTAAGGCCGTCTGCCAGCGCTGCGCCTGGAGAGCTTCGCGGGCACTGCGTTCAGCCTCTTCGCGCTCGCGCTTTAACGCCTCCAGGCGCGCCAGCTCTTGCGCCATCGCTTTTTTCCGTGCCAAGGCATCGGCCTGGCGGCGCGCGGCCATAGCTCGTTCGCGCTCGGCGCGAAGCTTCTCTTCACGCTCTTGCTTTTGCTTCTCTAAAGCCTCTTGCAGCTCGCGCTCAGCCTTTACGTCGGCGTGGTAATAGCGCAGCCGCGACGCGGCTTTGTTGACCGCAGTGCTGTAAACACGAATTTTTGCCATGGGCTGGACTTCGCGCCGATCCAGCGCATCCAAAAATTTGCCCACCGAGACTTGGATGACTTTGTGTCCCTGGCGGTTGACGAAAATGAGCTCGTCACTAACCGGGGATTGCAGCAAATACTGACAACGTAAATCGCCTTCAAGCTGAGTGCGAAACACCAGCCAATCGCCACATTGCAAGCGGTGCTTTTCGCTGTCGCGTCGGTGACTGCGAACATTCAGCGGCTCGCGTTTTTTGCTGATCGGCGGGGCAATCACCGTATCCAACTTTCTGCCAGCCAGTAGCTCATCAATGCCAAGCAAAACTTCACTGACAAAACGGTGGTAACCATCACTGTCGCACGTGGCAGGCGGCTTTGCTGCACTGAGCCTGGCGCCTAGCTGAGGTGCGGTGCGGTGCAGCGACTCTTGCGCTTCGAAGGTTTTGTTAGGCTCAAAGACACGGCACAGCTGCTGCAGGGTGTCTGTCCAAAAATCCCACTGTTCATGCTGCTCATTGATCACCAAGTAACGCAGTGCCGGGCCCATGGATTGGTGCAAATACTGGTACACCGCATCGGGCAGGCTGCTACCGGCCATCCACTCATTTAAGCTGTTCTCTACCTGCTGCGCAGCCTGCTGCACCTTTAGTTGACCCTGTTCCAAGTCGTGTATGCGACTGGCTAGGCGAGCGGCTCGCTCCAACTCACGATCAGCTTGTTGGTTAAAAATTTCCAGCGCGGTTTGGCAGGCTGCCAGGCCTGAGGCGCCATCCGCCAACGACTCAAGCAGTTCGTCGCAGCGGCTCAGGAATTTATCCCCAGCGCTACCAAGCCCCGGGTACCAGCTCTGCCAGTGAAACAGTAATTTGTCCCACTCGTTTACCCAGTCGGCGTTTTGCCAGTGACCAGAGGCAGCATTGGTGAAGGTGAGCTGCAATAAGGCATCGAGCAGCCTATCCACCCGTGGCGCGAGCATTTCATCACACTGCAAATTATCGCGGGTACTGCGTACCAGCCAGGCGGCCAACAGCCAGGCCGGGTCAGCCCCGGGGGCCAGACGCTGAAAATCTTCCACCGCTAGACGGGCTTGGGATAACAGTTCTGAGGCGTGAGGTGGCGCAGCGCAGGGCCGGGTCCAACGGCGTAAATCGTCCAATGCCGCAGCCAATCCGGCGGATAAAGCGTGAGTGTTTTCCATTCGGCGCGCACAAACCCCATTACAGATACAAAGAACCCGCGCAACCACAAATAAGGGTTACGCGGGTTCGGTGATCTTAGCAAAATTGGCGCCTATTTTCTCACGCACTTACGATGGTGTGTAGCGCCAATAACCGCTCTAAGTCTAACGCTGTCGCTTAGTGGTCGTGATCATGCGCTTCTTCTTCGCTCGCATAACCCAGCCACACCCCGGCAGAAGGCGTAAATTCAAGACTCCAGGGCTCGTCGGCCGCCAATGCCTCGATGTCTACCTCTACCAGAGATTGGCTACCTGGGTTCAGCACATACACGTGATGGCCCGCGGGCGGCACAATCAATTTCAGCCCCTGGCCTTCACCCAAAGCACTGGCATCGGTGACGCTCAGTTCGCCGTGAATGCCCCAATCGTGGCTATCCAACACCACCAATGCACCCTCACTGGTCAAAGCGACAAAGAATTCGCCGTCGGCGGCAAAGTCGCTGGCCACTACGGTATCTTCCTCGTGCAGCGGTTCGGGCATAGGCTGTAGCTCGTCAGAGCCAGGCACCACACGCACCAAGCCGCCAGAGGCAATACCAATCACCTCATCGACATGATGGTGAGCCCGCAGGCTACCCACCCGGACACCCTCGGCCAAGGCGGTGCCGTTAGCTACTTTTGTGGCGGCAAAGTCGGCGCTCTCATCAATTACCAAGACGCCGTCGGTGCAGCCGAAGAAAATTTGATCTTCGTTTTGCGCGCTACCGTGCAAACCGGGGCAGGTTTCGCTAAAAACGGTTTCCAGCTCGTACTCGGTATCGTGCAGATGGTACAAACCCACTTTATCGGGCAGAGTGCTGGCGCTGTCGGCGTCGCGAATAGTCGCCAGCAAGTGCTCGCCACGCACCTGCGCTGCACCGTGCATATAGGTGTCGAAGTTCAAGGTAGCGGCCATGCCGTTTTCGGCCACGGCGGCCGAATCAAAAGTAGCCACTCCAGCGACATCGCCCGTCTCGCTATTGCCATCATAGAAAACGGCTACCTGTTCATCATTAAAGGTGTAATGAGTTGGCTTAACGCCATCCAGGTAAAAATCCTGGATGGCTGGCGCCTCGGCATAGGGGTGGTCATGATCACCGTGATCTTCGACCCAAACACCGCCATCGACAAAGCTGACCCAGTTGTCGTCGCGATGGACAAAGGCCGCGTAGCGATAACCAGGCACAGGGTAGGCATAGCCGATAGGCGCAGGTAAGCTCAATTCAGCCACTTCATCGCCATCGCCGGCCTCGAAGATATGGACCATCTCCGTACCTTCTTCCACCAAGAGTAAACGCGCAGCGCTGGTTTCCTCGTCGTGATCGTGATCATGCTCTTCTTCTGGCTCGGCAACATCCTGTGCGTAAATATTGGTTTCGCTATCGCCACAGGCGCTCAGCATCAGGGCAAGAAAAATCGCCGACAACGGTTTGATTTTGTTTTCTGACAACATGAATAAACTCCTTAAAAACCTTAAAAGCTCGCACGGATACCGGCAGAGACCGAACGGCCTGCACGCGGTGCAATGTCTTTGATAAATGAACTGTGTACACGCGCGGTTTCGTCCAACAAGTTATCGCCACGCAAATACAGTTTGGTGCCGCCCCAGACAGGCAAGGTGTAACTCACTTCGGCATCCACCCAGGTATACGCCTCTGTAGAGGTTTCCAACGCGGCGGTTTTGTCCGCCTCAAAATAGTGAGCGGCGCTGGCGTGTACAGCCCAGGGGCCTACTTCGTACTCGGCGGCGATACCCGCACGTAGAGGGGGAATGCGTGGTAAGTTGCCGCCATCGCGCAACGTCGCGCGAATGTAGTCGGTGGTAAAACGCAGCATTAACGGATCGCTAACCTGCCAGTGCACCTCACCTTCAAAACCGTAAAGCTCAGCATCGGCTGCGGTAAACTGATAAACAGGCAGCATTTCGTCTTCGTGCTCGCCGTGATCATGCTCTTCTTCATGGTCATGATCGTGGTCGTGGTCGTGGTCGTGGTCGTGACCACTTTCTGCTTCTAAACCGGTAGCGCGGGCGTAGTAAAAGTCGTCTACCTGGTTGTAGAAAGCGCCCACCACAAAGCCGATATTGCCAGCGAACTTACGCAGGGAAATATCGATGTTATTAGAAGTTTCCAGCTCGACAGGCTGGTCGGAAAAATTAACCACCCAATCGCCATCGTCGTTGGCGAGAATGTCAAAAATCGACCCCACCTCAAAACTGCCAGCACCGATGTGAGGGCCGTAGGAAAAGACTTCACTGGCAGTGGGTGCTCGCTGAGCGTGGGTAAGGTTCACCCCTAGGTTATAGCCTTCGGCAAAGTCCCACACAGTGCCTAAAGAAAAGCTATAGGGCGTAAATTCCTGATCCAGACGGTAGGTTCCGCGCTCGCCTTCGGAGTCCAGCAGCACGTCGTGCGCATCCACTTCAATCCACTCAATACGCCCACCCAGTTGCACCAGAAAATCACCAAAGTGCTTCTCTTCCATCAACGCTAAAGCATAGGATTCTGTGAGCGACGGCGGGGTGAAGGCCTCTTCGCCCTGGGCTGCATTTTCCTGACGCTTGCCATGCAAGCTCACAGCACCGCGCCATTCGGCGAAGGGCTGATGAAACAACTCTAACCTGGCCTCATGCAGTTCATTCTGGAACATGGTGCCAATGGCATCGCCTTCTAATTCATAGTGCTGGTAATCGGTGTAGCCATAGCGAAAACGCGCCTCCGCCAGGATGTCGTGATCAAAGCTGTACTCACTGACAAACTGCAAGCGATCCTGCTCCAGCTCGGCCTGAACCATTACACCATCGTGGCTGTGGCCGGGAATGCCATAAGTGCGTTCCAGGCGGCCAAAACTGATACCAGCGAAACCGTTATCGCCAACATAGCTACCGCCCAGGGTCGCGCCCTGGCTGTCGTAGGCGGAGTTTTCCAAGGTGCCGTAGCTGGCATCTTCGTCTGGCTCGATCTCGGCGTAGCCCGGTATTTCCAGGTCATCCGCCTCGCGCCAAAAGCCATCCACGTGCACGGCAAAGCTATCGCCAAGACCGACGTTGGCACTACCCTCGATCACCGGCTCGTTATTGGCACTGTTGTACTCCAACTGCCACTGACCAAAAGTCTCGGTATCTTGGGGCACGCGATCGTCCACCACATTGACCACGCCACCAATGGCGCCATTACCGTAAAACAAAGTCGCCGGGCCACGTAAAATTTCTACCTGCCGGGCAGTAGTGGCTTCGCCGGTTACCGCGTGGTCGGGACCGCTACGCGACACATCACCTACATCTAAACCATTTTGCGCCACCAGAACTCGCGGGCCAGATAAACCGCGAATAATCGGCGTACCGGCTACCGGGCCGTAGTAGCTGGAGTGCACGCCTACTTGCTTATTCAAAGTGTCACCCAAAGTGGCCGACTGCTGATCACGCAGCTGATCGCCACTTAACACCGAAACCGGAGTAGCCGACTCCAGCTGGGAGATGTGCCAGGGCATGCCCGTTACGTCGACCACCTCGATTACTGTCTCGGTCAGGGTAATACGCAGCGAATCGCTACCGTCATGTACGTGTACATTTTTGTGCATAAAGCGCGGAGCGCGCACGTGCAGTTCAACGTCATCGCTGGATAAATCATCCAGCAAAAACTGACCAGACGCGTCGGTTTCAGCGCTCACGCGAGTGCCGACAACCTCGACCAAGGCACCGGTGACAGGCTGGCCGTCGCCATCGAGCACCACCCCTTGGATTGTATCGGCGCTGGCAAGCCCGGGCAGCGCCAGAAAACCAAAACCTAAATAAGCTAAAGACCGCTTCAACACGGAACCCCCTAATGGTTGAGACAGAAAAATTAAGAATGGCAGCGGAGCAGCTATCGCGCCCTCATTCACTTATGTTATAACGTAACAATACATTATTGCAACATTATAACGTTCGGATGGACGGTGGACGCTGAACGCTGAACGCTGAACGCTGAACGCTGAACGCTGAACGCTGAACGCTGAACGCTGAACGCTGAACGCTGAACGCTGAACGCTGAACAATTTTGTGCTGTACTAATGCCATGTCAAAAACGACTTTGGGCTTTCCGCGTACTGGAGCCCCGTAACCCGTAACCCGTAACCCGTAACCCGTAACCCGTAACCCGTAACCCGTAACCCGTAACCCGTAACCCGTAACCCGTAACCATCAGGATCAGCATGAACCCAATCCCCACCAATATCATCACCGGATTTTTAGGCGTGGGTAAAACCACATTAATCCAGCATTTGCTGAGCGAAAAGCCGGCACAGGAGAGCTGGGCTGTGCTGGTGAATGAGTTCGGCGAGGTGGGGATTGACGGCGCCCTGCTGCGTGAACAAAAAGGGCGCGGGGGTGGCGCCGTGGTTAAAGAAATTCCCGGTGGCTGCATGTGCTGCGTCGCGGGCTTGCCAATGCAGGTCGGACTCACACAGTTGCTGCGCAGCCGGCAGTTTGACCGGCTGATTATCGAACCCACCGGCCTTGGTCACCCGCTGGAGGTGCTGCAAACCCTGAGCGAGAGCTTTGCCGACACTCTTGAGATCAAGGCCTGTCTGACACTGATCGATCCGCGCCACTTTATCAGCGAGCGCCACCTGCAAAACGATACTTTTATGCAACAACTTCAGGTGGCCGACGTTTTAGTGGTGAATAAAACAGACTTGGCTGAACCGGCCGAGCTAAACGCCATGCAAGCGTATCTTCAGGCTCAAGAACTTGACCAGCGTCCACGGGTAGAAATTAAACTGGGTCAACTGGACTCCGCCTGGCTGGAGCTGCCCCATAAAACACAACTCGCTTTACCCGAAACCGTCCACCATCACGGCAGCAATTTTCCCGCAGCCAACTTGCCCACGCCCACAGCGCAACAACCGATCACCCGCAAGCAACATCAGGGGCAAGGCTACTACAGTGCGGGGTGGGTATTTCACCCGGCCAAGGTGTTCGCACTAACGCCATTATTTAACTGGCTGCACGGACTGGAGTGCGATCGCTTAAAAGCCGTATTGATCACGGACCAGGGCATAATCGCCCTGAACCTTGCCGACGGTGTGGTAAAAACATTGGAGCTGGACGAATGCGAAGACAGTCGTCTGGAGATTATCCATCACCAACCGCTGGATTGGCAGAGCCTGGAGCAACAACTTAAGCAACATCTATTGCAGAACTAAAGAGGTGGCGACAAGGGTAGGCGGATGAAAAACTCACTGCCTTTGCCGAGCTCTGATTCGTAGGAAATAGAACCATGCATTTTCTCGGTTAAGGCCTTAACAATATATAAACCAAGACCAGTACCACTTTTTTCCCGCTTATCCGACGAGTCGGCCTGAGAAAACTTTTGAAAGATTTGCTTGCGAAAATAATCCGGCATTCCGCGCCCAGAATCCTTAACCGAAAAGACCAACTCTTGCCCTTCGCGGCGCGCTGACAATATGACTTGCGAGCCCGGGTCAGAATACTTGATGGCGTTGGAAAGCAAGTTCGTTAATATTTGTATCAGCCGATGGGAGTCCGCCGCGACACAGTCCTGCCCACTCAGGTCTGCAGAGGTATGCTGCGTCAATTGCACGTCAAAACCCTCGGCGTAACCCCGCATTTGCTGTATCACATGCTCCATTGTGGCGATCACAGGCACCTGAGCAATATCAATTTTTAACTGGTCAAAATCCAGCTTTTCAATATCCAGAATATCATTTACCAGAACACTTAAGCGCTCGGCGTTATCCCGTGCAATGGCAACCATGCTGTGAGTTTTTGGGGTGATTTCACCGGTCACACCGGCCAACACCAACTTGAGGGAACCTACAATGGAAGTCAGCGGTGTGCGCAGCTCGTGACTCACCGTACTGACAAACTCGCTTTTTAGCTTTTCTGTTTTCTTGCGCTCGGTAATATTATGCAGCATCACAACATAGTGAGGATCGGTGCCAAGCTCCATCTTGCTCACCCCAACCTCTACTGCATGGCGCTGTTCGTCGGGTGTGGTCAAAGTGGTTTCAAACATCGTATTGAGCCGTGCATCCAGCACCTGTTTTACCTGTGTGTTAGCGCCGGCAAACGCATCCAACCAGGTCGTAATACTCGAGCGCTGTAGTTGCTCACGCTCAACCGCAAACAGCTCCAGCGCTGCCGGATTATAGCGGTGCACGGAGCCAGAGCCGTCAATGGTTAGAATGGCATCGGTCGCGCTGCTTAAAATGGAAGAAAGCTCGGCCGTTCTCTCCTGCACCAGCTCGCGAATTCTTTCGGAGCGCACACTCAGGGAAAGTAAAAACCCGCCGAGCAAAGCGCAGAATAAAAACCCACCTGCGAGCACTGTCCAGGTCAGGGAGCTGTAATGCTTGCTGACAAAGGCAGTGGTTGGCTCAAGGGTGATACGTACGGCAGCGCCTGCAAACGGGTAGGTCTGCTCAAAGCGCAATAAAGACGCCAAATCAGAAACAGGGTCGCCACCTACACTGGCCAGGCCCTCTGTTTGCGCCCCCACATAATCGACCGTGACGGTAAAGCCGGCCTGCTCACCGTAATCCGATACCATTTGGGTGATCAACTGCTCCATAACCACCACAGCAGTGGCAAAGCCCTTAACGTTTTGCCAACTAGGTAGCGTCGCTTCTTTGAAATAGACCGGATAAAAGACCAACAGCGCCTTACTGGTTACCGTGTCCTGCACCAGCTGAATCGGCATAGTCATACGCGCTTCGCCACTTGCGGCGCTTTGCTCTAACGCCGCGCGGCGACTCGGTACGCCGCCCACATTGAAGCTTTGCGCTTTCTCATTGCCAGCGGCCGGCACTATATACTTAACGTACACATAATCGTCGCGCCTAGGGGCGGGTACGAGCTCACCATTATCCGCACGCTCGGTGATGGTGGCAGGCAACCCCTGCTGACTTTGGGATAGTTCTTCCGCCCCTCGCTGCGCGTGATTAATACGCGCATTCCACGACACCGCGTGCAGCACTTCGCTGCCCTCCAGGCTGTGTTCATTAAAGCGTGTGAAATCTGCCAAAGTCACATGTTCTGAGGCCTGAAACAGTCCGTCGATACTCTTTAAAACGCCCAACTGACTCTCTAGGGCCGAGGCAAAATTAGCGGCAAAGGGAACACTCAGTTGTTGAAAGGATTTATCCAGCCGATCCAGCTCGGCCTTATTAATGCGCACAAACACGACAATCATTAGCGCAGTGGCCGCAGCAATGGGCAAGCCAACAGTGATCATCCGGCCGCGCCACACCTCTCTAGGGCGAGCAAAAAATATGTACATAATAGGCAGCGCCAAGGCGACCCCGATGCTATCGCCAATCCACCAGGTCCACCAACTGGAAGCCACAGCTTCGGCACGTACTACATCCAGCCCGTAAAGCACACCGACGCCGCCGCTCGCACTTAGCAAACAAGCCACCGGCCCCGTCACTATCAACAAACTAACAATATCGGCCTCGCGGGTAAAAGCCTGGCGCCCCTGCAGAATTAGCGAAGATAACTTTTTTGCCAAAAGAACGGCCGCCGCGGTAGACAGAGCAATGCCCGCTGCAAGCACGACACCGGAGGCGGTCAACTTACCCGCGTTTTGCCAACCCACGGTCAAATTGAGCAGCACGGAGCCGAGAAAAACACCAGGAAGCAAACGTGCCCCAAATAGCATGACCGCCCCAATCGCCATACCTACCGGAGGAAAGATGGCACTGGCAAAGCCTGGGGGAATGGCCAGAGTAAGAGCCAACAGCCCCACGCTCCAATAAGCAAGCGCCAATAGCACGATAGAGACAAATGTATTCAAAAAGACCTGACCTGAATTATGGGTTTGCATCTAGTCAATGGATACTGCGAAAAAGACTGCTAGATGGCTGTCTTAATCCAGATGGGGCGATACTGAGTAGATGCTTTTGTTACAGCCCAGGCGCGCGGAGATTGCCCCCTGCCCTAGCCCCGGATTTCAGTTTATCGACCGAGGGCGGTCCCCTCAAGCGCTAAACTCACCCTAATGAGACTTTGATGTACCAAAGCCCAGAGCTAGCTTGGCCGCCCTCGCCCTGCATTAGAACGTAAGCAAAGCAACGGCGAGAACTCAGGAGATGAATGTTACAAGTATAACCGCAGAGAGAATGATTGAACCCTGTTTGTATGGTCGGTGGGGCCGCTGTCTACAAACAAAAAAATTTGCTAACCCCAACCGAAAGCGGCGCTGGCCGTCTCGGTAAGGGCTAAACGACTGTGCTTCGAGCTATTCAATCACAATGGTCTGGGAAAGATAATCCGAATAGGGACCGCCGAAAACTCGCAATCTAACCTCATACTCGCCCGGCTGGTCATAAGTGTGTGAGGTAACGACCCGCGAAGTGCTGACGCCGTCTCCATACTCTAGCAACAGCTCAGCACCATAGCTTTCGTGCGCATCAAACAATACAGTTCGGCCATCGACTTCATAATTTAAATTGGCATAAACCGAAGAGTGATAGCCACCTCCACAGGGCACGGGATTGCTCGTTTGAGCGGTATCCGACAAAGCTCCATCAGAAACGGTCAACACGCTGTAGGAGCTATTTATCCAGCGGGTAGTTTGCCATTGTCGTGTCAGGGCCTGTCCGTCCAGATCGTAAGACAAACCATCGCTGATATTAGGCGAGCCACCATAGGGGACATCCACGTAAGTGCGGGCCACGGGCGCCCGATTATCCGCGTTAACCACTTGCACCGACACCTGCTGCTCGCGAGTGACCGTGTGATGTCCACTGCGCGCCGTAACCACTATGCTGTAAACACCGGGCTCGGCGTAGGTATGCCATGCATCGTGATGGTAAATCACCTCACCATCACCGAAATCTATCCGGTACTGCCAATTGCTTTGCGGCTCTTTGGCCAATTTTGCCTGAACCGTAAAGCCGTGCTCCGCCACAGTAAAGTCAGCATTTGGCTCGGGCATCGCACTACATTGCGGCATCACAAACGCCCCGGGGTGACGCCCCAACAAACCAAAGCTTGCGCTTTCCCCCGGTTGTAATCGCCCATTCCAAGACGCATTGCGCGCCGTGAAATCGCTATGGTCGCGATCGAGCAGCACATTCCAGGAATGATCGATCGTATGTCCCGAATCGAGCATCAAGTAGACCTGCCACGAGTCAATCGCCCGATCACTGACATTGGTCACATCGACCGCTGCTTGATACCCCTGTGCCCAGGAGCCAGCGCTGGAAACCGAGCACGCCAGCGCTGGCAAAGGTGAACTGGGCGCAGAGCTGGACGAACAGGATGAACTGCTTGATGAACTTGAACTCGACTGAGTTTGCGCGGCTGCAATACCCGAAGCCAGGGCGCTAGCGGCAAGCACCCCTAATGTATTAATACTGAATAAGCTTTGCACAAAGACTCCCTCCTAATGTTATTTGAACGCACAGATCGGGCGCCGCGCTAGATGCGTGCCCAAGCGTACACAAAGCTAGCACACCCGCCCTGTGTCTCCACCGCTTGGCACACTTGACCGCATAGGAGAACAAGATTTGGGCAGTACTGCGCAAAAACTACCGGTTTTACACCAACAAAAACCCTGAACACCCCCCAGTTGAGGCCACCGGTCTTAGCGCCTCCTTCGCCCCCTATTGACCGACACTAACCTTTTCCTTATTGTTATGTTATAACGTTTTATTTTTGAGAGAGCGCCATGAAAGACGAAACCGCCGCACTGTGCTCCGGCCTGTGCCTAATCCACTGTATTGCTACCCCTATTTTGCTATCCATTGGAAGCCTCGGCCTGATCGGTAGTCTGTTTACTTCGGAGTGGGTACACCTCGTACTGATCATACCCATTGCCGCGCTGGCACTGGCCAGCTTCCCCAGCGGCAGAAAGCGGCACGGCCGCTGGTTACCCACGGCGTCGGGCTTTAGCGGCTTAGCTCTCTTGGTTACCGCCTTTTTCGCCCCGCACGAGGCCGAAGCGGCGCTTTCAATCAGCGGCGGCCTGCTGCTGATAGCGGGACATTTAAGCAATCGCTTTCACTGCCGTCGCCTGCCGCAAGCGGAGGAGCCCGCATGCTAACCGAGCAACAACTACGCAAGGCGCCCAAGCGCGATTACATGAACCCCGAACAACAGGCATTTTTTAAGCATCACCTGCTAAGCCTGAAACAAGAAACCCAAAACCACATTGAGCAGATAAAACAGCAGCTTGCTCAACCCCCGGAGTGCAACGACGAAGCCGACCGTGCACAACTCGAGGACGACATGGCGATTAAGCTCAGACTGGCCGATCGGGAATACAAGCTGCTGCGCAAAATTGACGCTGCACTGCGCCGTTTGCATGTGGGCGAATACGGCTACTGCCAAGAGACCGGGGAGCCGATTGGTATTGAACGCTTATTAATTAGACCGACCGCAGAGTTCGGTACCGACGTTAAAGTGATTAGCGAAGAGAAAGAGAAGTTTTATGCAGACTGAACAAACAAGGCTACCCGTTACCGTTCTGTCCGGTTTTCTGGGTGCGGGCAAAACCACGGTTCTCAATCATATTCTGCACAACCGCGATAATCGACGGGTGGCGGTTATCGTCAATGATATGAGTGAAGTCAACATCGACGCCGAGTCGGTGAAAAACGATGTCAGCTTGAATCGCAGCGAAGAGAAGCTGGTCGAGATGAGCAACGGCTGCATCTGTTGCACCCTACGCGAAGATTTGCTGCTGGAAGTACGTGCGCTTGCCGAATCCGGGAAATTTGATTACTTGCTGATTGAATCCACCGGTATTTCCGAGCCCCTACCCGTCGCAGAAACTTTTACCTTTGCCGATGAAGACGGCATTAGCCTGTCGGACATTGCCCAGCTGGACACCATGGTAACAGTAGTCGATGCGGTCAACTTTATGGCTGAGTACCAGCAAGCCAAAGATCTGCGCGATTCGGATGAAAGCCTGGGCGAGGAAGACGAGCGCAGTGTCACCGACTTGCTGGTCGAGCAAGTGGAGTTTGCTGATGTCATTTTAATCAGCAAAACCGATTTGGTAGACGAGCAGCACTTGCAAAACCTCACAGGTTTACTGCGCGGATTGAACCACGACGCTCAGTTGATGCCAATCAAAAACGGCGAAGTGCCGTTGAACCGTGTACTGGGTACAGGACTTTTTGACTTCGCCCGTGCCCAGCAATCGCCCCTGTGGCTAAAAGAAATGCGCGGCGAACACACCCCAGAGACTGAAGAATACGGCATCAGCAGTTTTGTCTATCGCGCGCGCCGGCCCTTTCATCCGCGCAAGCTTTTCGACTTTATGCAAAGCCCTGCCCCCAACGGTCGGCTAATTCGCTCCAAAGGCTATTTCTGGCTGGCCTCACGCCCAGAGTTTGCCGGCCAGTGGAGTCAAGCGGGCGGAATTGCCCGGCACGGCGCGGCCGGGATGTTCTGGCGCGCGGTGCCCGAGCAATACTGGCCCGAGGACGAAGACACACTCAGTTTCATTCAGGAAAAGTGGCAAGAACCCTTTGGTGATATGCGCCAGGAGCTGGTGTTTATCGGCCAGGGGTTAGACCAGGCCGGGATGACCGAAACTCTGGATGCCTGCTTGTTAAACGACGACGAAATGATCGCCGGTAAAGACTACTGGAAAAAACTACCCGACCCTTTTCCCAGTTGGAGTGAGTGATGCAACAAGCCGCTGAAATTATTGCTGCCCCCACGGGGCTCAGCCAGAGCACTGACCCGGCCGTGTTCACCGACTTATATAACGCCGAGACTAATCTGTGTGTCTGGCAGCGGCACCTGCCCGCGCAGGTCGATCAGTACAGCAAGTTTGTGCTGGAGCAGCAGCCACATGCCACCGAGATACGCCTGTCCAGCGATTTAAAATCGCTGGAACAAGAACTGTGTAAACGCTTGCCTGACCATGTGCTACGTCAGGCTTTTATTGACGATGTGAATATCTTGGCGGATATGGTGACCTGCCTGCTGGGTGCCAAGGCCGTAGGCCTGAGACTGTGCACGACGAGCTCAGCCACCTGCCCGCGCTTTCACGTCGACAAACTGGGCTGCCGGCTAATTACCACATATTGTGGACCGGCGACCGAATGGCTCGACAACAGCGTGATTGATCGCGGCAAATTAGGGCGCGGCGCCGAAGGCAAAGCCGACAGAGAATCCGGGCTCTATTTAAACGCCTCGTCTATTCGTAAGCTCAACACCGGCGATGTCGCGTTGTTAAAGGGTGAAGACTGGCCCGGCAATGAAGGCCAGGGCATTGTGCACCGCTCGCCAGAGCTAATTGCTCCGCAACGACGCCTGTTTCTTACTATGGATGCCATCACATGAATACTATCCGCACTAAGTACAAGACTTCACCGTCCGCTCGCGCTTCAGTGCGAGCGCTGTTGATGGCCGCGATACTCAGCAGCGCGGCCGGGGCAATTGGCGCCGGCATGCCGGCTCACACTCATGGAGAGGCCGAGCTCACTATTGTCCTCGCCAACAACACTCTAGACGTGGAATTAATGTCTCCGAGCGTCAATCTGGTGGGCTTTGAACACAAGGCTAACAGTACTGATGAAAAGGCCTTGCTGGCACAAACCGAACAGCAGCTGCAACGGCCCGACACTTTTTTGGACTTTACGGATCATCAATGCGAACTAGTGAACTCTTCGATAGACGTATCTGCACTGCAGGCCGAAATTGCACACAGCGATCATACTCACGAACACGAACACAGCGAGCACGATCATAGAGGCGGACACAGCGAAATCGGCGCCCGCTACCGTTATCGCTGCGAGGCCGGGGCCTACCCCGAAGAGATCAAGGTAAAACTCTTCCAACACTACCCAAGCCTAAGCAAAGTCAACCTGATGTGGATAAGCCCATCCGCGCAGGGCGGGGCCACCCTAACGCCAAAGAGCGCCACAGCCAGCTTTAAATAACCATGCGCACAAACGTTGAGAAACTTATCGCCCAGGCAGATAAAAACTGCAGTGCTCGCGGCACCCGCTTAACCGTCAAACGCAAGCAGGTTCTGGCGGGGCTTTTAAACTGCAAAAAAGCACTGTCAGCTTATGAATTAATCGACTATTGCGAACACGAGTTCGGCGAGACATTCTCGGCCATGTCGGTTTATCGAATTTTAGAGTTTCTGGAGCAAGAGCATCTGGCGCACCGGCTCAACCTGGCGAATAAGTACGTTGCCTGCGCGCACATTTGCGAACGCCACAGCCACGACGCGCCCCAATTTTTAATCTGCCAAGTCTGCAATAAGGTAAGAGAAATTATTATTAAACCCGACACCATATCAACCCTGAAAAAAACGGTGGCCGATGCCGGCTTCGAACTCAAAAGCCCTCAGCTGGAGATGAACTGTATTTGCAATGACTGCAAAGATACGAGTTCAGAACCTCTCCACTGCACCGAAGATTCGCCCGCTAGCCGTGCGCGAACCGCTATTACGACCACCGCAGCGACCAGCAAATAGAAATCGCCACCACAACTGGAAATTAACACCATGAAATCCGCGCAAGTATTAACCGACAAACTGGCTATTACCCTTTCACTCGCCTGTGCTGTGCACTGCCTGGCTATGCCTCTCATTTTGGCGTTGCTACCCAGCCTTGCCGCACTGCCACTGGAGCATGAATCCTTTCATTTTTGGATGGTGGTAGCTGTTATTCCCAGCAGTCTTTACGCCTTGACTCTGGGTTGCAAAAAACACCGCCGCGTGCGCGTTCTACTGTTAGGCACGATCGGCTTAGCCCTGTTAGTACTGGCGGTGGCACTGGGCGAAGCACGCATTGGTGAAGCTGGCGAGAAGCTACTGACGCTGGCGGGCGCCGCCTGTGTCGCCCTGGGGCACTGGATGAACTTCCGGCTGTGCCGCACACACGAAAGCAAAGCCTGCCCTTGCCCCAGCCAAAACCCGGCCCAGGCTTCATGAAGCGCTCCTACTTTATCGCCCTTGAAAATGGGCACGAGCCATTGCCCTTAGACGAAGTGATCGATCAGCTGGCGTTTGATGCACAGGGATTGATACCTGTTATTACCCAAGATGCCGGCAGCGGCGAGGTGTTAATGTTCGCCTGGATGAATCGCACCGCGCTGGAGCACACCATTACCCATCAGCGCATGACCTACTGGTCGCGCAGCCGTCAGCAACTGTGGTGCAAAGGAGAAACCAGCGGGCATGTACAGCAACTTATTCAAATGTCCTTTGACTGCGATGGCGATGCCATTCTGTGCAAGGTGGAGCAACGCGGCGCGGCCTGTCATACGGGACGCCCTTCGTGCTTTTACTTAAAGGTCGATACGCAGGAAAAACGTGTGCGGGTCACCGCAAATCCATCTTAAGGTTAAGGCGACAACCGCCTTTTCCAAAACATCGATTAGTTAACTTTTTATGCAACAAAACAAACAACTGCCCGACATCGCTAATACCCGTACGCCTTCCGTCACTAACGGCTTACGCTGGGTGGGCATGGAGGCGATCGCCGTTCCTGTGACTCTCGCCAGTGATACTGGCAATGAGCAAACCGTCGCGGCCAAGGCCAATCTTTATGTCAGTCTGGACGACCCCGGCGCCAAGGGCATACACATGTCGCGACTGCATCGGCGCCTGAACCAGTTGGCAGGCAAGCTGTGCGACAAAGCACAACTCGATTCGCTGCTGAACGACATGGTGTCGTCTCAAGGACCTATCAGCAAAAGCGCCAAGTTCGATTTAAGTTTTGATCTCTGCCTGGCGAAAGACTCCCTGCTAAGCAACGAAACGGGTTTTCAATCTTACAATGTGACAATTACTGGCGAGCATCATCACGGCGTAAACAGCTACCGGCTAGCGCTCACTGTTCCCTATTCCAGCACCTGCCCTTGCTCGGCTGCGCTATCGCGACAACTGCTGGCGGGCGCCATTGACTCGCAGTTTTCAGGGAAGCAGATAGACAAACAAGATTTGCTGGCCTGGGTAGAGGCCACCAGTGTCGCCACGCCCCATAGCCAGCGCTCGTACGCGTATTTGAATTTGGTATTGCGCGACCAAAACTGGCCCTCGCTGCTTTCACTGATCACTCAAATTGAAACCACTTTGGCCACGCCAGTGCAAACCATGGTCAAACGCAGTGATGAACAGGAATTTGCAAGACTAAACGCCGAAAACCTAATGTTCTGCGAAGACGCAGCGCGAAAATTAAAAACCATGCTAGAGCAGTGCGACTGGGTTAAGGACTATGCATTTAAAGTCGAACACCAGGAAAGTTTGCACGCCCATAACGCCGTGGTTATTGATACGAAATACAACCCTATTGCCGAGAGATTTTTTGACTTATGAACACTGAACAATATTCCAACGACGATTCCACACAAGATTCCGGTTCTTGCTGCGCCAGCGCCAGCTGTTGCGCACCGCAGGCACCGATAAAACGCGATCAGCCTAAAGTAGGCCGAAACTCGCCCTGCCCCTGTGGCAATGGCAAAAAATTCAAAAAGTGCTGCGGCCGCCAGGCGTAAAAGAGCGGAGTTTTCCCCGGCCATTTTACTTTGGATGGATAACTTATGACGGATTCAATCGTACCCAAAACCTACCAACAATGGCGCCACTGTATCACTGAAATTTGTCAGATACCGCTGACCGCCGAATACATTGAAAAGCGCCTGCAATCGCTGAACAACCACAACGATCACACGACCGCACAGTTCGTGCGGCTTTATGGTGAGAAACAGCGAATACAAACCTTGCAGTGGTTTGAGCAGGCGAAAACAGAGCTACCAACGCCGTAAGTAAAGGCCAAAAGAGAGCTGCACTTAGCCCGCGAGCTCTACCTACGTAATGAGCCCTCTGTGTAAGCCACCATCATTACCATTTAACGAAGATTGCATCGCCATGACCCAAGCTACACCAACCTGCGCCCCTCAATTCATTACTCTCACCCTGCCCGATGGCTCGCAGCGGACATTCCCCACGGGCACCTCAGTTCTGAATGTGGCCAGCGCCATCGGCCCCGGGCTTGCAAAAAATACCCTCGCTGGCAAGGTGGCCGGCAAACTCGTGGATGCCTGCGATCCGATTGATCAAAGCGCTTCGCTGCAGATTATCACCCCCAAAGATGATGAAGGACTGGAGATCATTCGCCACTCCTGCGCGCACTTGATCGGCCATGCGGTTAAGCAGCTCTATCCCGAGGCAAAAATGGTGATCGGCCCGGTGATCGATGACGGCTTTTATTACGACATCGCTTACGAGCGGCCGTTTACCCCGGAAGATTTAGCGGCGATTGAAACTCGTATGCGTGAGTTGATTAGCTCAGACTACGACGTCATCAAACGCGTACTGCTGCGCGATGAGGTGATCGAAACTTTCCGCCAGCGCGGGGAAACTTATAAGCTGCGCTTGGTGGAAGATATGCCCGACGAACAGCAAATGGGCCTGTATTTTCACCAGGAGTACGTGGACATGTGCCGCGGCCCGCACGTGCCCAATACACGCTTTCTCAAACACTTTAAGCTCACCAACCTCTCCGGCGCCTATTGGCGAGGCGACGCCAAAAATGAGCAATTGCAACGTGTATACGGCACCGCTTGGGCGGATAAAAAATCCCTTAAGGCGTATCTGCAGCGCATTGAAGAGGCGCAAAAGCGCGACCATCGCAAACTGGGGCGCGAGCTGGATTTGTTTCACTTTCACGACGATGCCCCCGGCGCGGTGTTTTGGCACCCACACGGCTGGACCTTGTTTCAAGAACTGATCAGCTATATGCGACGTCGGCAACAAGACGCCGGCTACGTCGAGGTTAATTCTCCCGATGCCATGGACCGCAGCCTGTGGGAAATTTCCGGCCATTGGCAAAATTACCGCGACAATATGTTCACCACCGAGACAGAAGACGGTCGCGTGCTGGCACTCAAGCCCATGAGCTGCCCAGGCAGCGTATTGCTTTATCGTCACGGTTTAAAAAGTTATCGCGACCTGCCCATTCGCATGGCCGAGTTTGGCAAGGTACACCGCTACGAACCCTCGGGCGCGTTGCACGGACTATTGCGTGTGCGCCACTTTACCCAGGACGATGCCCACATTTACTGCACGCCAGAGCAAATGGACAGCGAGTGCCGCGAGATTGTCGCGCTAGTGTTGGATATTTACCGTGAGTTTGGCTTTGACGATATCCACCTCAAGCTCTCTACCCGCCCGAACAACCGCATGGGCGATGACGCAACTTGGGATCTGCTCGAAGGCGCATTGGTTAAGTCATTGGAAGACATGAACCTGAGCTACCAGCTCAACCCAGGCGAAGGTGCGTTTTACGGCCCTAAATTGGAATTTGTACTGCGCGATGCCATTGGCCGCGACTGGCAATGCGGCACTTTGCAGGTGGACATGAACCTGCCCGAACGCTTCGGCATTGAGTATGTCGCCGAAGACGGCGAGCGCAAACGTCCGGTGCTTTTGCACCGCGCTTTGTTCGGATCGCTGGAGCGCTTTACCGGTATTCTGATCGAACACTTTGCCGGCAAATTGCCCGCCTGGCTGGCGCCGGTGCAAGTGGCCGTGCTGTCGATTACCGATGACCACGCCGCCTACGCACAAGACGTAGCCCAATTGCTGCGCGGTGCCGGCCTGCGCGCCGAAGCAGATACCCGCAACGAAAAAATTGGCTACAAAATTCGCGAACAAACTTTGGCGCGGGTGCCCTTCTTGCTGGTCGCCGGCGGCCGAGAGCGCGACGCGGGCACCGTAGCAGTGCGCACCCGCGATGGCGAAGACTTGGGCGTTCTGCCAATAGAGCAGGCACTTGAGAGATTGCTGGATGAAGTCAAAGCGCCGGATCAAAACACTCGCGCTGACGGGCTTCGGGCTTTGTGGCAACGCCTGGGGAGCCACTCGGTATGAGTCACACACGGGAGCTATCGCAAAGGCTAAACGCCCGCCACGCCGACCTGCTGGTCCATGGCGGCACCGCGATCACCCCCAATGGCGCCGAGCGTATCGACCTGGCGTGCATCGACGGTCAGATTGTCGCGTTGGGTGAATTACACCGCACCTGGACGGCAGAAGATCGCATCGACGCCACCGGCCTGTATATTCTTCCGGGAGTTATCGACAGCCAGGTGCATTTTCGCGAGCCTGGCTTAACCCACAAAGAAGATTTAGAAGCCGGCACCCGAGGCGCCGTTCTCGGTGGCGTGACCGGGGTATTTGAAATGCCCAATACCAACCCGCTCACCCTGTGGGAGTCCGACTTAAAAGCCAAACTGGATGCGGCCGACGGACGCGCCTGGTGCGACTATGCGTTTTACATTGGCGGCTCGGCTACCAATGCCGAGCATTTACACACGCTTGAAACTTTGCCCGGCTGCGCGGGCGTCAAAGTATTTATGGGAAGCTCGTTTGGCGACTTACTGGCCGATGAAGACGAAGTGCTGCGTCGCATTTTAAAAAACGGCAAGCGTCGTATGTCCGTACACGCCGAAGACGAAGCGCGGCTGATCGAGCGCAAAATGCTTGCCGAGGCCAGTGGCGACGTCTGCGATCACCCCAATTGGCGCGATGTGGAAAGCGCGTTTAAAGCGACGCGCCGCGTGGTGGCAATTGCCGAGGAAACCGGTCGCCGTCTGCATGTACTGCACGTCACCACGGCCGAAGAAATGGCGTTTCTGGCGCAGCATAAACGACGCGTCACCGTGGAGACCACGCCGCATCATCTCACTATGCACGCACCCGAATGCTACGAGCGCTTGGGCAGCTTGGCTCAAATGAACCCACCGGTGCGCGAGCGGCACCATCAGCAAGCACTTTGGCAAGCCATCCAAGATGGAGTAGTGGACGTAATCGGCAGTGACCACGCCCCCCATACACTGGAAGAAAAAGCCAAGCCCTATCCGCAAAGCCCCAGCGGCATGACCGGGGTGCAAACCCTGCTGCCCACCATGCTCAATCATGTTAGCGCCGGTCGACTCAGCCTGCAGCGCTTGGTCGACCTGACCAGTGCGGGGCCAGCACGGATTTTCGGCATCGAGGGCAAGGGGCGTATCGCGCTGGGCTATGATGCGGATTTAACTCTGGTGGACATGAAGGCCGAGCGGATTATCCGTAACGACTGGATTGCCAGCATTAGTGGCTGGACACCTTACGACGGCATGCCCATAACAGGCTGGCCGATTCATACGGTAATACGCGGCAAAGCCGTCGTGCGCGACGAACAGTTAACCGAAACCCCACAGGGTAAAAGAATTCGATTTTTGGAAACCAACACAAACCACACTTAACCGATATTTTTCGCCTTCAAGACGAGGAAAAACAATGACTCAGCCAACCCCCCGAGAAATTCTGGATCAATGGATGCAAGCGGTGAACAACGCCGACGTAGAAACTCTGCTCAACCTGTACGATGCAAACGCGGTTTTGATTCCCACCTTTTCCAACCGCACCCGCAACACACCGGAAAAGCTGCGCGAGTACTTTGAACAGTTGGGCAGCCGGCCGGAGCTGAGTATTGCGTTACATGAAAAAACCTTGATCGTTCAGGATTTATCAAACCAGCTCTATACCCTGGGCGGCATTTACAACTGGCGCTTTGCCGTCGACGGTGAAGTTCTGAATTTTGAGGCACGCTTCAGCTATGTAATGGATCTGTCCAAACCTAACCCCATTGTGCATCATCACTCATCGCAAATCCCCCGCACCCTTTAATCTCACTCCGAGACCCATTACGGTATGAACGACATCATTACGCAAGTTGCAGTCACCGGCGGCACACACGGCAACGAGTCTACCGGTGTCTATCTGGTCAAGCACTGGCAATCCAACCCTGAGGAGATTGCGCGCGAAAGCTTTGCCACCGAGCTTCACCTGACCAACCCGGCGGCCATCAAGGCTATGCGACGCTATATCGATCAGGACCTAAACCGCCAGTTCAACCTCAAAGATTTGCAAAACCCGGCGCTGCAAGGCAGCGAACAGCAGCAAGCCAAGATGATCAACGAGCAATTGGGCCCCAAAGAAAACCCGCGGGTGGATTTTGTGATCGATATGCACACCACCACCGCCAATATGGGCATGACCGTGGTGTTTAACTCCGATCACCCGCTGGTGATCGGAACCGCCTTTTACATCAAGCAAAAAATGCCAGACGCGCATTTATTTTTTCAACCCAGCGACCGGCTGGAAGACAATTTTTTGCGCTCCATGGGGCGTTATGGCGGATTGGTGATCGAAGTGGGGCCCATTCCCCAGGGGCTGTTAAAGCACCAGGTGTACGCCGATACGCACGAGGCTGTGATGCACGCGCTGGATTACCTTGAGCAATACAACCAAGGCCAGAAACCCGAGATACCCGCCGAAACAACCGGCTACCGGTTTATCGAAAAAATCCCCTTCCCGGTCGATGAACACGGCGAAATCGCCGGTATGATTCACCCCGATCTACAAGATCGAGATTATCAACCCATTGCCCCCGGCGACCCGCTGTTTATCACCCTGGCCGGCGAGACAATAACCTACCAGGGCGAGCAAACCGTGTACGGGGCGTTTATCAATGAGGCGGCCTACTACGACCGCAAAATCGGCCTGAGCCTGATGGAAAAAGTGCGTATCGCTTACCCCCATAGCAAAGGGAACGATTTGAGTTAGAGCCAGGGTTTTGGGGCGTCACTCAGCGGCATTGCCCGAGCCCCCGCATGCAGTGCAATCATTTACGACCTGTTGCGGGCTCAAGACGAACAACTGTAGTGGGATACCCCGCCGGCCAGAAAAAACTCCGGCGGCTTGAGCCTGTAGTACTTTTCCTCGACTTGCGGCGATTGCTCATCATAGGGCCGGGTTAACACATCTTGTAGCTCTCGCACCAAAGAGTAATCGCCCTGCTTCGCTTTCTCGTAGGCGGGCACTACCAACCACTCGCGCCAGGTGTATTTAGGGTTAACCTGCAACATTTTTTGTGACACCTCGGCAGCATTACTCTTACCAATTAGCGAACGCCATTTTTCCAGCCAGCTCGACCATTGCGCCTCAAGCGTGGCTGACGGCGCTTGATAAAAGCTCTGCCGCAAAGGCTCCAGGCTCTCAGGTATATAGGAGAGCTCGCGGAAGAAGATGGTGTAATCCACCGGCGTTTTCATCATTAGCGCCAGAAGCTCGTTAAGCAGCTCGGCATTATGGGTTTTGAGCCCCAGCTTTTCGGCGAACATAGTCTCAAGCTTTTGCTGCATGACAGCGCCAAAACCCTTTTGGAGCTCGTCGAATGTCTGTAGCTGTTCTGGGTGAGGTGTCAACAAAGGCCGCAGTGCGCTGCAAAAGGAAAGAAAATTCTGCTCCGCCGCCGCCGGCTGATTAAAAAACGAAAAGTGCTGTCCGCCGCCGGTCCAGGGTTGAAAGTAGGGATCAAAGCGCTCGCAGAACCCGAAGGGCCCATAGTCCAGCGTATAGCCGCCGCCCGCGCAGTTGTCACTGTTAAAGTTGCCCTGGCAGTAGCCTACCCGCAGCCAGTTGGCGATAAGCGACGTCAAACGCTCACGAAAAGCCGAGGTCAGCGCCAGCAGCTTGTCGGCCAGGGGCGACTCGGGATTGATGTCGCTTGAGTATTCGCGGTCAATCAAATGCAGAACAATTTTCTCCAACTCTTCTAATGAATCGGCATGGGCCTGGGCGCGAACCCGGCGGGCAAACAGCTCCAGCTGCCCCACTCGCAAGAAAGATGGAGCGACCCGTGTGGAGATAGCCACTGGCTCTGAGACCAATGTATCCGGGTCCGTATTGGACGAGCCTTGCGTATACCAGGGCCGCTTGACCGCCTCGGTTTTAGAAACATACAAACACAGCGAGCGGGAGGTAGGCACGCCCAGTGCGTGCATATGCTCCTGCGCTAAAAACTCGCGTACACTGGAGCGCAAGACCGCGCGCCCATCGGCGCCACGGCAGTATGGTGTGCGGCCGCCGCCTTTTAATTGCATCTCCCAGCGCTGACCGTTGATGACCGCCTCGAGCACCGACACGGCGCGCCCATCACCGTAGCCGTTACCCGTTTGAAACGGACATTGCTGAGTGTACTCGGTGCCATAAATCGACAGCGCGTAACCCGTGGCCCAACCGACTTTGCGCAGTGACGCGGGAAGGTCAGACATATCCCCGGAAAACAGGCGACGAAAGCCCTCTGTGTGTGCCAGATTGTCGTCAAAACTAAGCTCGCAAAAAAAGTCACTGCTGTGGGCAACATACTCGGGCTCAGGAATAGGTGTGGGTTTGACGGGAACATAGTGGCCCGAAAAGACCTCCCGGGGCCGATAATCCTCGCCGTCGTCCGTCGCATCTGGATCGCGGGTCAAAGTATCCAGCAGCGAATAGTCGGCCAACTCCGCAAGCGCCTCAAGACTGGTCACGCGAAGCGCTGCTTCTTTACCCTTTTGCTCATTCATACAAAGTGCCAATACTGTTTGTTACTGCTTAACAGGTGTAAGTGCTTAACAAGATGTTATTCAAACTCACTGTACCACAGAGGCGCCACCGTCATTAGCGCCGAATTTATTAGCACGAGTGATCGCGCTGCACAATTCACCGTATATCCAAAGTGAAAATACGGGGCGGGGCTTACCCGCCTTCACTGCGATGTCACAGTCACACTGATTCACGGTAGATGCTATGAAACCCTGGCGACTATGGCTGCTCACCCTACTCCCGTTTGCGGCGACAGGTTACTCGGCGCCGCTCAACGACCTGGCGCCTCTACGATGGGAGAACCGAATTATCCTTGCCTGGACAGACAAACCGCAAGCCGTGGTAAAGGCGTTAAGACGTGAGAGTGCGGCCGTGCAAGAGCGGGACATCGTCTGGTTTGTTTTCTCTGATGGCGCCACGCAATCGAACTATTCAGGTAAACTCAGTGACGACTTTGCCACTGTAATGACTGAAAAATACCACCGCTCTACACCCCAGGTACTGCTGATTGGCAAGGATGGCGGCGTCAAAGATGACGAAAGCGAGCTTTTGTTAAAGTCCCTGTTTCAACAAATTGACGCCATGCCCATGCGACAGCGCGAAATGCAAAATGGCAGCTGACGCCGCAAGCGGGTTTGTTATCTTTGCAGCCTTAATATCGGGGTAGGATTATTAAATTCGCGTGCCGCTCGTGTTTACTCTCAGCATTATTGATCGACCCCAATGCTAAAGCCCGTGCGGCAGACCCCAAGATGGCGCTTTTTTGACTTAACGCACGCAAAACGCGACACTCAGGTAACAAAATAGAAATAACAGGGAGTTGTTATGCGATACATCCCGGTACCACCTCCAACCGAAGTAAAGACTTGCTCGCGCTGTAGCCTGCAATCCCCTGCCGACGCCGAACAGTGTATCCACTGTGCCCAGCTCTCAGACCCCGAACTACATCAGTATTTAGAGAAACACCAGCGCAGGCTTCAGGCAGGCGCGAATCTGGGGCGCTACTTTGCGCTCGCTGCCGCAGTCATTCTAGTGTTAATGGCCATGCTGTTGTTCTAGGAATAACGAGCCCTAATTCGGCCCCCCCCTAGGCTTTTAATTCTCATTTTTTTACACGCGGCTGTCGATTGACAGTCGCGGCAACCGACTATGCTGTAACAGTCGTCATTTATCAGGCGATTGCGGGTTTGCGGCGGGCAACCTATGCACGCTGCATTTTGCCATAACATTTTTCACAGGAGATTCGCATGAACTATATCGACGGATTTGTAGCGGCTGTACCCACGGCCCGCAAAGAGGAGTATTTGCAACACGTAAAAATAGCCGCCAAATGTTTTAAAGAGCACGGTGCGATTAAATTAACCGAGTGCTGGGGTGACGACGTACCCGAGGGCGAAACCACGTCTTTCCCGATGGCGGTTAAATGTAAACCAGACGAAACAGTGGTGTTTGGCTTGATTGAATGGCCTTCAAAAGAAGCGCGCAACGCTGGCATGCAAAAGGTCATGGAAGACGAGCGCATGAGCAGCGATGCCAACCCCATGCCCTTTGACGGCAAGCGGCTGATATACGGCGGTTTTCAAGTTATTTTTGATGGCTAACCCCTTGCAACGCTACAGCAACTACTCGAACACAGGAAAAACGTATGAATAGCATTGCCGCAAACCGCGTATGCCTTTGGTATGACGGTGAAGCACAAACCGCCGCCGAATTCTATGCCCGCACCTTTCCCGACTCTGAGGTCACCGCCGTGCACCACGCCCCCGCCGATTATCCGGCGGGCAAAGCCGGTGATGTACTGACGGTAGATTTTGTGGTCTTAGGCATTCCCTGCCTGGGGTTAAACGGCGGGCCCGTCTTTCGGCACAACGAGTCTTTTTCGTTTCAAGTGGCGACCCAAACTCAGGAGGAAACCGACCGCTACTGGAACGCCATTGTTGATAACGGCGGTGAGGAAAGCGCCTGCGGCTGGTGCAAAGATAAGTGGGGAATTTCGTGGCAAATTACCCCTGTGGCATTAACCCGCGCCGTCACCAGCGAAGATGCCGCCCTGGCCAAACGTGCCTTTGAAGCTATGCTGACGATGAAAAAGATTGATATAGCCGCTATCGAAGCGGCCGTTAACAGTTGAGTCTAATCCTCCAGAGCAGTTTCCCTACCCGCTGCTCTGGAGGGTGAAGTCCGATTAGGAAACCGCCAGCCACGGATGTTTAACCAGAGCAAACTGCCGCCGCCAAAGTCGGACATCTCGGCGCTGATAGCCTGAATACCCTGCCGCATTTGTGCTACCTAAGCGGCGGGTTCAAGCGAACAGTGTTGCGCCCGGTAATGAGCGATAACAAAACACCCCAACCCTATGGCCAACCCCAACACGCTTAGCAAAGGACCATACCCCGAAAAGAAAGGGACCAGCTTATAGGTACTTAAGGTGCCATAGAAAAAAATACAAGCTCCTGCCAACCAAACATAAAAAATCCGTTTTAGCGTTTTTTTTGCGGCACTATCCCACTGCAAGCGCTCACCGCATTGGCCGCAGCGAACGCTCCGGTTAAAACGCCCAAACGCGATCAGACGATCCCTATCGCGACGCCTCAGGGTATTATGGCAATGGGGGCAGGAGGGTATTTTAAAATCAGACATCAGTTACTCCCTTAACGTTTTTATAATCACGCTTTAAATACTTCGGTAATGCTTAAACCTGGCGGCGTGTCGCCTTTATAAAAGACGACACGCGGGGCGGCTATCAAACACCTTTCAACCGAGCCTTAAGAAAACCGCAAACCGCTGATTTTTACCCAAGGCAAACGACTGCCGCCAAAGTCGGACACCTCGGCGCTGATGGCCTGAATATCCTGCAGCATTTGCGCGACATTACCGGTAATCATGGTTTCGGTTAGTGCTTGGGTGCGCTCGCCGTTTTCCAGTAAAAAGCTGTTTTTAATCACTCCAGAAAAGTCACCATTGGGCGCCGGGCTGCCCATGGATAAACGCCCCACCAAAGCGCCATGCGCGACGCTTGCCTGCATATCGGCGCGGCTGATACTGCCGGGGTCAATACTCCAGCTACCGCCCGATGCCGTGTAGGGAATATCCAGCTTGCGGCTGCCGTAGTAGGTAGGCAGCAATCGCGTCAGCTTGCCACCGTCTACCAAGGTGACCGGACCAATGGTAAAGCCTTCACCATTGTAGGCGCGCTCGCCTGCCCCCTCGGGGTTATTGCGAATGGTCAGCGCCGGTGCGCCAATCATGTCACCCACGGACTTTTGATACACCGACGTCTGGCTAATCAAGGCGCCGTCACCCAGCTGGCTGGTGAGCCAGCCGATCAAATCCATCACCGCCATGGGCATAAGCACCACATCGCCGGTAAACTTTTCTTTGATCATGCTGGTTTGGGTTTCCTGCACACTGTTGGCCATGATTTCGCCAATATCCAGCACTTCGGTCAGACGCTCAGGTAACGCATCCATTTCACCGCCGGTGTAGGTAAACGAGCTGCTGCCGTGCTCGTCTTTGCTGGAGCCCATAATCATGACTTCGTAGCTGCCGACCGACGAGCTCAACTGGGTATCGGCGGTAGTGACTAACGTGTTTTTGGCCAGGGTGTGCTTAATCGCGCACTCTTCAATTTGAAAGCTGGGAAACTCCTCGCTGCGCGCTTGCAGCAAAGATTTAGCGGCGGCGGCAATGGCATCGCGATCAACCGACTGCGGGCCCTTGGTAAAATCACCGCTCTGTCCGGGTGCCACGGCATAGGCTTCGTCATGAGGTGAAGTGGCCACATCGCGCTGTAAATCGGCGATGACTTTTTCGATTACCGACTCATCCAGACTGCTAACCGATGCGGTTACACGGCGCTTGTCTTTTATCGCCATTACCGCCAGTGATTGGTTTTGGGTGGTACGCATTAAGCTGACATGGTTGTGGGCGATATTCAGCTCGTTCACGTCGGCCTCGGTAATACTGACGCGGGCATCGTCAAATCCGGCGCCGGTAAGCGCTTGTAAAATCTTACTGGCTTGCTCGTGCATTATTCACCCCCCAACTGTGCTTTGGCGCGAATCGCCGGGCCGCCCATGGACACCACCATGGGCTGCTTTTTACCGCAGTAACCGCTGCTGTCCCAGTGCATATCGCCCGACACCGCATCCACCGATTGCAGCATTTTGATCGCCGAGCCCGACAAAGTAGTGTCTTTAATGGCGCGGCCCAGTTTGCCGTTTTTAATTTCGTAGCCGAGGTTAATACTGAACATAAATTCGGTGGTGGTATCGGCCTGGCCGTTGCCGGTTTTCATCAGATAGTAGCCGTCTTCTACGTCGGCAATCATATCGTCCAACTTACTGGTACCGGGCAAAATGGCAGTGTTGCGCATGCGAATCAGCGGCTCGTCATCGGGAGCGTAGGCGCGGGCGTTACCCGTGGCGGGGTTATCAAAGGTAGCGGCCGTCTCGCGGTTGTGCATAAAGTCGGTGAGTAAGCCGTCTTTAATTAAGGTCACATCCTGTGCGGGCGTACCCTCGTCATCGGCGTAAACGGGTACCGCCAACTCTTGGCCCTCGTAGCTGTGGGCAAAATCCATCATCGTAATCAAATCGCTGGCAATACGCTCACCGCGCATGTCGCCGGTGACCGCGCCGCCCAATACCAGGTCGGCCTCGCAGGGGTGGCCCATGGCTTCGTGGGCCAGCATACCGGCCAAGTTCGGGGCCAGTACCACTGACTGCAAACCACCCTGGGCGTGCACCGCCTCGCGCTTGGCCATTAAGTGTTCGTACAGCTCATCCAGCTGCGCCTCAACCGAGGCCATAGACAAATCCAAATCACCAAAGCTGCCCTTGCCGCCAATCACCTGCATTAGCTCTACGGGTTTATCGTCTTTGTCTTTTACCGTCAGTATCAGGTAAATCATGGCGCGGGAGATATTGTTGTAAGTGCGCGCGCCCAGGCTGTTCTGGACAAACTTATCGTGGTATTCATCCAGCGCCAGCACCGTCATTGACGCCAGCTTATCGTAACGGCTGCGCGCCAAGTCGTTGACCGACTGCTGCCATTCAATTAACTGCTCGGAGGACCAATTGGGTTTGCAGGCAATACCATGCTCGCCCTGATGGGCTTGCTGCGGCAGGGGACGACTGCTACCGCCAAAAACCTGCAGTGCCTGGGCATTGGCCAGGGCAATATTGCCCAGCTTATCGGCACCAGTGGGCTGGGTAGCCGAGGCAAAACCCCAGTAACCGTTTTGGTAGGCCCGGGCCGACTCGCCCATGGCGTGAGAGTTATCGTTAACCATCAGGTTGCCGTCGACCATCACCAGCCGACGTTTGCGCAGCTCGTGCTGACGAAATTCGTTGTATTCTCCAGCGCGGGAGAAATCTGCAAAAGACATGTAAGACTCCTTGCAAGGTAGGGTGCGGGCAGCTTAGCAGAGCCGATGCGCGGAACAAAGAAACCACTGCACTTTAGCGAACAACCAGGTTACGCCAAGGTTGGCGAAAACAGCGGATAGGCTTTGAAGCAAAAGATGAAAGTACCGGCCTCAGGCGGCCGGAGCTTTTGCCTTAAGTAAAATAAGCAACGCAAACACAAGCTCAATTGCGCCACCGGCAATACCACCGGCATACACAGGTGCCTGCAGCGCAAGCAAAAGCCAACCGGCGGCAAATAACACCACACCAAAGAGCCAAAAAACGCGATTGCCATAAAGGGTATTAAAAGTCAGGTAGCGCCCACCAATCACAAACATCATCGCGGGGAAAAACCACTCCGGGCGATAAAAGGCCGCGCCAATGGCGATGGGAATGGAGAACAGCATCCATAATGTTCCCTCAATAGCGAGCGGTGCCAAAGGGTTGCCCGGTTGGTGCTTGCCGCTGCGGCCCAGTGCCTTACACAGCAGTACCGATAGAGGAAAGATGAGTGTTCCACCTAGCACCAGGGTCGCAATACCGATATTTGCACTGTGTACAAAAGCCACTATACCGGCCAGCAACCAAACAGAACCCGATGCAATAACACCCGGAACACCATAGTAATAACCGGTGTTCATATCTTTTTGATAATCTTCCACTGTGTTCATGTTAAATCCCTCTTTATTTTAATCGCGCTATTAAACCCGACATTTAGCGCTCTGCCAACACCTGACCAATAACCCTCATCAAAGGGTTTAAGAGCGGGGCCTTTAACCAAACCGATCCTGCCAGCGCCCGTTGTGTTCCCGTTCGCAGTTTTCCTCGGTATCAAAACTCACCTGGCGGCGCCCATCAGCAAGCTTGATATCAATGGCTCTTAATTGCTCGGTTACCAGCGCAATAATTGCCTCCCGGTCGGCACGAGCCAATTGCTTATTCGTGCGATAGACACAGACCACTTCCAGCGAAGCGGGAAAGCGATCGTAATCTACAAAGTGCGTTAACCACAAAAAACCATCGCCGCGGTCTTTAGCTATCTCGCACGCCCGGGTCAACGCCTGGATAATCGCTTTTTCTTTTTTCTTATCGGTTTTTCGCATGGGAAAATATGTGTGATGTCTGATGTCTGATGTCTGATGTCTGATGTCTGATGTCTGATGTCTGATGTCTGATGTCAGTAGCGTAAGACATCAGACCTCCGTCGTCCGACGCCCCTGTTCTGCGTTCTGCGTTCTGCGTTCTGCGTTCTGCGTCGTTCAGCTTACTCCGAATACAACTCCATCTCATCCACGCGCATTTGATACGCCGCCTGAGATAAATCGGTTTCCACCAGCTCAATGGTCAGGTGCCCCGACACCCAGAACGGGTCGTAGAGCGCGTCCAGCACAATGCCCTTTTTGAATTTGGCGTAGATCACCTGGTTGGGTGGCGGGGGCGGCAGGTGAATGCAGGCGCCGAAAAATGGCACCAGCAAAAATTCGGTAATGCGCTGATCATCACCAAAGCGCAGCGGCACCACAAAACCGGGGATACGAATATTTTTGTTATCAAACTCAGGGATGGTTTTCGCCGAGCGCAGTGCGCGGCTGTAGGGGTCGTCCTCGGGCAGTCCCGCTATGCCATCTCCGGTGGGCGGCATTTGATCCGCGGCGCCACCCTCAGGAACTTCGTCTATCCACTCGGGGCGATTCATCAGCGCCTGCAAATCTTCCTCTGGCATTAAATCTGGCCACTCAATGGTTTGATAGTCTTGCGCCGCTGCGGCGCCCGTTATCAGGCACACCGTCAGCACCATTAAAGTACTTACAAGCCTTTTCATTTCACACCTTGCTTCACCGGAAAATGGCGTTATAACATAACACATTAAATTCCGCTTAACGGTAAACCATGTCCGCTACTGCCGAATTCAGCATTAATATCAACCAGATAGAGTACGGCCATCCACGCGGTCCCCAATGGCGCCTGCCGCGCTGGCAGGTGGCCGCCGGGCAAACCATTTTTATGCAGGCTCCCTCGGGGGCGGGCAAGTCGACCCTGCTGCATGTGCTCGCCGGGCTTTTGCCGGTACACCATGGTGAGCTGACGGTATTAAACGAACCCCTGCACTTGCGCCGACCGGCCCAAACGGCACCCTGGCGGGCACAGCAGCTGGGTATTATTTTTCAAAGCTTGAACCTGATAGATTATTTGAGCTGTCTGGATAATATTTTGCTGGCGGCACACTTTGCCCAAAACCACGACTCGGGCCTGGCCCGCAAAGCACAAGAGCTGCTCGCCCAGTTAAATCTGCCCCCGCAGTTGCTGCAGAAAAAAGCCAGTGAACTCAGCCTTGGCCAACGGCAGCGAGTAGCCATTGCACGGGCACTGATCAATGACCCAGCGTTAATATTGGCCGACGAACCTACCTCGGCACTGGACAGCGATAACCGGCAGGATTTTATCAATCTGTTGTTTACCATGGTGCGTCAGCGAAATTGCACGCTTATATTCGCCAGTCACGATCACAGCCTGAGCCAGAAATTCAACCAGCGCCTGGCCCTTAAGGAGTTGGCTCAACCGCTATGATGTTTCGCCTAGCCTTAAAAAGTCTGATCAGTCGCCGCTTTAGTGCACTGGTGTGCATTGTGATGATTGCATTAAGCACCGTTGCGCTGCTGACGGTCGACACGCTATACCGCGGTACCCAATCGGCTTTTGGCCGCAGCGTCGCCGGTATTGATTTGGTGGTCGGCGCGCCTACCGGCGATATCAATCTGCTGTTGTTTTCTGCATTTCATGTGGGTGCTCCCAGCCGCGAGCTGAGCTTTACCACCTTTACCCGCTGGCAGAATGATCCGACCATCGCTCGCGCAGTGCCGCTTATGCTGGGCGACAGTCATAAGGGGTTTCGGGTTATCGGTACAGACACGAGCCTTTTTGACCATTTTACCTCGCTGCATGATGGTCAGGTCTTTACCAGCGGCCGAGCCTTCACCCAGGTTTTTGACGTGACCCTGGGGCATGAGGTGGCGCACAAACTCAGGCTCAAGGTGGGCGACACTTTAAACCTAAGCCACGGCCTGGGTAACCACAGCTTTCAAAAGCACGATGCCCGAGCCTTTACCGTTAGCGGTATTCTCGCCGCGACTGGTACTCCCATCGACAAAACCCTGCAAGTGAGCCTCGATGGAATAGAAGCTATTCACTGGCCGCCCGCCAAATTAGCAAACCTGCCTGAACAGTTGGCAATCGGCGCACGCGCCGATCTCACCCCCGACAGCCTGGCGGCGTTTTACCTGACGTTAGACAACAAAGTTCGCACCTTTGAGGTTCAGCGCAGCATCAACCAAAACTCAGCCGAGCCGGCTCAGGCCATCTTGCCCGGGGTAGCCATCACCCAGCTGTGGTCAATGCTCGACTGGGTCGAAGCCGCTCTGCTGGGCTTGGGACTGCTGAGCGCGCTGGTAGCGGCCATCGGTGTGGCAAGCACACTGCTGGGCCTTTTAGATAAACGCTTACCGGAGTTTTTGTTACTGCAAACCCTGGGTGCAAAACGGCGCTTTGTTTACACGTTACTCGGTATCGAAACCGCGACCCTAGTGGCCTTGGGCATGCTGAGCGGGGTAGCTGCCACGCTTCTGGTGGAACGCACCCTATTGCAACTGGCGCAGAATAATTGGGGGCTTTATTGGCCACTGGAAGTAAACTGGTTGTGGCTGGGCAGCGCATTTATCGCCCTGCCCGTTGTTACCAGCCTATTCCTTTGTGCCATATGCGCCTGGCGCTTACGCCGCTAGCGCTCACTCCATACTCACTTAGGTTGGCGCTTTTGCAGCTTCTATAATCAGCCCCACGCCCCTTAAGAGATTGCCTTAATGGCAACTCCCGCACCCCCTCCTGCCAGTACTACTAACCAGGGCGGCAGTTTCCAAAACATCAGTGCAATCAAGGCGAGCAACCCCAAAGCAAAATCTTCCACCGAATGCACAGCACTGGTCCACACAGGCTGATAAAGTGCGGCGAGCAAAATGCCCACCACCGCTGCGTTCACGCCTTTTAAAGCGGCCTGGATACGAGCGTTAAGACGCAACCGATCCCAAAACGGTAGAGCCCCGAGCAAGAGTAAAAACGCAGGAATAAAAATAGCGATCAGACACCAGAGACCACCGGCCCAGCCCGAAGGCGAGCCGGAGCTAGCTGCGCCTAAAAAGGCGGCAAAGGTAAACAGAGGGCCGGGCACCGCTTGCGCCGCACCATACCCGGCAAGAAAAGTATCGTTACTTACCCACCCGGCAGGCACCACCTCGGCCTGTAACAGCGGCAAGACCACATGCCCACCACCAAAGACCAAGGCGCCTGCGCGATAAAATGAGTCGAACATCGCAAGCGCCTGGCTCGGATATACACTCACCAGCAGCGGCAAGGCAAAAAGCAGCACCGCAAACGTCACTAACAACACAAATCCAACACCGGTTTTAGCCGCCGGGGATTGTGGCGGCGGAGCGGGTGTTTTATTGGTGTTAAAAAGTAGCAAACCGACAGGCGCCGCCAACGCTATAACCGCCAGCTGTGCCCACACAAACGGAACGAGCAACACAAAGCAAGCTGCCAGCGCCATGATAGTAATGCGGCTAAGATCCGGACACAGGTTGCGGCCCATGCCCCAAACCGCCTGCGCGACTACAGCGACGGCAACCACCTTTAGGCCATCGATTGCTCCTGAGGGCACAGCATTACCAAACTTTACGAGCCCCCAAGCAAATAAAATAAGCGCGATAGCCGAGGGCAGAGTAAAACCAAGCCAGGCTGCCAGTGCGCCCGAATACCCGGCACGGGAATAACCAACGGCCATTCCCACCTGACTGCTGGCCGGACCCGGTAAAAATTGACACAGCGCGATTAAATCCGCGTAATAGTTTTCCGTTAACCACCGGCGGCGAGTGACAAACTCCTCGCGGAAATAACCCAAGTGAGCGACCGGCCCACCGAAGGAGGTAAGGCCAAGGCGCAGAAAAACCTTAAAAACCGACCAGCTAGTCGCCGTCATAGGGTGCTTTCTCCTTAAGCACTGGGTCTGCCCCAGACAATAAAAATGCGTGAGGAAATGCTAGAGAGTCCCGCCGCGCCAGTACAGTAAACTCCGTACAACACACCATTGCCGTAACGCATCGCATATGCCTGCCCGCAGTACATTCAAGCTGGCCGTCTTACCCAGACCCAAAGAGGCTTCTCGTGCCAAAATGGTCCGTTCATCTAAGTCCATATAGCGTTTTGTTCGGCACTGTCTGGCAGTGTTATTTCAAATCAATATCGATCAAGGCGTATTTCGCGATCTTGTCTGCTTTTTAGGCAAAGCAAATATAATAGTATTGTAATACCTATTATATATAGGCAGTTAACACGCTTTTGCAGTGCGTGCTCCCAAACAATAATCAATTATCGGAGAGTACTATGATAATAACTCGCTCCATAGCTAGAGTAATGGGCCTATTTGTCGGCCTGATTTTATGCTTACACGGTCACGCCATTTCACTGAATGGCACAACCGACATTCACGACCCCTCAACCATTGTTAAAGACGGCGACACCTACTGGACTTTTGGTACGGGCACCGGCGCATCGAACCATCCCATTAACGCGCTCTACTCCACCGACTTGGTTAACTGGTCGCGCGGGCCTTCACCGGTTGCCCCCAACACCTATCCAAACTGGATTAATAATAAGGTGCCGGGTTTTGACGGTAACTTTTGGGCACCGGATATTATTGAAATGAACGGCCGTTACTATTTGTACTATTCGGCCTTCTCGGATTCCACCGGCATGAAATCAGCCATCGGCGTTATGGTGACCGACTCGCTCAACAACCCCAACTGGCAAGATTTGGGGATGGTGGTCTCCACCATGGACGAGCCCTATTCGGGCGGCCAACCGGTCAACGCAATTGACGCCGGGCTGTACCGCGACGCCAACAATAATGTGTGGATGGTGTACGGCTCACACTACGCCGGTATCTACGTACGTCCTATTAATCCCGCCACCGGCCACCTGCTAAACGGCAACCGCTATCCGGTCGTGGGCAACAATGGCGCCTGGCACGAGTTTGAAGCCGCTCAAGTGCAATACATGAACGGTTACTACTATATGTTTGCCAATTTGGGCGATTGCTGTGTTGGTAACTCCAGTAACTACTATGTGGTTATGGGTCGCTCTACTAGCCCTACCGGCCCTTTCCGCGATCAGGGCGGCGTTGATATGTGGAACTATGGCGGCAGCACAGTGCTGGCCACCGAAGGTATTTACATTGGCCCCGGACACTTCGGTTACCTGAATAACTACGGCCAAAATTTGGCGACCTTCCATTACTACGACGGCCGCACCGCCAACGGCTGGCCCGCCCGTCTGGACATAATGCAAATAAACTTTGCCAACGGCTGGCCGACCTTTACTCGCAACTATACTCTAGCCGATGAACCCACGGGCCCCTTGGCTAACGGCCGAGTATCTTTCACCTCAGTGCACAGCGGCAAGTTGCTGGAAGTCGCATCGGGCAGCCACGATGACGGCGCCAATGTCGTACAGTGGGAAGACAACGGCAGCGCCAACCAACAATGGGACATCGTTAACCTCAACAATGGTTACTACTCCATCCGCGCAGCGCACAGCGGAAAGTCTCTGGATGTATTCGAGTGGAGCACCGAAGACGGCGGCGAAATTCGTCAATGGGAATACTTCGGCGGCGAGAACCAGCAGTGGCAGTTTGTCGATGAAGGCAATGGCACCTACGGTATTATCTCGCGCTTTAGCGGCAAGGCTCTGGATGTATTCGAGTTCAGCACCGAAGACGGTGGCGACATCCGCCAGTGGGAATACTGGGGCGGCGAGCCGCAGCGCTGGACCGTTAGTTATCAGTAATCCAGCCTGACACGAGAGGCACCGCATTTACGCGGTGCCTTTTTACATTGAACGCGGACTTCAGTGGGTCATCACAACAATCAGTCGTGAGGGGTAGAAGCCTCTTAAAACTTGCCAAGTTACTCCCTTCGCCGAGACCACCCAATAGCCACCACTCGCTACGCCGCGCAAAACCAGGCAGGCCCAGCGCGACTTTATTTACAGCCCTCAGAACCACCTTACCTTATGCTACGCCAGCTTCGAATAGCCGAGCTCGCACTTTGACACCTTTCACACACGGTTCTTTTAAATAGGTTAGAATCTTTGTGCAACGGCCAAATACCGCTAGACGTTGCATTAAGCACAGAGAATAAGAAATACCAAATACTAAAAAACCAACAGAGCCCCTGAGCTGCCAGTGCATAGATATTATTCATTACTTAGCTATAGGGCCATTTTATGAAATTCTTGCTACACCCAACACTCGTACTTTTATCACTAGGCGTATCCGTCACCGCTGGCGCCGCGCAATCAGAGGTAGGTTCAGACTTATATCAGAAACAAGATATTCAAGTAGAGCAGGTACCGCCGCAAGCACTTGAGGCTGTGGAAAAACTCGCACCCGGTTTTGTATTACACGAGGCCGAAAAAGAATCCAAACACGGCAAACAATATCTGGACCTGGAGGGTGAAACAGCCGACGGCGAAGAAATAGAATTTGATATGTTGTTGAACGATCAGGGTTTGTGGGAAGCGGTGGAGATTCAAAAAGACCTACAGCTTGGTGACACCCCCGCTCCAGTACAAGACTTATTCAGCAACAGCTTCCCCAGCAAACACCCCGCCCGGATTATAGAAAGCCAACAAATGGACGGCTTAGTTATCTACGAATTTTATTTTGTGGAAGAAGGAAAAACCACTAAGCGGGAAATTAAACTGGACGGCGATAAAGCCTCGGTACTTGAGCAGGAGTGGACTCACTGATTCATAGCTTGACCGCAAAAAGGCCGGGAAACCCCGGCCTTTTTATTGCACTTAATGAAAATCACACACTCTGCGCCCGACGCGCTTCCAAGTCTGTTTCAATCTCACTCATCCGTTGACTGTTGAGCGGATAGACAATCAACAAGAACACCGCCACAAACGCAAACACGGCGGGTATCCAGCTCATTAACATCACCATGCCGTCAGTGGCCTGGGCAATGGTACTGGGGTCGGTGCCCACATAGCCGTAACCACCCAACACCAGCAAAACCAAGGCGCCGGCAAAGCCACCGCCGGTTTTTTGGATAAAGCTACCGGCGGAGTAAAACAGACCGGTAGCGCGGCGGCCGTGTTTCCACTCGGAGTAATCGGCAGCATCGCCCAGCATGCTGAACGTCAGCACCGGCATAAAAGCGGCGAAAAACTCGGCGGCGCAACCCAGTACAAACAGGCCGGTGACATTCTCGCTGTGCAAAAAAGAGATACAGCCGGTAAGCACGCCGCTGATAATCAAAGAGGCAATAAACAGCGTCTTTTTGCCCACCAAGCGAGTGAAGTAACCGCACACAAATGCCGCGAAAATCGAGGTGATCAGCAGCGCCAAAAAGTACATACCGGTGAGCGTGGGCTGGTGCAGGTAATGTTTAAAGTAGTAGGCAATCACCACATATTTAATGCCGTTAAACAACATGGTTAAAAAGCCGAGACCCAAAATCATCAACCAGGGTTTGTTGGTTAACAGGTCAATTAAATCGCGCTGCGAGGGCGTGGTATCCGTGTCGGGGCGATTAATCAGTTTGCGAATCAGATACCCGGTTGCGGCCAGTACCACCGCACAAAACACCCCCATATACCAAGGGTTAAGTTTATAAGTCGCATCACTGCCCTGGGTCAGGCTGAAAAAGAACAGCGAAATAGACAGCAGCGGCACAATGATAAACGGCAGGTTAAACAGCAGGTCTTTAAACTCTTTTTTGAACGAGCCGCTATTGGCAGTGGGCACAATGCGCTCTTTGGTGGTGGCAAAGGTAATCACGCACAGCGCCACCAATAGAACCGCAAACACATACATGGTTTGCTGATAGCCTTTGGCCTCGTCGCCCTGGCCGAAATACTCCACCAGGTAAGGCGTACCCGCCATAACCAAAGCGCCACCTAAAAACGCGCCGGCAAACCGGTAGCCGGACAACACGCTTCGTTCTTCGTGGCTGGAAGTCATCACCCCCATCAGCGCCGAGTAGGGCACATTATTGACCGTGTAGGCCAAGGTTAAACCGATATAGGTAAAGTAGGCCCACAACAATTTCATCTCGGGACTGATATTGGGCGCGGTAAACGCCAGTACCATAAATAGGCCCAGCACCGGTGCGGACCATAAAATCCAGGGGCGGAATTTACCGTACTTAGTCTGGGTGCGGTCGGCAATCATGCCCATAATAATGTCGGTAATACCGTCGGAAACCCGCACCAACAGCAGCAAGGCGGCAGCGGCAGCGGCGGTAATACCGAGCGTATCGGTATAAAAAACGGCCAGATACGCCAGCGCGCCGCGCCATACCAAGTTGGCAGCGGCATCGCCCATGGCGTAACCGGATTTTTCTAAAATAGAGAGTTTACTGGCAGAAGATGTGGCCACGTGTCACCTCGAGGTCTTGTCGTTATATGGGCATTTGGGGCTCTGGGGTCAGTGCGTGCGGCCCCCAAAGCGGGTCAAGCATAAGAGCCGCTTCCCCAAAAGTACAGCGCTAAAAGCGCGTTAGCGCTATCGGGAAGGGCAACAATTTACTCTTGATGTAACCGATGCGCAATCACCGCCTTCCAATCCGCTATCGCGGTAAGGTCCGACTCGTACAGCGCAATGCCCGTGTGATAACGCGCGCCCTCCGCGCGACACCATTTCACCTCGCCCGAGAGCACAAAGCGCTGGTCCGGCCGGCGCAGTTGCACACACAGCGTGTAAATGTGCCCCACCGGTAAGGCGCGGTCCAACTCCACCTGCAGGCCATTGGCGGACAAATCCGTCGAGCGGCTAAGAACAATCGTGCCCGCACCCTCGGCCTGCTCGCTCTCCAACTCGATGTAGACCGCCTCGCGTGCATCGAGGCGATACTCTTGGCGCTGCTCGCTTATTTGCGTTTTCATATTCAGCCCTTTGGCGTAGGTTTCTTGTTATTCCGTGCGCCTTAAGCCGCGCACTATGGTTTCCAAACGGTTTTCAAAACGCTGCTCGGGCGGGTAGAACACCGCCTTGCCAGCCAGTGCCATTGCCAGTAACTCGTCGTAGTGCAATTCGGCAACTTTGCTGCCCACCCGGTCCACAAAAATATATTTGCCGGTAGAGCGCATACTCACCGCCAGCTTGCAGCGGATACTGCGCCCATCTTTGCTCGGCAAATCTGCCCAGGTACCTAGGGTAAGGTTATCTATATCGTCGCGCACTTTCTGTTCGTGGGCAGCCTGGCGCTCCGCCTCTTGCTGTTGCTGACGACGCAGCCGAGCCGCCTCGGCCTCGGCCGCTAACCGCTCGGCCTCGGCGCGGGCCTTGGCCTGCGCCTCTTGGCGCGCAGCCGCTTCGCGGGCGCGGGCTGCGGCCAGCTGCTGCTGACGCTCCAGCTCTGCCTCGCGGGCCGCGGCGCGAGCGATTGCGCGCGACTCGTACAACGCCTCCAACTGGCCCAAGCGCCCATTGGCCGCTGTAATCGCCGCCGAGACCACGGGTATTTGCGCTATCTCTCGGGCTATGTCCGCATCCAGGCAGGCACGCATTTGCGCGGCGGATTTTTGCAGCGCTTTTTGTCCATTGCGATTTACAAACAGCAGTTGGTCGGTACCCGGCGCCTGCAGTAAAAACTGACAACGCAGGGTCGTTTCGCCGTGAAACTCCAACCAATCGCCGGTACTAAAGTGGTGGGTCTGTCCTGCCGCCTGCAATTGCTTTAACGCCTGGGCTTCACTGTTAACAGCACGCGCATCAGCAGTGGCAGTTTCAACACCCAGCCCTTTGAGTAAGCTGATGATTAACGCCGAGATATCCGCAACAAAACCCTGATACTCGGCAGGTGAACAGGACGGAGGCGGCTCGGCCTGCTCCAACTGCGACAGCATCGCCGGGCCTTTATTAAAGAAGGCCTGGCGATCTTCGGCCGACTTGTCGGGGTTCAGTGTCCAGACCATCAGTCGCAGCATGCGGGTCCAAAAGCTCCACACGGCACTCTGGTCGGAATCATTAATCAGCACGTACTGCAGCGCCGGGGTAAGCTGCTGCTGAATAAAAGCGAGCACAGATTCTGGCAGCTGGCGACCGGCGACCGTTTGGTTATATAGCTCGGTCACCTGGTGCTCAGCGTGGGCCGCGCGAATACGCCCAAGCTCCGAAGCCTGCATACGCTCGGCCAGAAGCGCAGCGCGATCCAGCTCTTTATTACAGGCCTGATTAAACAGGCCCAGCGCTTGCTCTTCGTCTTCTCCAGCTTCCAGTGATGCTACTAAAGCCTCAAGACGCTGGAGAAACTTACCCCCCTGAGGCCAGAGCGACTCGCACCAGGTTTGCAAGTGGTAAAAGACACTGTCCCAAGCCCGTCTGCGCTGGCGCAGCTCGCTCAGCTCGAGACTCGCGTCGCGGGCGACATGGGCGACCAACACTGCGCCGAGGCGCTGCACCCGAGGCATCAGCGCCGGGTCGCAATCGACACTGCTGCGCATCGCGGCCCAAAACCAGGCGGCATGCAGCCCCGCCAGCCCGGCCTTGGGGGCCAGGGGCAGAGCCGCGTATGCTTGCCAGCTATCGTCGGCCTCCAGCACCGCCTGTGGCACAGCCATCAGCTCGGCCGCACTCGCCTCGCTGGCGCAGGCGTGACAATCCAGCAGTTGGCAAAGACGCGCGGCGCGCGCTCTGCGGTCTGGCTCTTTGCTCATAATTTACCCAATACGCGACCCATCAATGTGCACTTACTCTAAATTCGCACCTTTGCGATGCCAAATAAAATTTGGTTTCTGCACCGCTTATGGCGCAAACAGTCGTGCACGCGCACCAAAGAAAAACAAAAGCATCCTCTAGGGCGACTTAACCGTTAAAAGCCTGCACCAAAGCGCGACATTGTAATTGTGGCACACCGGTTGCTGAAGGGGGTTACTGTTACGCACTGATAAGTCAACACCCGGCGCTTGTGAACATCACACCGCCAGTTTAGACGGAAGAGTTGTTATGAGTTCAGAAAAACTTAATTTACTTGATGTGACCCGCGCGAATATAAGGCTGCTACACCTAACCTGGTTCGCATTCTTTTTAACCTTTGTGGTCTGGTTTTCTCACGCGCCGTTAAAGCCGCTGATTATGGAAGCCTTTAACATGAGCAACGATCAGTGGAAAGCTCTGCTGATTCTTAACGTTGCCCTAACCATTCCCTCGCGCATTGTGGTGGGCATACTGGTGGACAAATTTGGTCCACGAATTGTGTACTCGCTGCTGTTGGCCGCAGGCGGTTTGATGTGTCTGGCTTTTGCCAGTGCGCAAAGCTACGAACAACTGGCGCTGTTCCGCTTCTTGCTCGGCTTTGTGGGTGCCGGCTTCGTTATTGGTATTCGCCTGGTGGGCGAGTGGTTCCCCGCCCGTCATGTCGGTTTGGCCGAAGGCGTTTACGGCGGCTGGGGTAACTTTGGTTCGGCCGCAGCGGCGTTTACCCTTCCCACCGTGGCACTGCTGTTTGGTGGTGAAGACGGCTGGCGCTACGCCATTGGTGTTACCGGCCTGATGGCACTGGCCTACTCTGGCTTTTTCTATGCCCGTGCTCGCAACACACCCAAAGGCTCCACCTACTTTAAGCCGAAAAAGTCCGGCGGCCTGGAAGTGACCAGCAAAAAAGATTTTTACTTTTACCTGGCCATGAACCTGCCCATGTACATTATTCTCGCGGTGCTGGCGTGGAAGCTCTCTCCCGCCGGCGTTGGCCTGTTGAGCCAGGGCACCACCTATCTAATGTACGGTATTTTGCTGCTGCTGTGTGCGTATCAGTTCAGCCAAATTTATAAAGTAAACAAAGACATGTTGCACGGTGCCCCGGTGCCCGAGCACGACAAATACAAATTTAAGCAAGTCGCCATCTTAGACTGGGCTTACTTTGTAACCTTTGGCTCTGAGCTGGCGGTGGTATCTATGCTGCCCGCGTTCTTTTTAGAAACCTTCGAGGGTATGAGCCTGGCCGCAGCTGGCGCTCTGGGTGCCGCTTTTGCCTTTATGAATTTGGTAGCGCGCCCCGGCGGCGGTTATATCAGCGATAAATTCGGCCGTCGCCGTTCTATGTCTATCTTTATTATTGGCCTCACCATCGGCTACTTTACCCTGTCGCAAGTCAGCGGTGCCTGGCCTGTGTGGATGGCGGTAATCGCGGTTATGTTCTGCTCGTTCTTCGTGCAGGCCGGTGAAGGCGCCGTGTTCGCCATGGTGCCATTGGTCAAGCGTCGCCTGACCGGGCAGGTTGCCGGTATGGCCGGTGCTTACGGCAACGTAGGTGCGGTAACTTTCTTAACCATCTACAGCTTTGTGGACGCCGGCACCTTCTTTATGGTGATTGGTGGCTGCGCGCTGGTTATCTTCGCGATTGTGCAATTTCTGGAAGAGCCCCAGGGCCATATGCACGAAGTGAACGAAGACGGCAGTATCGCGCAAATTGAGCTGACTTAATGGACGCCGATACCAAACAGGCCCCGGACGCTTTGGCGCCCGGGGCCAAACGCGTTACTATGGACGAAAATAATAAGTCCACGCGCGCGTCTATGGAACATTTACAGCCCTCCCTCAAAATCGCTTTTGCCCAATTGAGCGAGGCTGGCCGCAAGGCCGAAAATCAGGATACCGTTGGCGCCCGCTTTCCCGAAGGCGCCGCCATGGCCACTAAGGGTGTCGCCATTGCCATTGCCGATGGCGTCAGTTCCTCCAGCGCCGCTCGTCAGGCAAGCCAAACCGCCGTGACCGCCATTCTTACCGACTACTACGCCACGCCGGATACCTGGCGTACAGGGCAATCGGCCAGCCGCGTCATTCACTCCATTAACCGCTACCTGTGGAGCCAAAGTCAGAACAACGTGCGCCAGGAAGGCTACCTGACCACCCTGTCGCTGCTGGTGTTAAAAGGCGATAAGTTATTTACCTTTCACGTGGGCGACAGTCGCATTTACCGCTTTCGCGCCGGGCAACTTGAACTGCTCACCCGAGATCACAACCAGCGCATTGACAAAAATACCACCTATTTAAGCCGCGCCCTGGGGGCCGATTTATCCCTGGAAATTGATATGGAGTCGCAGGAAATTGAGCGCGGCGATCTTTATCTTTTAAGCACCGATGGCCTGCACGATTTTATTGACGAGAAAAAGCTAATACAGATGCTGCAAAGCAGCGATGATTTAGACGCGCTAAGCAAAGCTCTGTATCAAACCGCGCTGGATAACGGCAGCGAAGACAACATCAGTGTACAACTGGCACGGGTGGATGACATAGGCACGCCCAGCGAAAGCGATGCCATTACCGTGCTGTCGCGCTTGCCATTTCCACCGTTGTTAAAGCCCGGCAACATTCTCGACGGTTTAACAGTAGAAAAGATTCTGCACGAGTCAGAACGCAGCCAGGTGTACCTGGTAAAAACCGCCGAAGGCACACCGCTGGTAATGAAAACCCCCTCGGTCAATTACGAAGACGACGCCGCGTACATAGAACGCTTTGTACGCGAATCCTGGATCGGCTCGCGCCTAGCCAACCGGCATGTGGTACGCGTGGTAGAACCACCGCAAACCCGCACCTGCCTGTACTATTTAACCGAGTATATCGCCGGCCCCACCCTCACCCGGGTTATTAAAGAACGCGCGCCTTTACCGGTATCCGACGCGGTGGAGTTGGCCGAGCAGCTGGTGATGGGCATACGCGCCCTGCACCGCAAAGACACCTTGCATCAGGATTTAAAACCCGACAACGTAGTCGTTGGCGCGCAGGGCGTCTGCCTAATTGACTTCGGCTCATGTTGGGTGGCGGGCATTGAAGAAATGGCCTCCCCCATTGTCGCCGACAAAATACTCGGCACCCTGGACTACTCCGCCCCCGAATACCGCTACGGCGCCCCCACCGGCCCGCGCTCGGATCAATTCTCACTGGCGGTATTAATGTACGAAATGCTCACCGGCAAACACCCCTTCGGCGAAGGCTATGGCAAAGCCATGTCACTGCCACAATTTCAAAAACTTAAATACCGCTCAGCGCTACAATTCAACCCGCTAGTGCCCGCATGGATGGACCGCGCCCTGGAAAAAGCGCTGTCCATTCAGCCGGGGCAACGCTACGAAGTCTTGTCAGAATGGCTGCAGGATTTAAAACGCCCCAACCCAAACTGGCTAACCAATCGGCATAAACCGATTATGGAAAGACACCCGGAGAAAGTGTGGAAGGTGTTAGCGATTTCAGGGTGGGCCGTGGCGGTTGGGCTATTGGTGTTTGTTGTTACGCGATAGGGAGGTGGGTCGGACGTCTGATGTCTGATGCTAAATGGCGATTGCTTTTACCTATTTCCTCATATTAAAAACTTGAAAAATCTTTTACTTTTTACATTTATTCAGCGGCGTGGCGACTGATAATAAATAAACAATTGCAACAATAACAAAGGCTGCCGCCCATTCCGATCCCGCTCCAGCGCAGGGCACCCCACACCCAGAACCCTTCTTAAAAATTACCCCCAGAAAGAAAAAAACCGAAAACCCTATAGCTAACCACTCAAATTTATATTCGTATCTTGCTCCGCAATGCGAACAGAATATCTGCAACTTTCTATAACTAAGAAGATAAATGGTTTTTAAGGAAAACCTATTCAAGCTAGAGGAACACTCAGAGCAACGAAATATAGTCACAATCAATTCTCACGCCTCGATATGACAACTATTACCTTCACTCACAAAATCACTTCCAACGAAAAGCCACAAAATAAAGAGCTCGCATAAGATAACTGTGCATTTGAAAAGTCAAGAAACGTTTGCAGTGCAATTAGTCTCCATACGGCTCTGCCAACAGAGGCTTAGCTGGATTCTTGTATATATACCACGCCGCTACAATCAATAACGGAATGTAAAAATAGACCTGTGAGACTCCTGTAAATTCTTCGAGTTTCCAAATAGCACCAAAGACTAAAAATACGAAAATTAACGTTATCACTTGAGTCTTTGCCATTCCGCTTAAGGCAGGCCCCACATCTTGTTTTCTAGGGTCCCTTAGAAATCTTAGGCAAGCCGGACAGCCAAATGATCTTTCTTTAATCCGCCAATCTTCACAGATAGCCGTTCGCCCTGTGAAGATATGATTACATTCAGCACATTGAAACTTCATGTTGACCTCACCTTTGGCTCCATATATCCGCGCGACGACTGGCAGCATGCCTTTTCAAGGCCGACGCTAACAACATTCACCTGGTTGTTTCCACCATGGGGCATACACTCCATTACGATTTCGGAACATTGTCGTTAGCGACTCTGATCCGGTGAACTCTTTCAGCTTCGTCGAAATACAACATCGACCCACCAAAGCAGCCGACAGCAGTCAGGAACGATAGAAGCACCGCAAAAGAATTTAGACCAGAAATCAGCCCAAAAATACCAAACAATATCGCAGAAAAAGAAAATACCCATAGCCACATAACTCATGCCAATAGCTGCTTCAATTTGCCGCCTGGATAATGCTTTATCAGCTTTGCCACTCTTACGGCCTTATTCATATTAAATTAAGCCCAAACCTTACAGCTCACTTAATACTTTCAAGTGCAAAACTTGAAATTAACATATTAATGAGAATGTTAGGTGAAATCATTTACAACGACCCAGTGTAGAAGATGTGCACAGGAAAAAGACAGAATAAAAATGGCGAAAAGCCAAAACTCCTTACTCCAGCTGACCTTAGAAACCCATGAGGCGTCACTTGGAAGAAAAGATAATCCCGGATGCTTTAAAGCGAAAACGCCCGAGACTAAAATTACGGCTAAAATAAGCCACTGCAATCCAACATGCTTGGAAGACTCAAGCAGTAAGGATGCGCATCCAGCCAGAAACCCGAGAAGTGTAGATTTTAGCTCTCGCACTGAATCACCTAATAGCTTATTAAGAAGAGAAGTGGTCAGATACCGACAGACGACCATACTTTAGCGTGTGATTTTGACACACTTTGTTATGCACTTACCAAAGCCTATTTTTTAAATTGAACCGCCTACTTGATAAGAATTGCTTTAGCTCCAAAAAATCGTTGGTTAGCCTCTGTCCATTATTCATTAATATTATTGAATTGGAGGACTTTTCTTTAAAGTGTATTTCAAATATTTTTGGAATTCTTCTATAAATTATAAAATCAAACTCACTGTAACTATGGCTAGATGAACTTCCATCTTTAGATAAAATTGAAATCCCACCATCATCAAATTGAAATGTTTTTATAAAGAGGCATCTATATTTGAACAAATAGTACGCCCCCTTAGTACACAAAAAAATCATTGCTATAGAGATCAGCAGCCACAATGGTGTTTGTACTGGCATTTTCTGCAACATATTCTCAATATCAAACATTGAGAGAGCAAACAAGCCAGAAAATAAAAGTGTAAGCATTGCCATGGATATCCCACCAAGATATTTCATAAAATACCCAAGCCAACCATAAGAGTAGGAAATCCTCATATACCCCCCACCGTGCATAACAGTTCATTAAAATACGAATTGATAAATTCGTCTGACAACCTAGCTTTTATAAAATTTATTAAACGCTTGAGGAGCTATGGGGTCAAATCTTGACTTATCCTACTTAAATTACAGGCCACTTCATAGGCACAACCGAGCCACTTAATTTTTCTTAAGTCAAGATTTGACCCCATTCGTTCACTTAAACCAAGATTTGACCCCATCTTTCACTGCACAACTACCTTGTAGGTTTAGTGGCGACTGGAGCGAAGCGTAAGCCGTCCCAGCCACAAGTTTTTTGTGCGGCGCATCTAGAACCGCTTGTTAACTTTAACGCTGGACCACTTGGAACTCAAAAATATGAACATAGTCCTCCAGCCTTGTCGAGACTGAGAATTTTGCTCTCAGAATTTCCTTTAGAATCTTATCCTTGTTTAGTGAATCCGGCTTGACAGATATCAGCTTTGCTTTTGTAACCTCACCATTTTCGTTAATGGACAGCAACGCCTCAGCTTCGCCTTTCCTTACATTGCCCTGTACATCATCTATCATTATGATCGATTTGAATTGCTTCAGAACTGGGCTTTTACCGGGAACCAAATCAGCACACGAGTATGAAAGCTGAGATAGGGCAATGAGCAATAACATCACAATTATCTTCATGAGTACTCCAAAGTTAACAGCTTATTAATGTGCGAGTTGAAAAATACGCCTGGCAATGTATCTTCCCTAGAAAATTTTTAAAAAGTGCTTTCAAGCCTTTTTTAAACTCTCATGTTAATGGCCATTTGGTGCGTTTATTGTAGTTTGTAAAGAAGCCGTCTTACTTTCACACTGGCAATGTATCACTCGTGCTTGAGAGCCTTTGCTTTACGTTCTAAACAGCTGAATACTATTGCTTGTGTTTCAGTAATATCAGCCAAACTGGAAAAACAAAGTGAGCCGGCTCACTTTCTACGGCAACACTGGCTTTGGCAACCAAAAACCAATCGTTCAGAACACGTTATAACGTGCCTAGAAAATGTATGGGATTTCAAAACAGAAGGGAGAAGTGCTCGCACATCAGTCCCGATGCACTGTTTACCCTACCTTTCCGCTGGCCCAGATGTGAACTTAATGCGACTTAAACAAGCCGATCAAGACCACAAAAAACTTGAGGAAAAGAGTGCCATAGGTCGACCCATTTGGCAACGGGTTAACGTGTGACGGCTCAACGTAAAAGAATAGCGAAATGCTGAACAAGCGACGAACTCGCATGGGTTTCGCCCGATTACATCTGAGCCGAACGGAGGCCTATTTTAGTGGTTGAGCGCTCTGGATGAGCGCGAAAGGTTTAAGCGCACATGGATGTGCGATTTAAACCGACCGCTAAAATAGGCTGGAGAGAGGGAACCCCGCAGGGGCCAGATGTTGGGCAGGGTTTTTGGTTACTTTTTACCCCTAAAAAGTAACTCGCAACGCCCGGCGACACGGGCAAACAAACACCCGCGCGCAGCGCGACACTGTCACAGAATCTGATCCCGCTCCCGAAACCCCAGCAAATACAAAATCGCATCTAATCCTAACGTCGAAATCGCCTGCTCGGCGCTGGCTTTGACCAGTGGCTTGGCGCGAAACGCGATGCCCAGGCCTGCGGCGGCGAGCATGGGCAGGTCGTTGGCGCCGTCGCCTACAGCGATGGTTTGTTCGGCGGTAATGCCTTCGCGCTCGGCGAGCATTTTTAACAGCGCGGCTTTGCGCTCGCCGTTAACCACTTCGCCTTTTACCTCACCGGTGACTTTGCCGTCGACAATATCAAGGGTGTTGGCGTAGACGTAATCGATGCCGAGTTTCTTTTGCAGGTATTCGCCAAAGTATTGAAAACCGCCGGAGAGAATGGCGGTTTTGTAGCCGAGCTTTTTCAGGCTGCTGATCAGCTTGGCGGCGCCTTCGGTAACAGGCAAATTTTCGGCAATCTCGGCCAGCACGCTTTCGTCCAGACCTTTTAACAGTGCCATACGGCGGGCGAAACTTTCGTTAAAATCCAGCTCGCCGGCCATGGCCAGTTCGGTAATTTCGGCCACCTGCTCGCCCACGCCGGCCGCTTTGGCCAGCTCGTCAATCACTTCGGCTTCAATCAGGGTGGAGTCCATATCGAAGCACACCAAGCGGCGGTTGCGGCGATAGACGGTGTCGCGCTGAAAGGCAACGTCCGCTTCGTGGCGGGTGGACAGCTCCATAAAGTCGCGCCGCAAAGCTTCGCGGTCGGCCGGTTCGCCGCGCACCGAAAATTCAACGCAGGCGTTGCTTTTTTCGCTCTCACCCACCAGTGAAATACGGCCCGACAGGCGACTGATATTGTCGATGTTCAAACCGTGCTTCACCGTGACCTGGGTCAGGTCGGCAATTTGCCCGGCCGTCACTTCGCGAGCCAGCAGGGTGACGATGTAGCGCGCCTTGCCCTGCTGTTCAACCCAATGGTGGTAACTGTCGTGGCTGATGGGAGTAAAGCGGATGTCGATGCCTAAATCGACGGTAGCGCTTTGCAGCTCGGCCAGTAAGTGTTCTTCTTTCACTTGCTCGGTATCCACCCCCACCATAATGCCTAGGGTCAGGCTGTCGTGGATGACGGCTTGGCCGATATCGAGCACGGCGGCCTGATAGCGACTGAGCACTTGAGCGATGGCAGAGGTGACGCCGGGTTGGTCGGCGCCGACGGCGTTGATCAGGAGTATTTGCTTCACAATAACTGACTGCTGTCCGAAAAGGGGGCATTATAACGCGCAGCGTCTATCATTTGCGTTAGAATGCGCAAAAATCTGATTTGCCCGGACACGGAATGAGCCTTTACCAGTACTGCACCCGCCGCCCCCTGCTTTGCCTTTGCTCGCTTGTCTTGCTCGCCCTGGGTTTGCTGGGCACCGGCTTGACGCTGCACTATGCCAAGCAGCAGCAAAACACCCAGGCTAGCCGCTATGGCCAGGCAATGGCCGAGCGCGCCGCGGCGCAGGCGGTAGAGCCGGCGCTGGCCCAGGACATGATCAGCCTGCAGGTTATTTTGCAATCGCTCGCCGCGCAACCCGCGGTCCACGGCGCCACCGTGCACGATGTGGAAAATAATCTGCTGGTACAAGCGGGCGGAGGTAATCTTGCCACTGAGTTGCAGGCCGCGCAGTTTGCCGCTCCCATCACCTTGGATACTCACATAGCCGGTCACCTAACCGTGACCCTGGCGCTTGCACCCGTGCATCGGCTGTACGCCAATTACTTATGGATTTGGAGCCTTGTGGTGCTCGCTTGCATCGGTGCGCTATGGCTGGGAGATCATTACCTTGCCGTCTACCAAGCCCGACCGCCCAAAGTCAAAAAGAAACCCAAACCGACTCCGACTGAACACGATGACACCGTCGCAGAGCAAACCTTTGCCATGGACGGTAGCGAAGACGATGCACTGCCAAGCGAGTTCGAAGACGAAGACGAGTCGACGACACATTACGCGGTGCAGGTGGAGCTGCATTTTCTGAACCTGCCCGCGCTGCAACAACAGCTAACCAAACAGGGTTACGAGCTGCGCCTGAGCCGCTTCAAGCAGCAGCTGCAGGGCATTCTGGCGCTTTATACCGGTCACCAGGAATCCTTCGACGATAAATGCCTTCGCCTTTGCGCCACCGCTGACACCCGTGAAAACGCCATTTTTTACGGCATTTGCATCAGTCAGCTGGCGGTAGGGTTGAGCGAATCAAGCGATAGCCCGCGCCTGAAACTGGCCGCCAGCATCAGCGAGTCCGGCTGCGAGCAGCCCCCCGCGCTTACGCCCTACCAGATTTGGCTGTCCGATGCGATTTCGGACAGTGCGCTGTCGGGCTATATCCGTTTGAGCGATACACAATTGGTGGAAGAAATTAAACCGCCCTACAAGGCATTGCTGGAGCGCCAGCAAACTCAATTGATGGCCCTGCCTGTCACGCGGCGGTCATAAAATCATCACAGTTCTGTCACTGTTTGGCACTAGCGTTACCGACAACACACCCCACCAGCCGGGGCTATCACGTCAGGTAAAACGCTATGCTGAATATTGAACAGTCGGTCACCGATAAATTTCCGGGCTTTGCCACTACCAAACCCATTATCCGCCGTCCCACCCTAAGCCTGCTGCGCAAACTTACCCACGAGCAAAAAATCAATCAGTTTCTGCGCAACAACGAAGGCCTGCGGGGCATTGATTTTATCGATCAGATTTTCGATTACTTCAATTTCACCTACAGCGCGGGCGCGCGCGATCGCCATAACATTCCCGCCAGCGGCCGGGTGGTGATCATCGCCAACCACCCCATTGGCTCGCTGGATGGGTTGGCGCTGCTGCGTATGGTGAGCGAGGTGCGACCCGACGCGCGCATCGTCGCCAACGATATGCTGATGGCCTTTGAGCCACTGCACAATGTATTTCTACCGCTGGATAACATGACCCGGGGCGCCTACCGCAAAAGCTACCGCGCTATTGTCGATGCACTTAACAGCGAACAGGCGGTGATTGTATTCCCCGCCGGGGAAGTGTCCCGCGCCAGCCCCAAAGGTATTCGCGATGGCGCCTGGCACGCAGGCTTTTTGCACTTCGCGCGCAAAACCAATTCGCCGATTTTGCCCATGCACATCGAGGCGAAAAACTCGCTGCTGTTTTACTCAGCCTCCATGCTCTACAAGCCCTTTGGAACCGCGCTGTTAGCGCGGGAAATGTTCAAAAAGCAATCCGCCGAAATACGCATTCGCGTGGGCGAGATGATTCCCTGCGCTGAGCTGCAAACCGACAAGCTGGCCGACAAGGCCCTGATTAAACGGTTAAAAAAGCATATTTATAAATTGCGCAAAAAGCGCAGCACCCAGTTTGTTACTGAGCGCACCATCGCGCACCCGGAAGAGCGCGGCGCGATTCGCGCTGAATTAGCCAAAGCGCAACTTTTGGGCAACACCTCGGATAACAACAAAATTTATCTGTGTGATTATGAAAGCCACCCCACGGTACTGCGTGAAATTGGCCGCCTGCGTGAGCACACCTTTCGCCTGGTGGGCGAAGGCACCGGCGCCCGCCGCGACCTGGATAAATACGATCACCACTACCGCCACCTGGTCTTGTGGGACGATGTAAATCTGACCCTGGCAGGCGCCTATCGCATTGCCGATTGCGGCCGCATTATGCAGCAGCAAGGTCTGGAAGGTCTGTACACCGCCGAGCTGTTTCACTACACGCCAGACATGTTCCCCTACCTGGAGCAGGGCGTAGAGCTGGGCCGCAGCTTTGTAAACCCCAAATACTGGGGCAAGGCCAGCCTGGATTACTTATGGCAAGGCCTGGGCGCTTACCTGCAGCACAACCCGCAGGTACGCTATGTACTGGGCCCGGTAAGCATGAGCGATGAGTACCCCAAAGCGCTGCGCGACCTCACCGTTTATTTTTACGAGCGCTACTATCGCACCCAAAAACCGCTGGCCCAGGCAACCCACCCGCACTTACTGGAGCCCGAAGCCTTCGCTGCCATCAATCAGGAATTTGCCGCACTGGATCAAGACGATGCTTTCCGCCTGCTGCAAAAAAAGTTTACCGAGGCCGGACACAAGCTGCCGACACTTTATAAACAATACGCAGCTCTTTACGAAGCGGGCGGCTACAGCTTACTGGCGTTTAGCGTTGACTCGGATTTCGGCAACTGCCTGGACGGCTTATTTATGGGCGACTTAACGCTAATGAAAGCCAACAAAAAGAAACGGTACTTGGGCGTGGAAGATTGAGCGCAGAACGCAGAACGCAGAACGCAGAACGCAGAACGCAGAACGCAGAACGCAGAACGCAGAGTAGTATTACGGTACAGAGAGAAAAAACCGGCATTTAGCCGGTTTTTTGTTAGGCGAAAGTCGTGGATTAAGCTGACACCTTAAAGCTGCGAACCTTAAACGCCAGAATCACCAGCAGCACACCAATCAATACGGCAAAGGCGCCGATTAGCCACAGCAGGGTTAAAATGCCCGCGCCAGGCCAGGCAAATAGGGCAACACCAAACAAAACACCCAGAGCGCCACTAAGCACCAAGCGCCATTCGCCCTGCAACTCTTGACGCAGGCGAATAGCCGCGGCAATTTGCAGCACGCCAACAATAATGGACCAGGCCGCAATCAACCATAGCAGCACCACCGCCGTTACCCCCGGGGCGAAAAGTGCGCACAAACCCACCAGTAAACTGCTGATAGCCCAGAGCAACAACACCCACCAGTGATCGTTTTGCTGGCGCCCGGAAAAAGCCATCCAAATGCCCACCACGCCATCGGCCAGTGAAAAGGCGCCGAACATGATAATCAGCACCGCCAGGGAAACGCCGGGTAAAAACCACGCACATAAGCCGAAGGCAATGGCGAATAAACCGCGCAACAACAGCATCCACCAATTGCTGGCAATGGCCTGGGTAAGCGGTAAATTTTCAATATTCATAAGTTACTCCTTGTCACTGCTTGGACTGCACTATTAACGTAAAGCGAAAATCAGTTCGCCACTAACATTACTTAAACCTTTCTACTTTATAACCATCCGCGCGCAGCATTTCCACCACGCTGTCCGGTCCTGCCAAATGCAGAGCGCCCACCATAACCAGTTCAGTCTCCGGGCTCGCTAAATACTGATCGATATGCGCCGTCCAGGCCCGATTGCGATCGCGGACAATCGTGTTGTAAAGCTCGGCCGAATATTCCTGCATGGGCGCGCCGCCCAACTCAAACAGGGCTTTATCGTTACCGCTTTTAAAGGCGTTGACCATATCGTCCATAATCAGCGGCAACTGCTCTAAATCTTCCAGGCTGTAACGCATAAACTCGTTGGCATCCAGCTCGGTCATGGCGACAATAAACTGCAATTGTTCTTCCGGGGTTTCCAGCCAAGCGAGTGTTTTGCCCTGCTCGCTCGCCAGGCGTGAATAGCGCACATCGACGCCTTCGGTAAAGCCGAGTTTTTGCATTTCTAAAATGGAATAGGTCAGAGCAACAAAGGCAGGTTTAAACTGCTGTAGCTGCATCAAAGGCAAGCTGCGTGCACTGGCAAACTGACGCAGCTCGGCGTAAACATCAGAGCTTAATTCGCTCTGCAAGCTGCTGCCGCTGGGCAGCATCATCAACTGCGTCATTTGCATGGCAAATTCGGGCGACTGCACCGCAGCCATATCCGTTTCAAACACCACAGTTTGCGCTTCAGAAAAAGCGCGCTGATACTCGGCCGGCAGCGGGTAATCTGAAGCTTTTAGCATATGAATGGTGCCGGCCAGGTAGACTGTGTTGTCGCCGCGGGTCACTTCCCACACCATGGCGTCGGCGCTAACGCGACAACTGATAGCCAATACACACAACAAGCCGAAGTGAATGATCCTTTGCATAAGTGTTCCTTATTTAAAACGCAGACTAGAGGTTAAGACGAGAGTAAAAAGGTTACCGGCCCATCATTGACCAACGCCACCTGCATATCGGCGGCAAACTGGCCGGTGGCTACCTTGGGGTGGGCGTCGCGCAGTCGATCAATAAAGTAATCGTAAAGTTCGCGGGCAAGTTCAGGGCTGGCAGCGGAGGAAAAACCGGGGCGCAGCCCCTTACTGGTATCTGCCGCCAGGGTAAATTGCGACACCGCCAGCACGCCGCCATTTACCTGCGCGACGTTTAAGTTCATTTTGCCATCGGCATCGGAAAACACGCGATAGGCGAGTAATTTTTTAAGTAATTTATCGGCGTTAGCGCGGGTATCATCTCGCTCTACCCCGAGCAACAGCAACAACCCCTGATCTATCTGCCCCACGCATTCGCCGGCAACGCTGACCGAAGCGCTGCTGACACGTTGTATTAAGCCGCGCATCAGGCCAGGTGATCTGAATCGTGGCTGAGCTTGCGCGCCAGATCGTCGGTGGCGCGTATTAGTGCATCGACAATACCCGCCTCGCGTGAAGCGTGACCGGCGTCGCGGATAATTTGCAGCTCGGCCTCGGGCCAGGCTTTTTGCAGCGCAAAGGCATTATCCAGCGGGCACACCATATCGTAGCGCCCGTGCACAATCACACCGGGAATTCCCGCCAGGCGGTGGGCGTTTTCGACAATTTGGTTGTCATCCAAAAAGGCGCCGTGAACAAAATAATGCGCTTCAATACGGGCCAGTGCCTGTGCTTTGAAGGGGTTGGAAAACGCATCAACCACATCCTGGTTGGGGCGCAAGGTGGCACAGCGCCCCTCCCACAGTGACCAGGCCTTGGCGGCCGACATTTTTTGCAGCTCGTTATCGCCGGTAAGTTTTTTGTAATAGGCGCGCATTAAATCGTGGCGCTCGTCGGCTGGAATAGGGGCCAAAAAGTCCTGCCAGTAGTCGGGAAAGATCGCACTGGCACCTTCCTGATAAAACCAACGCAGGTCTTTTTCACGGCACAGAAATATGCCGCGCAAAATCAGGCCCAGCACTCGCTCGGGATAAGTTTCGGCGTACACCAAGCTGAGAGTGGAGCCCCAGGAGCCGCCGAACAACACCCACTGATCAATTCCCAGCTTGGTGCGGATGGTTTCGATATCCTTTACCAACGCCGGGGTATTGTTACCCTCAAGCTCGGCATGGGGGGTGGAGCGCCCACAGCCGCGCTGATCGAACAAAATAATGCGATAGCGCTCCGGGTCAAAGAAACGCCGGTCGTATTTACCACAGCCAGCGCCTGGGCCGCCGTGCACAAACAGCACGGGTATGCCGTCGGGATTGCCGGATTCATCCACATATAATTCGTGAGGAGCATCCACCGGAATTTGGTGGCGGGCGAAAGGTTTAATTTCGGGGTAGAACATCAACATGTAAGACGGCCCTACGACAGTGAAAGTCAGCGATTAATAATCAGTCTGCAACTTAGCACACAAAGCCGTTGGGAGGGAGCCCCGGCGCATGGCGCCGGGGCTTATAGCAAGGCAAATTTAGTTACAGCCCTGGCCGGTAAACGCATCGGCTACGCCCTGTAAAGCGGGCTTGGCAGACAGATTGGCGTTAAACAGCAGTGGCCACACGTCGTCGTAATTCGCACCGGCTGCGTTGGCAAATTGGTTCATCAGCCAACTTTCATCATCGGTAAGCCCCCACACGGTAAAACCGCCGCGCAGATTAGCGGGCACAGTATCTAAGTAGACCTGGGTGATCTCACAAAAACGCTGCTTTTGCTCGTCCGCCAGCTGCTCATCATACTCGGGCAAAGCCGGAGCTCCACCGCCGCCATAGGGGTTTACCACGGCGACATCTAACTCGGTGATTTTTACCTTCAGCCCCAGATCCACAACTTGCTGGAAGGCGTTCTCGAAGTGGCTAAGCGAGGGGTAAGTCATATACACGTGCATCTGGAAACCCACGCCGTCGATGGTGCCCTCTTCGTTCAAGGCCTCGGCAATCTGCAAGGTCTTGTTTAAACGAGTCTCGTTGGCTGTGTTGTCGTAGTCGTTGTAGTACAAATCCACATCCGGGGCGGCATCGCGTGCGGCCTGAAAGGCAACTTTGAGGTACTCGGGGATCTCGCCCTCGGACGCTGGTGGCAGCTCGTTGTAAAACACAGAACGACGGAAACCGTCACCGGCCCCCTGGTCTACGGCTTCGTTCACCACATCCCAGCTGGTCACCACCCCTGGAAACTCAGTCTCGAAATGCTCTACCACGCCGGTCACATGGTCGCTCAGCATGGCGGCAAAGTCGCCGTCATAGTTGTTCATAAAGTCGGGCACTTGATAGCCAGAGTGCCATACCAGTGCGTGGCCGTGTACGGTCATGCCATTCGTTGCGGCAAAGCCTACCAGCTGGTCGGCATCGCCAAAGGTAAAGGTGTCTTCCTGCGGGTGCAGGTAGCTCATTTTCATAATATTGCCGGCTGTCAGCTGACTGAAGTGCCGGCTAATAACACTCTGGCGCTCGGCGGCGTCACTGTGGTTGAAAATACTGTAGTTTTCGTTGGCTGCAGATACCGCCACACCCACAGGAAAATCTGATGGAGTAATGGCATAAAGATCAAAATCCGGCTCAATCGCAATCGGTCCATCCGAGCTGACCGACGAACTAGTACTTGAAGAGGACGAACTACTCTCAACCGAGCTGCTGGAAGAGCTAGATGACGACTCAACCGATGAAGAGCTCGATGATGAGGCCGGTGGAGTCGTAGTGCCGCCACCCGAGCCACCTCCACAGGCGGTTAGGGCTGCCGCCAAGACAAGTAAAGTTATGGGCTTTAAATTCGTTTTCATAGCAGACCTTCGTTATTATGGTTTTGATTCAAATGGATTGACTTATCAAATAGTCAATAAGACCATATTAACGTGCCCATTGCTGATTCTCAAGCGCTAAATCACTCGTTATAGGAGCTATCATGAAGTTACGTCATTTAGTTTGCGCCTGCGCCCTGGCCTCCATAAGTCTTGCTCCGGCTCTCAATGCCAAAACCATCGACACCGAACGCGCCGAAATCGAGCTTGAAACTGTCGCCGAAGGCTTGAAAAACCCTTGGGGATTGGCCTTTTTACCCGACGGCTCCATGTTGGTCACCGAACGGGTGGGCACCATGCGCAAAGTTTCCGCCGATGGCCAAGTAGGTGAGCCCATTACCGGGCTGCCGGAAATCTTCAGCCGCGGTCAGGGCGGCCTGCTGGATATCGCCCTGGACCCGGACTACGCCAACAATGGTTGGATTTATTTCAGCTACTCTGAGCCAGGCGAAGGTGGCAACAGCACCGCCCTGGCGCGGGCAAAACTAAACGGTAACGCTCTGGCAGAGTTTGAACGCATCTTTAGTCAGCAACCTAAGGTCAGCAGCAACAACCACTTTGGCTCGCGCATTGTGTTTAAAGGCGATGGCACTTTGTTTCTGACTCTGGGGGAGCGCTACAGTCGCAAAGATGATGCGCAAACCCTGGACAACCACCACGGTAAGGTGATTCGCATTAAAACCGACGGCAGCGTTCCTGCCGACAATCCCTTTGTAAACACCGAGGGCGCCCTGCCGGAAATCTGGTCTTACGGCCATCGCAATATGCAGGGAGCCACCATTCACCCAGAAACCGGAGAACTGTGGAGCGGGGAACACGGCGCCCAGGGCGGCGACGAACTCAATATCGACCGTGCGGGTCTGAACTACGGCTGGCCGGTGGTGACCTACGGTGAAGATTACGGCGGCGGGAAAATCGGCGAGGGCTTTAAAAAAGAGGGGATGGAAACCCCCGTTTACTACTGGCTACCCTCTCTGGCCACCGCCGGCCTGACCTTCTATACCGGCGATAAATTTCCCGCCTGGAAGGGCGATATCTTTGTCGCCAGCCTGCGCGCCGAAACACTGTCGCGCTTGGATATAGAAGGTGAGCGGGTTCTGCATGAAGAGCGCATGCTCACCGACGAGCTAGGCGAGCGCTTGCGTCATGTGGTGCAGGGGCCAGACGGCTATCTGTATCTGCTAACAGATGCCTCTGACGGACAAATTATTCGCATTACCCCGGCTGACTAGAGGTATGGCCCCGCTCAGTGACCGTGAGCGGGGCAGTAGATACGATTCTCCGATCAAGTCCACTGTAGACTTGGTCAGAGGATCCGTATCCTCATTTCATCCACAACCGGGCCTTCATTGCCGATCATTTCATCATAAGGACTCTGCATTACCAGCCATGCCTCGCGCTTACCCTGCCCGGCCCACCAGCATTTGGCTGCCATAAGGCTGGGGAAGCGTTTGGGTTGACCTGCCTGCCCCTGTATCACTCGCCAGTCTGGCATCTCGCCCTGGGCTTCGTGCCCCCAGGCGGCAAGGTAATGGGAGCAATCGGTCAACGACAAGATCAGGGGACGCGGTTTAGTGCTCATCAGAAGTCCTCGCTTCTATCCATTTATCCTTAATCCAACCACAGCGATTGGCGCGCCGCTCGGCCCAGCGACGATACGCACTCTCGGCCAAGGAGCGAATGCCCGGCCACAACAGCGGCCGCCATAGAAAACCAATGGGGGTATAGCTCCAGGCCGCCACATTGGCCTCGACACCAATAGCCCAACTGTCGTCGGCAAATTGCACATGTAAGCTGTAGAGCATCTGCTGACGCTGGTACTCGCTCAGCGTCGCCTCGTGAACATCAACCAGTTGCAGCTCACTGGATTTGAGTCGGCGTAACCAGCGCATCTCGCGGCTGCACAGTTGGCAGTATCCGTCGTAGTAAAGGGTGGCTTTCATAGCTTGGCCAATTCTTACCGATGAGTGATTTATATTTTTTATACGGCGTATAAAAAGGCGAAGATCAATTCATTGCGATCTAACTGATAGAATTAGTTATAGCAAAAGAAACATTGGACGCAACTTATGCCAGCAAAATATCGGGCGCTTACCGACAATGCCCACGAGACCGTTAAAAACCAACCGCAAGTGGGTGTTTTACTCACCAACCTAGGCACGCCCGATGCGCCCGATGCCCCGGCGCTGCGCAAATATCTGGCGGAGTTTTTATCCGACCCGCGCATTGTGGAAATTCCGCGCATTATCTGGAAGGCGATCTTACACGGCATTGTGCTGCGCACCCGACCGAAACAATCGGCCGAGCTTTATCAAAGCGTTTGGACAAACGAAGGCTCGCCGCTGTTAGTCATCAGCCAAAAACAGCGCGATAAAATCGCCGCCCGTATTGGCACTAAAGCGCACGTCGTATTGGGCATGCGCTACGGCAATCCGTCCATCGCCAGCGCCCTGCAGCAACTGCAGGCCGCTGGGGTAAAAAAGATTATTGTTCTGCCGCTGTATCCTCAATATGCCGCCTCCACCGTGGGCTCTACCTTCGATGCCGTGAGCCGCGAGCTACAGCGATGGCGCTGGGTGCCCGAGTTGCACTTCGTCAGCGGCTACTGCGAAAGTGAAAGTTATACGGACGCCTTGGCGAACAGTCTGAAAGAGCACGCCAACACGCACGGCGCGCCGCAAAAGTGGGTGTTCTCATACCACGGCACCCCCAAGTTTTGTCTGCAAAAGGGCGACCCCTATTACTGTTTCTGTATGAAGACCACGCGTCTGGCGGCCGAAAAGGCAGGCCTGAACCCGGATGACTGTCTAACCACCTTTCAATCTCGCTTCGGCAAGGCCGAGTGGCTTAAGCCTTACACAGACAAAACTCTGGAGTCGCTACCGGCGCAGGGTATTAAACATATTGCGATTTTAAGCCCGGCGTTTAGCGCCGATTGTTTAGAAACACTGGAAGAGCTGGAAGTGGAAAATCGCGAAGTGTTTTCCGAGGCAGGGGGTGAGACTTACCACTATATTCCCGCGCTGAATGATCGCGAGGATCACATTAACGCCTTGGTGGAGACATTAGAAAACGCGGGGCTCACACCTTAACCGCCCCACACGTCAAACAGTACCTTAATGGCCAGCGACACCATCATGATGGCAAACACCTGTTTGAGGCGCGCCACCGGAATTCGGTGCGCCACCTTCACCCCTAAAGGGGCGGTAAGCAAACTCATACAGGCCATGGCTACCACGGCGGGCCAAATCACATACCCCAATGCCAGGGGGCTGTCACTCGCGCCCCAACCGTTAATGATATAGCCGATACTACCGGCCAGGGCTATGGGTAAACCCACTGCCGCCGAGGTGCCAATCGCTTTGGCCGGATGCTGATTACACCAGATTAAAAACGGCACGGTAATTGAGCCACCACCGATGGCCACCAGCGCCGAAACACCGCCAATGCCACTGCCTACACCAAACATGGCCGGCGCCGAGGGCAACTGTCGGTCGGCGGCGGGCGCGCGGCCAAATACCATGTACCAGGAAATAAACACCATAAAGGCAGCAAAAAAAGTCGCTAAAAACACGGTGGGCAAATGCGAGGCAATGAAGGTGGTGGCGAAAGTGCCCAACAACACCCCGGGAGTGAGCTGCTTAACCGCCAGCCAGTTGACCGAACCGCGTCGGTGATGGGCGCGCGCAGAAATAATCGCCGTTGGCACAATGGCCGACATAGAGGTACCCAGAGCAAAATGCACAATATGCTCCGGGGCAACCCCCTGGTGTGCAAACAGCATGGCGAGAATCGGCACCATAATACCGCCACCGCCAATACCCAACAGCCCAGCAAAAAATCCCGTTACCCCGCCGAGCGCGAGATAAGCCAACAGCCACCACCATTCCATGTCGCGTCCTTGGTTATCCTGTTAATCGTCGTCTTTGCGTTTTTTCCCCGGCCCTTCGCGCTCCATGCGCGCAAGCTCCGCTTTGTACTTTTCCAGATCCTCCCAATCGTAGGGCGAGCCGACATTTAAACCGTTCTCCAAATGCGCCGCCCGCTCGCGGGCATTGTGCTCTAACGAGTGATCTTCAGCTTCTTTATCCTGCTGCTCTTGCTCATACTTTTTCAGAAACTCGGATGCTTTCATACAACCTCCTGCGATTTGCTCAACGGCCCCGCTATAATGACGCCTTTTTTGCCCGGATAACACCATGAGCCGCGAGCGCTTCGAAACCTTTAAAAAAGCTTTGCGCCAGCGTCAGCCGGATATGACCGTACTGACCGACAAAGTCCACAAAGCACAAAATATTTCTGCCATTTTACGCACTGCCGAGGCCGCGGGCATCGGCCATATTCACATGGTACGCCCCGAGCGCGGCCATTTGGTGTATCACAATACCGCCGGCGGTATCGGCCGCTTTACCAGCCAAACGGTACACGACACCATTGAAGATGGCTGCAGCGCCCTGCGCCAGCAGGGCTTTACCCTCTACGCCGCGCATTGGTCCGAGCGCGCCATCGACTACCGCGAGGCAGACTTTACCCGACCATTTGCGCTAATTATGGGCGCCGAAAAACGCGGCCTGTCGGACTACGCCGCCCGCGAGGCCGATGCCCACCTCACTATCCCCAACATGGGCCTGGTAGAGAGCTACAACGTCAGCGTCGCCGCCGCCATTATTCTACAAACCGCCATGGAACAACGGGTTAAAGCTGGATTATACGAACGCCCCCTAGAAGAAGATGATAACTACTGGACCACCCTGTTCGAATGGATGCACCCGAAAATGGTGAAATACTGCCGCAAACATAACCTCCCCTACCCCGAGATGGACGAAGACGGCGATATCATCCCACCCGAAGATGAAAGATACCGACGGCCGTTTGATTGATGTTTTTATTAACTGTCGCCAACAGGTCATTAGTCTTCAGCCCATTACTTTACGATACAAGGTGAAATACCCAGATCTCTTTTGATAAGCCCGTGTCGCCGGGCGTTGCGAGTTACTTTTTGCGGCAAAAAGTAACCAAAAACCTCGCCCAACAACTGGCCCCTGCGGGGTGCCCTCCCTCCAGCCAATTTTAGCGGTCGGTCTAAATCGCACGTCCATGTGCGCTTAGACCTTTCGCGCTCGTCCAGAGCGCTCACCCCCTAAAATCGGCCTCCACTCGGCTCAGTCGTAATCGGGCAACCCCCCTATAAATTCCACACCTTTAGTTCAATTAAATAGAGATCGCCCGTCAAAACGATGCTCACTTCGACCAGAAGTAACAGAGGCACACCAAACCACCGCCAAGGTGGTATTCCCCCCACACGTGTAATAGTATCGACCTCGGATTTTTACTGAATAACTAACGGAGTAACTCATGACATCTGTGGCAAAGATTTTTGCGGGCGCCTGTCTGCTGATCGCCGGACTCTTCACCGTGCAGGCTCAGGCCGACACCTTGGACAAGGTGCTGGAAAAAAACACCCTTCGCGTGGGTGTAGCACTGTTCACGCCTTGGACCATTCAAAACGAGAAAGGCGACACCAGTGGTTTTGATGTGGACATCGCCAAAAAACTTGCCGCCGACATGGGGGTTAACCCCGACATTAAAGTCTACGAGTGGGAAGACATTATGCCCGCGCTGGACAAAGGCGAAATTGACGTGATTGCCGCCGGCCTTGCCGTTACCCCAAAGCGCGCCCTGCGCCTGGAGTTTTCTAACCCCTACTCAGAGTCCGGCGTTGGCCTTGCCACCAACACCGAAAAAACCAAACACATTAACTCGCTGGCCGAGCTAAACAGCGACAAAATAACCATTGCCGTGGTAAACGATAGCATTGGCGCCAGTCTGGCACCGTCGGTGTTCAAAAAAGCCAAGATCCAAACCTTTGATACCTCTAAAGAAGCCGAGGCGGCAGTATTAAAAGGTGATGCTCACGGTTATGTGGCCAGCCAGGCCGTAGTGCGCTTTTTCGCTCTGGATAACAGCGACACCATCGACGTTCCATTACCCGAACCCTTGCTGAGCTACAAAGTGTCTTTCGGCGTACGCAAAGGCGATCAGGCGCTGCTAAACTTCTTGAATGCATGGGTGACGGCACGCACCGCTGACCGCTGGCTGCCAGCCACCCAGGATTACTGGTTCGATAGCCTGGAGTGGCGGGAGGCGCAATAACATGGCGCTTAAAGATACTTTGCTGTTAAGCGTTGCCGCAGGCAGCTTTGCCCTGGTGGCCACCGCACAGGACGGTGGCGGGGCAACCGCTTACGACGACCGCGTGGTAGAAGAGGTAGTCGTACAGGCGCGCGGCTGGCGCCAAAAGGCGCCGGAGCTGGAAATCCCCGACACCACCCCGCGCTGGGAAATTAGCGACGAAACCCGCGAAAAAATGCAGAGCCGGATGCAGTTTGGCTACGACCCGGTATTGGAGGAGATCCGCAATACCGACAACCGCATCAAGGTGCGTGGCAATATGGCCGAACCCGAACCTGCAACGGTCTTTCGAATCAGTTTTTAAATCTTTACTTCAGGGCGCCAACCGGCGCCCTTTGTTTATTTCGCACTCCCCTTCGCAGCGGCTAATTTCCTCTACCCACGGCATTCCCAAACTGCCTATCGCCAAACTGACACGATAGCGCGGCGCCTCATTAGGCCGGTTGTAGCGAACCACCGTGGGGGCAAGGTCCAGCCCATCTGTTTGCGCGCGGCTTAAGTGAAAATGGGTAGCGCTGTTAATACTGACTGTGACCCGGGTGGTTTCACAGTCATCAAGGGGCTGTATTCGAGCCGGCAAAATCAAGCTGGGAGCGTCATAACTCGTCGCCCGCGCACTCAATTCGTCCCGGTTACGCGCAACATCCACGGCGATCAGGCGCGAAGCACTAAGCTGTTGATTGGCAAGCAACTGCTTGGCCCTTTCCAGTTTTTGAATGTCCTCTTCTCTCCCGCCCAGCGCCCGGGTTTGCGCCTCTGCCAGGTTCTGGCGATAGCGAGCCAGCAGGGTTTGATAGGGCTCGCCCTGATAGATAAACAGAGCAAAACCATCGCGACTAGCCTGTCGCGCCCGGCAGGCTTCGGGCGAAAACTGGAGCGCCCGAAAAGCATCGCCACCCAGCTCAAGTGTTCTGGAACTGTAATAACCAAATTCGGGCGAGTTGCCCCGCCAGCGCAAATACACCGAGCGGCTGGCATCGTGGGAATGCCGACCGGCCATAGCCAGTTCGCGTTCGGTAAATTCGAAACGCTGGGTATCACCCCAATAGCGATTAATCGCTACCTGGGAAAGCATCCAGATATTAACGCCCAGCACCAACAGGGCGGCATAGCGCAGCAGTTTCATAGCGCACCCCCAGCGGTTACTTTACGCAGGCGCGCAAACACCACCAAAGCCAACAGGGCGGTTAAACCCAACAGCAAAAAGAACAGCGATTTAGGCAGCCAGTCCCACCACCAGTCAAAAAACTTGGTGTACAAAAACAAAAAGAAAAACACATTGCCGGTGGCCACTACCGCCGCCCAACCGAGCCTGACGCCAAGCCAGATTGCGCCGCCGCTGACCGCAAAGCCCAGCAACTGGTAAAGCCCCTCAATCGTATTGTCTGACCAGGGCAGATAGCTGGCCCGACCCCAGTTGGCCAAGACTAGAATCACCACACACAGTGCGCAAAGCGACAGTACCCGGTAAATGCTGGCAAAACCGTCATAGCGGACCTGGGAGATTAGCGAGGGTAAGAAAAACAGCACCAGAGTGGGCAACAGAAAATGCTCGGGCCGCTCGCCTACCGACAGCCAGTAAGTACCGCTGTAGGTGGCACTTTGCGCGCCGATAAACGCAAACAACGCCAAGATTGCTACCGCCAGCAACAGTTTTACCCGCAGCGCATAAGCGAGCAACCCCGCATAAACTGCATACACCGCCAGCGCGCCCGGCGAGGGGGTGAAATTAAACAGTTGCCCCAACAAAGCGATGTTAATAACAAAGCAGGCGAAGCTGATCATGGCGGCAATTTTGGCAAAATAGCGGGCCGGACCGTCGCGCCCGGCAATAGCCACTGCCAGCGCCAAACTGAGCAGGGGCGCCGCCAGTAACACTAAAACCTGCCAGACAGTATCGAGTAGCCCCCAGTACTGCTGAAAAAAGAAAAATACACTGGCCGCCAGGGCCCAGGCACCGATAAAACTCACCACCTGCATGCCCAGGCTCAGGCGTTTGGCGCCTTCGGCCAAGTCGACATCGTGAGTTTGCTGCAACTGCTGTAATTGGTCGTGGTGATACTGTGCAATGGCGTCGCGCTGCGCCTGGCTGAGCTCGACAATCGGCGCAAGCCGGTTCAGCTCACGACGAAAGGCGTGGATATCGTCGGCGCGGGCCTGCGCCTCGGCGCGATTAATCTTTTCCATAGGCTTTTCTCCTTATTCAGCGCCAATATGCCTGCCCCCAAGGCGCTAAACAAGGATTAACGTTCTTTACTTGTCTAGAGCTTACGGCCAAGGCAATATGTCCGTCCGCAATCGGTTACACAATAAAAAGGCACGTTATGAAACTAACCTGGCAAGCCGCAACTGGCGCATTGTTTTTCGGCACCCTACTCGCCCCCCTGACACAAGCCGACACTTTCGAACTAACCTCTCCCGACGGTGACCTGGCTCTGAGTATCAATACCGACTCGGCGCTACAGTGGTCCGCCACGCTAAACGGCAAGCCTGCCATCACCCCCAGCACCATTGGCCTGGTGTTAGAGGGCGAGGGGAATATAGCGAGCGAGATTGAAGTCAGCTCTGCCGAGACCAGTGAAGTGCACAACACGCTAACCCCCGTGGTGACACATAAAAATGCACAGGTAACAGAGCATTACCGCGAACTGCGGCTACGCTTTAGCAACGGCTATGGGGTGGACTTTCGCGCCTACGACGACGGCGCCGCCTATCGCTTTGTGGGCGAAAAAGACACCGCGATTGTGGTGCAAGAAGAGATCATGTCGCTCAATTTTCCCGAGCTGACTGAAACGCTCTTCCCCGAAGAAGAAACTCTTATTTCTCACTACGAGCGCCTTTACGTGCCAGAAATTTTGGCCGACATTGAGGCGCCACGCTTTGCCTCATTGCCGGTTTATTTTGATGCCGACGGTATCAATATCTTGTTTACCGAGAGCGACCTGCGCGACTACCCCGGCCTGTTCGTAGAGGGCACCGGCACCAACGGCGTAACAGCCAAGCACCCGGGCGTGGTAACCAAAGCCACGCCTATGCCGGGCACCGAAGATCGCAATCAGGACATCACCATGGCAAGCCACATTGCCGAAACCACCGGCAAGCGCAGCTTTCCCTGGCGCCTGGCGGTAATTACCGATAGCGACGCCGAGCTGGTACAGAGCGAGTTAGTTTGGCTGCTGGCCGAAGATAACCAGCTGAGCGACACCAGTTGGATTAAACCAGGTCGCATCGCCTGGGATTGGTACAACGCCAATAATTTATTCGGTGTGGATTTTAAAGCGGGCATCAACACCCAGACCTACAAGTACTACATCGACTTCGCCGCCCGGCACGGCCTTGAGTATGTGATTTTGGACGAGGGCTGGACCAAAACCACCACCAATATTGTCGAGTCCAACCCGGACATGAACATCCCCGAACTGATTCGCTACGGCAAAGAAAAAGGCGTGGGTATTATTCTCTGGGCGCTGTGGGGGCCGTTGGATAAAGACTACGAAAATATCCTTAAAACCTACGGCGAGTGGGGCGCAGCGGGTATTAAAATCGACTTTATGCAGCGCTCGGATCAGTACATGGTCAACTACTACGAGAAAATTGCCAAAGAGGCCGCCAAGCACCAATTGCTGGTGGATTACCACGGCGGCTTTAAACCCGCCGGCCTGCGCCGCACCTATCCCAATGTGCTCACCTATGAAGGGGTTAAAGGCAACGAAAACAACAAGTGGAGCCAGGACATCACCCCCGAGCACAATGTGACCCTGCCGTTTACTCGCATGGTGGCGGGACCTATGGACTACACCCCAGGCGCGCTACGCAACGCGCATTTGCCGCAGCATCATGTGAGTCATTTCCGTCCGGTCAGCATCGGTACCCGGGCACACCAGGTAGCCATGTACGCCGTGTACGAAAGCGCGCTGCAAATGCTGTGCGAATCACCGTCTACCTATTTACGCGAACCCGAGGTCACAGAATTTATCGCCGCCTTTCCCTCGGTGTGGGATGAAACCCGTGTGCTGGACGCCTCGGTGGGCGACTATATTCTGGTGGCCCGCCGCAGCGGCGACACTTGGTATCTGGGCGCCATGACCGACGATACCGCCCGCACCCTAAAAGTGGACTTTAGCTTCCTCGGCGACGGCGAATTCCAGCTAGACCTGCTGCGCGACGGCCTGAACACTGAGCACTACGCCGAAGACTACAAGCGCGAGCAGCGCGACATCAGCGCCGGTGAAATACTGGAAATTAACCTTGCCAGCGGCGGTGGCTGGGCGGGGATTGTGCGCAAGCGCTAGAGCGCTGCGCGCCTGTCTGATGTCTGATGTCTGATGTCTGATGTCTGATGTCTGATGTCTGATGTCTGATGTCTGATGATCAGTATCTGCGACAGCCGAAGCCAATAAAACAAGCTTTGGCGTCAGACATCAGACGTCCGTCATCCGACTCATTCTTTCTGCGTGCTGCGTGCTGCGTGCTGCGTGCTGCGTGCTGCGTTCTGCGTTCTGCGTTCTGCGTTCTGCGTTCTGCGTTCTGCGTTCTGCGTTCTGCGTTCTGCGTTCTGCGTTCTGCGTTCTGCGTTCTGCGTTCTGCGTTCAACAGCATCCGGCCTCAGCCTATCAATCCCCCAAATACCACTCATCCCGATAGGTTTTCACCATATCGGGCCAGAGAATGGTAAACACGGTAGCTAGGGCCCCATTGCAGAAGCCTTCGGGGAACATCATCAGTACAAACAGCAGGCCGTGTTCATTCAGCACGGCCAGAGGCGCTTCGCTGCCGGTAAGATAAAACAGGGTAAAAGCGGCGGCCCCCATCCACAGGCAGCTGAGCATGGCGCCGAAAAAGCCAACTCCCAAAAAGAAAGTAAACGGATTTTTAAAGCTCCAGCGATCCACCAGATACAGCACCAGCAAGGTCCAGCTGGCCGGCACCACAACACTCAGCACAAAATCCACCGGCAGGGCCGCTGGATTAAGCCCCTGCCACGCCTCAAGCCAACCATCCAAGCTGCCCCACAGCGCCAGCCGATATACCTGCAAGGCTACCAGGGCTAAAGCGCCAATAATCAGCGCCAAGTGCCAGCCGAAAATCATGGTCACCACCGCCATTAACATGGGGTGAAATCCCAAGCTGTCACGCACTTCTACCTGCAGCAGCCAGAATAATCCCAACGCCAGAATCGCCGCAAAAAAGGCGTGCTGGCGCTGCTGTGTCGCCGCCAGCTGACGCCAGGGCGCACCGCGTAACGCCACACCCAACGCGGGCAAGGCCAGCGCCAGGCTCGCCAGCAATAGCGTAAAAGATGGAGGCAGAAGTAAATTCATAAGGTTATTGTAACCTTTGCGCCAATGCTTGTTGCCACGCGCGAAGGTGGCTATTCTGCCAAGCTTTATTCGCCCCTTGCACTGGGCACAAGTTATAGTAATATTGACCAAAAGAGGTAAGCCATGGCTTCGCTGCAAGATCAGTTGAAAAATGCCGGCCTGATAGACGCCAAAAAAGCCAAGCAGATTCAAAAAGAGAAAAGCAAACAACACAAGCAGGCGGTTAAATCCGGCCAGACAACCGAGAACGAAAGCAAGGCCGAAGCGCAAGCCGCCCGCCTGGCCAAAGCCGAACGCGATCGCGAGCTGAACCGCCAGCGCCAAGCCGAGGCCGAGAAAAAAGCCATCGCCGCACAGATTAAGCAGCTGATTGAAACCAACCGTCAGCCCAAACACGAAGGGCGCGAAAACGAGCTGGAATACAACTTTACCGATGGCAAGAAAATTAAAAAGATATTGCTGGGCGAGCAAGCTCACGGCCGAGTCACTCGCGGACAGCTGAACATTGTCAAGCTCGGTGACGGCTACGAGCTGGTACCCAAGAAGATTGCCGACAAAATCGCCGAGCGCGATCCGGCCTATGTACTGGTTGCCAATACCGTCAGCAGCGACGCCCAGGACGAGGATGACCCCTACAAAGATTTCGTCATCCCCGACGACCTTATGTGGTAACGACGACCTGTTTTACAAGCACAACGGTCTGTCGGTATTACAGCGCTCGCGGTCGCTAACAAAGCCAACTGCGAGCATTATGAACAATAACTCAAACAGGCCCAAACTATGACTATTAACCGCCGAACCCTACTCACCCGCACCGCCCTTGGCGCCGCTGCTCTGGCGCTGACTAAACAAAACGCCATCGCTAAGGCGCTTGCCGAAACCGGCCTGAAAGATCTCTATAAAGAAGACTTTTACATCGGCACCGCCATTGGCAACGCCCGCCTGACCAATCCTCCCGCCGGCTTTAATGCGTTGGTGGCTCGCGAATTTAACGCCCTAACCATGGAAAACGACATGAAGTGGGAGCGCATTCACCCAGAGCCCGAAAAGTGGGTGTGGGACTACGCCGACCAGTTTATGCAGTTTGGCGAACAGCACGGCATGTTTATGGTGGGCCATGTGTTGGTGTGGCACTCACAAACCCCAAGCTGGGTATTCAACGATGACAGCGGCAAGCCGCTATCACGCGCGGCTTTGCTGGCACGCATGAAAAACCACATCGATACCCTGGCGGGCCGCTACCGTGGTCGTATTCACGCCTGGGATGTGGTGAACGAAGCCATCGACGAAGACAAAGGCTGGCGTAAAAGCCCCTGGTTTAATCAGATTGGTGCGGACTTTCTCGATCACGCTTTCCGTTTCGCCCGCGAAGCGGCCCCCGAAGCCCACCTGATGTACAACGACTACAACATGCACAATCCGGGCAAGCGCCAGTTTGTGGTAGATATGCTTAAGCGCTTTAAACAAGAGGGCGTGCCCATTGATGGCGTTGGCATGCAGGGCCACGTGGGGCTCGAGTACCCCGAGATTACCGAGTTTGAAAAAAGCATTGAAGCCTATGCCGCGCAAGGCGTTGCCGTGCATATTACCGAGCTAGACCTGGATGCGCTGCCCGTTGCCTGGGACCACATAGGCGCGGAAATTTCAGACAGCTTTGAATATTCGGACGAGCTTAACCCCTACCCCAACGGCCTGCCCGCCGACATAGAGGACAAACTTGCCGAGCGCTACGTCGAATGGTTTAAGCTGTTTTTAAAGCATCGCGATAAAATCGCCCGGGTCACATTCTGGGGCACAGGTGATGCCGAGTCCTGGAAGAACGACTTTCCGGTACGAGGGCGCACCAACTACCCGCTGCTGTTTGACCGTCAATACCAACGCAAACCGGCCTATCAGGCCGTCGCCGCGCTGAAAAAATAAACCTACTACACCTCCTGCCCCTTATCGCCGGGCCGCAATATTTGCTATATTGCGGCCCACTTGGCAAAACCGCGTGCGAAGCCTTTTGCGGCCCAGACTGTAACGCTAACCTGCCCACATTGAACAAGCGGCCCTTCGGCCGTGCCAAAAACATCAGGATGACCCGATGGCAGACCCCTGCTTTCAAATCAAAGGCACCAGTGTCACCAGCATGGTGCTGGATTTATACCATTACCAAAGCGAAGAATTTGCCCGCACCCTGCACGAAAAAGTGCAGACCGCGCCATTGTTTTTTACCGGCTCGCCACTGTTTATAAACCTCGCCTCTTTTAGCGGAGAGTTGAACAAAACCGAGCTGCAAGAGATTATCAAACATTGTCAGGCGCTGGGTTTTCAACTGTTCGGCTGCAAGGGCGGCAGCGAGCCCCAGGCCAAAATGGCCAAAGACTTAGGGTTGGTGCACATTCCCTCCAGCCGCCCGCGTCCGGAAAAAGCTGAGCAGGCGCCGGAGCCAGAGCCCGTTGCAGTGCAAAGTCCGGCCCCCGATACGGCCAGTCGCCCTACTCGTATTATTGAGCGCCCGGTGCGCTCGGGGCAGCAAATTTACGCCGAGGGCTCAGATTTAATACTGCTGGCTCAGGTGAGTGAAGGCGCCGAAGTCATTGCCGACGGCAACATTCACGCCTATGGCCCGCTGCGTGGGCGCGCGCTGGCCGGGGTGCGCGACAATCCCAACGCGCGTATATTCTGTCAGCATCTGGAGGCCGAACTGGTTTCAATTAACGGGCACTTTGTGCTCAACGACACCCTGCGGGAAAGTTGCTGGAAGCAACCGGCACAGGTTTTTTTACAAGACGATTCCATTGAAATTGCCGCACTGTAAAAAGTGCCAAACACATTGAGGAAACACCGTGGCTAAAATTATTGTTGTGACTTCGGGTAAAGGCGGCGTAGGCAAAACAACCTCCAGTGCCGCTATTTCAACGGGCCTGGCATTGCGCGGCCACAAAACCGTGGTAATTGATTTTGACGTGGGCCTGCGCAACCTGGATTTGATTATGGGCTGCGAGCGCCGCGTGGTATACGACTTTGTTAACGTAATTAACAAAGAAGCGTCGCTAAAGCAGGCGCTGATTAAAGACAAGCGCACTGAGGGTTTGTTTATTCTGCCCGCCTCGCAAACCCGCGATAAAGACGCCCTGACCCACGAGGGCGTTGAAGCCGTGTTAGACGAGCTGGCGAAAGATTTCGACTATATTATTTGCGACTCCCCCGCCGGTATTGAGCAGGGCGCGCAAATGGCGTTGTACTTTGCCGAAGAAGCCATAGTGGTAACCAACCCCGAGGTTTCCTCAGTGCGCGACTCCGACCGTATTCTGGGCATTTTGCAAAGCAAATCGCGCATGGCCGAACAGGGTAAGTCAGTTAAAGAACACCTGCTGCTGACCCGCTACAATCCCGCCCGAGTTGCCAGCTCTGAAATGCTGAGCGTGGCAGACGTAGAAGAAATTCTTGCCATTCCGCTGCTGGGCGTGATTCCCGAGTCCGAAGCGGTACTCAAGGCTTCTAACCAAGGTGCACCGGTTATTCTTGACGAAGATTCAGAGGCCGGCCAGGCGTACTCTGACGCCGTATCGCGCCTGCTGGGCGAAGACGTAGAACACCGTTTCTTGGAACAACAGAAAAAAGGATTTTTACAGCGTCTGCTGGGAGGCAAGTAATGGGCATTCTTGATTATCTGTTAAAAAAGAACAAACCCTC